>CAZZDA010000079.1:0-2525 GCA_964652585.1 uncultured Gammaproteobacteria bacterium | reverse complement strand
GTGCCATATTTGCTCCGACAAAAATTTCTACCACCATTTTACATCGTTGGTCGCACTATGATGTACAAAAAGAAGAATGGATCACCAAAGACATTTTAAGATATCCAATTGTTGGAGGTCGTGATGGCGGTTATCGCGGCTATTCGCTCAAATATGCACTTGCATCCGGGAAGTGGAAAGTAGAGGTAATAACAGAACGCGGGCAAGTTCTAGGGAGGATGCGTTTTACCGTGATCGAGTCGAAAGATGCGCCTGAGTTGGAAAGAGGAGTGAAGTAGAATCTAGCGCGCTTGATTTGCAAGCGCTAAAGACCACAGAGTATATTTTTTCAAATGGGTGAGTTGCAAAGGAGTTATTATCTCACAGGGAATATCCCAGTGGAGCGTGAGAATATCTCCTTTTTTTATCTCGCTCACAAAACTGTTATCTTGCAGTTGGCGTGCGATCTTCACCGATTCTTTCGGGCCAAGGATAAGTTTATCGCCAATGCCCAACAAAGAACTTCTCTTGAGAGTAAGATATGGTCCATCCACTTTTTGTACATGACCCCAACTTATTCTGCACTTATCCAGGCTCTCAAGTGAGTGCGCTTCTTCAACATTTCCCGTGCGTTTCCATACATTGAAGACATGAAAATTGTGATGCATTTTTGCACCTTGACGCACTTTATTTATAAGGAGGTCAAACTTACGCGCGTTGGAAGGCTCTCGTTTGAGTTTGCGTATTTCTGTAATATGGCGAAAGAAGGTGCGCGGCGGTATGGTTTGTAAGAGATCATTGCCCAGCCAATATGCTTCAACTACACGACCGTCAAAAGGATCGCGAATATTATTTGCAAGGGCTATGCTCTTAAGGTAGGGGTAGAGTGTTTGAAATCCGCGCAGCATATGAGTGAGTCCATCGTCGGACGCACCCGCTGTTATGTAGGCAAGTACTTCATGATTCATATCGGGACCGCAAAGGTGCAAGCGATTCGGACCAAAGGCATAGCGCGTACATCGTGCAACACCGTCAATAAATGATGCGGCTTGGATAGGGTCTTTGTTTGGCGGCGTTGCTCGTGTTGAGAGAGAAGGCATGTTCCTGGGTTATATTTTTTCAGCGGTGGTACGATGAAATCGTGCAAAGAGCACTTGAGGAAGTTCTATAATCATAAGCAATGCAACGACCATTACGAGAATTGGGAGTATGATGTGTGTTGGAAAGGTGTGGGTGATAAACAGTCCGTTAAGTAATGCGGTCAAAGGTGCGGCAATCACTAGAACGGAACTTACCACTGTTGCGGGGGCAAGCTTTAAAGCCGAATACCAAGAAAATACATAGGCAAAAAGTACAAAACCAACTCCAAGGGTAATACCAGCTTGGGCAAGTGTTGTTGGAATGATATCTGCAACACCGCCGGTAAAGGTAAGGTATGTGAGAAGAAAGAATGAGCCGAAAAACATACGAGCCCATCCAACGGTAATTGCCGAGAGGTCTTTGAGCACTTTCTTTGCGATAATGTTTTCAACTGCCCATAAGAGCGTCGCTCCAAGAGCAAGTAGTGAACCATAGCTAAGTGTAAAGGAAGCTGGCGCTGCAAAAAGATATACGCCAATGAGGAGGACGCCAAGTGCTGCTACTTGCACAAAAGAGAGGTGTTCTTTTAAGAAAGGCAGGGCAAGAAGCGCAACCCAGACAAAAAGCGTTTTATGGATAAAAGCAGCTTCTACTGCTGGAATGATAGTGAGTGAGTGGAAAAAAAGAAGAAAAGGGATCGATCCTCCAATAAGACCAATACTTACCAGCTGGAAACGTTGCTTGCTGGTGAGCGCTTTGAGCTCGGGGAGTTTTCGTAAACCGATAAGGACGCCGGTTAAAAATAGCGCAGCGGTGATGTTCTTGACGCTGGTATACACTGAAGCGTTTTGCCACAGACTAACGCCAAATTTATTGAAAAATACTGCGAAGCCGCTGATAAATGCAGTAAGGAGTGCAAGGTTAATTCCTTTGGTATGAATGTGTTGCATGAGAAAAGAGTGTTAAGAGGTTCCTTGTAACAGTATAGGAAACTTAGGGAGAGAAGGCAAGATATTTGCACTTTTTTGAAAAATGCTCTAGGGTGGTGATAGGACGTATTTTCTCCTTTTTAATAATAGACCTCTCCGGAAACCCTTCCTATGACAATCTCTTGTTTCTTGCTACGACTTCGTCAAGTTTCATAAAATACCTCTCGTCGTACGCATAGTACGCCCTTGAGTCATTTTACTCACTTTCCTTGTCTCGCTAAGAAACAAGAAATTTCATAACGAAAGAGGTTTCCGGAGATGTCTAATGTTTTTAACGGAAAACGTGTATGACTACATTAGGAAAAGTGGCGGCAGGCATTGTCGCGGTTGCGGTTCTTGGGACTGCTGTCTATCTTGGCATAACAAATCTTGGACAAGTTCCGGGAGGAGGGCAAGGAGATGGCGGTATTAATGTAAGCGGTACGAATTGTGATGGTATTGCTGCGGCACGAGAGTCGGTCAATAGTGAATTGCAGG
>CAZZDA010000078.1:0-2570 GCA_964652585.1 uncultured Gammaproteobacteria bacterium | reverse complement strand
CTTACCAGCGTGAGTTTGCTTGCGCTTGGCGTCTTATTGCATATTGCGTTGTGGCTGCAACTCCTTCTTTTTCTTGTAGTTTCGGGAATGCTTTCTGCTCATGCACATTGGTTAAATGATCACACCTACAAAGAGCCGCGCGTACAGCTCTATTTTCTGACGCTCCTACTCTTTTTTGGGGAAATGTTTTGGGTTATGCACTTTTTACCCCTTGCTTTTTTTGTAGCAGGGCTTATACTAACATTCTTTTGGTATATACTTATGCTTGCAACACTGTCTGCGCTTCGGTTGCGAAGCTTTGACATTCGTTTATTCTTGCGAGGACATCTTCAATTACTTTTCGTATTACTTATCGTAGCGCTTCTCACCGCACAATGGAGTTAAGGAACCTCTCAAATACTCTATGCGAACTACATCACGAAATATCATTCTCTCAATAAACCTTGTTGTTATAGGCTTGCTTGCGGGTCTTTTGGGAGGTATGATGGTGACGTTCATATTTTTTGATAGCGTACAAACAGAGCCTCTTGTTATACAAAAAGAGCGAGAGATCGTTCCTATCTTTCATGACGGCAGTGAGGAGGATTTTCTTCAAGCTCGGGAGAAGGTGGAGAGAAGCGTGGTGGGATTTTATCAAACGAGTATAGCTACTGATCAAAAAAAACCGTCGCAAAAAGACTTCTTAGGGAATGGTATGGTGTTAAGTACGGATGGATGGCTTGTGACGCTTGAAGATGCTCTGTCGCGAGAAGTGGCAGAAAACCGTACGGTTGTTTGGATACAGGGAGCACTCTATACACCTGAACATATTGTACGTGATCCCGCAACACCATTTGTTTTTGTAAAAGTTGTCGCAGAAAATCTTACGGTAGTTCGTTTGAGCGATTTATCGGATACGATTGCGCTTGGAGAGCATGTGTTCAGCATGACGCATGATGGACAGGTGATACGTACATCTCTTCAAAGCGTTTCAGATGTGTCTGCAGCATATGTGGGCGAGTATGTACGCACAACAGAGGTTCTTGCGAAGCGCGCCGTACTGCAGAAGGTATGGCAAGACTCTCTTGTAGGTGCGCCGGTATTTGCGCATGATGGGACGATCATAGGCATGGTGCAGCAATCGGACGTTACGCCGGAGGATACACTTATGGTTTCTGCTCTCCACATGAGTGATATATTGGATCAAGTATTTCGCGAACAAGCCATTACGAGAATATTTTTTGGAGCGCAATATCTCTTTGAAGATGTATCGATCGATCAGGGAGGTCAAGCTCGTACAACACTCGTACGCTCATCAAAAAGACCCGCAATACTTGCGGGGTCTCCCGCGGCTGACGCGGGGTTGCGAGAAGGGGATGTGATTTTGCTGCTGAATAATGAATTTATTCGGGGAAATAAGGATTTTACCGAACTCGTCCAGGAATATCAACCTGGATCTGAAGTAGTGATCACGTATGAACGCTTGGGTGTCCAAAAAGAAGCGAAGGTGGTTTTAGAAGCTTTGGAGGAATAAATGTATTTTGATTGTGCACTAAAAAAATAGGCTTTAAAGCCTATTTTTTTATAAACACTATATTTACACTTATTATTACAACACAAAAGCAGATATTTAGCAATAAAATAATGGATTTGGACTCAAGCCCTCTCTTAATTAGAGTTCATTGAAAAAAAACGAAGTTTGTGGTATGGTGTGGACTGTTTATCATACAAGTCTGTATATATTTAAAGTGTAACATTTTACCTGTATTTACGTCTTTATTAGTAACGCGTGTGCCACAGTTACAAGAAAAAATCCTTCTCGCAAAGATCAGACAAAAAGACCCCGATGCTTATGCGCAAGTGTATGACACGCATATTGATGGCATCTATCGTTTTATATACTTCAAAGTGCCCACCACGGAAATTGCGGAAGATGTTACCTCTGAAGTATTTTTAAAAGCCTGGGAATATCTTACGGCAAATGAAGGGAGATCGGTAAAACACTTGCGCGCGTTTCTCTATACGATAGCAAGAAATAAGGTTACCGATTATTATCGCAAAAAAGCTTTAGGCAGAGAAATTTCTTTGGAGGGAGCGCGACCGGAAAATCAACCGAACCTGCAAACACGGGAATTGGGATTAACATTCCGAGAAGACGCCAACCCGCTTTTACAAAAACAGATACGTAAGCTGAAAGATGAATACCAAGAGATCATACTCTTACGATTTGTGGAAGATCTCACGATAAAGGAAATAGCACGAGTTGTGGGAAAGTCAAATGGTGCGATTCGTGTCACCATACATCGGGCGCTCAAGGCACTCAAGTTATTGATCGAAGAAGAGCAAGATCTTGAAACATAATCGTTAGCTATACATTGATTCACTTCAAATATGCGCGACGAAAGACTCATAAAAGAGTTGCAACAACTTAAAGATATTACACCAAGCGCCTCATGGAAGCAGCAGGCGAAAGAAGTGTTATTGATGCAGGTGCGCAATACCCGTCCGCAAGATAGTCGCGGAGAGGGTTTTTTTGCGCGCTTTACACACAACTTGTCTACCGCAAAATATATGGTTGGCGTTTTGGTGCC
>CAZZDA010000077.1:0-2643 GCA_964652585.1 uncultured Gammaproteobacteria bacterium | reverse complement strand
TCTATAGTTAGCGCAATTATTACTTTTTTTGTGATTTTAACCGGACACTAGTAAACGAAAAGGTCGTATCTGCACATAGTATGCAACGAATATGATATTTTGTCATTTATGTCGACATACGCTTTGTTATTGACAATTTTATACATATATGATAGTATAATAATGTTGTCATTTTACTCGACATATTTATGAAAAAAGACAAAATATCCATAGAAACACTCAAAAACATAGGTTTAACCGAAAATGAAGCGCAAGTATATATAGCTGCGCTTTCCTTGGGTTCTGCAACTATTCTCAAAATTTCACGGACTGCGGAAATAAAAAGGACAACCGTATACTCCGTTATAGAATCTCTCAAGAAAAAAGGGCTTATCAACATTGAAGTGAGAGGATTGAAACAACTCTATGCCGCAGAACATCCAAAAAAACTGAGTGGCTTACTTGATTCAAGAAAACAACAATTTCAAGGGTTGTTGCCTGAACTGACCGCTCTTTACAATCTCAAAGGTGGTGAGAGCTTTATTAAATGCTATGAAGGATTAGAGGGAATTAAGTCAGTATATGAAAATCTGTTACAAAGCATACGCCCTCGCGAAGAATATCTTGTTATCACCAATCAAGAACACTGGCTTAATCTTGACCAACCATACTTTCAGAGATTTATTGAGCGCCGCGCAAAACTTCCTATTACACCACGATTACTTTTTACCGACTCCCCCGTTGCGAGAGAACATAAGAAATTTGAAAAAAATTACAACGAGAAAGTAAAAATTCTTCCAAAAGACACCTCTCTCACTACTAACTTAGTTATTACACCGCAAAGAGTTGTAATACATCAATTGACACCCCCTCTCATGGCTATCGTCATAGAGAATAAGAGCGTCATAGAAATGCATAAAGAGTTGTTTGAAATGATTTGGCAATCACTACCGGAATAAGAGATTAAAAAACTCTCCCTTTTAAAAGGAGAGTTTTTATGTATAAGAATTTTTCTTAGAAATTGGTGAAGCTGCCATTAACCGTAACTAACGCTTCTTCTGATCCGTCCGGTGTTTCAATGTAAAATTGCAGGCTTGTTGATTGCTCTTGATCCTTATAGCTATCAAGCAAGCAAGGAAATTGAAGTGGTATGGTTGCGGGAATTGTTCCTTGCATGCCTTCGGGTAATGCAAGCCAAGTAGGTGGTGCATTTCCTAGCTGCCATGCACTTCCCTCCGGTCCCGTTATGGTAATTGGCGTGATGGGTAGAGGGCAGCGAGGATTTGCGTGATCATAGGCAAATTCTATAACACTTGGTCCTACCGATACCGTTCCTTCTGCGGGATATTCTATCACCGGATCCTCCCCTACGCTCACTGCGGTATCTATGTCATCAACAACTGTAGATTGTTCTACGGTTACGACTACCTCTAATGGTATGGTATTGACCAGCACATTCTCTTGGCTATACACCGTAATGGTCGCAGATCCCGTATAAACGCCCGGGCCCATACCCATGAGCGTTGTGCAGGCTGTTGCCGCCTCAACGTCTTGAGGCAATTGTCCACCTACGTGCGAGAAAGAAAGCCACTGCGGCACATTACCTGTAATTTCATAACGGTGTGAATTCTCACTTGAGGGTTGGAGGCTCAATACCTGTAGACGATTACTGCATGACTGTCCAATAACTATGTGCTTGCTCAGGGAAATTGGCTGCGATTCTACACCGGTGTCAGGAGCAACGCACTGTGCGGGTTTTCCTGTGCATATTTCATCATCTTCACACTGTGTTTTTTCCGCCGTACACACGCCGTCACTGCACGCAATCTGCCCAACTTCGGTATCGGAACAACATACAGGCTCGGGGTCTCCGCAATCACTGTCTACCGTACACTTTCTTGGACCAGCCGCCATCTCCACGCGCAGCTCGCTGATTCTCGCGGCATACGATTCCGTACCGCCTATACCCTTTTCTTTGCCCGCAAGCCGAGCTTGATTATAGAGCTGCTGCAGCCTGGTAATTTCCGATTGAGTTTCCGGATCATATCCTGCAAATCTTCCCGTACATGCAGGACTCCCCGACTGTACGATTGTTCCTGTTCCCGCGGTTGTAATACCGGTTCCAATACTCGTTGTTGGCGGTGGTACATTACACGCCGCCTCAATTGCATCAAGTGTTGCGTGTTTGCTTTGGTGATCCGCTTCCGCAACTTCAATTGCCGCATCACGCGCGGCAGTAGCTGCGGCTTCTGTTGCTTCTCGCGTAGCTTGTGCTACCGCATCTCCAACCGCAAAGTCCGCTTCACACTTTGCTTTCATTCCCTCATACGTTCTTTCGTATGGAGGATTTTGTAAACACTCGTCGTACTCTTTCTTTACTTCTTCTCGCTCTTGAAATTTTGCCTCGTCAAATCCATCATCAATACCATCTAAAATTTCTTGCGCTAAAGCGCTTGATCGCTCAAACAGATATTTGCAAGGATCTGCTAAAAGTGCTTGCGTTTCGCATGCTTGCCGTGCGTCGTCCAAACTTCGTCTCTCAGCCCAGTACGTATCAGATGCCGCTTCCATGCTCTCGCGATAGTCAGCGTTCGCACTATCCACCCGCTCCTGCAATTCACTATTGACCGACTCTCGTGCCGCAGCAATACCATCACAATTCGT
>CAZZDA010000076.1:0-2736 GCA_964652585.1 uncultured Gammaproteobacteria bacterium | reverse complement strand
TATTCGATGCTGATAGCAAAAGCATACAAAAAAAAGTTTTCACCCAAAGAGACAGCATACGATATGAATTTAATACACAAGTTATTTGATTTGGTGTTGAAGATAGGATCCAACCCAATTGCTTTCGTGAGGTATTGTGCTTACTGGGTAAAACTATATCGCACTGACGACTTAATGCGATTTGCAAATAAAGTAAAAACTGATAAAGGTGTAGATTTTCATAATTATATTCGAGTGTATAGTCATTTTCTTGAGAGTAGAAGGTCGGAAGAATTTACTTTGTGTGAAATAGGATTATTGCAAGACAGATTTCAAGCCAGCTCAAAGGAAGATCGTAACAGTGAAGGAATTAGTGAGGAATCATATCCTACTGCACCATCACTACATATGTGGCGCGAGTATTTGCCGAACACCACTATTATAGGATTTGACATTAGTAAGTTTAAACAACCAAAGGACAAGAAATGTTTTATTGTACAGGGTGATCAAAGTTCTCGTGATGATCTAAAAAAAATATTACAGGTAAAAAAAGAACTTGATGTTGTGATAGAAGATGCACTTCACGCATCACCACACCAACAAATTACTCTATCTTATTTGTTTCCACATCTTACCTCAGGGGGCCTTTTCTTTGTAGAGGACTTGCAGTATCAGCCCAAAGGATTTGAACGTTCAGATGTGCCCACAACACTTGAATTATTAAAAAAACTTAAAACAGATGGGGTTTGGTCATCACCGTTATCCACTCCCGAAGAGAAAAAGATTCTTGAAACAGAGGTAAAAGAAATTCACTTTTTTGATAGCGTAAAACGTACGAACCCGACACAGAACATGGACGCTCTAGCACTTATTATAAAAAAATAAATGTATATTAATTTCTAGACTATGATTACAAATTTAATTAAAAAAATTTTTAACCAAATAGGGTATATAGTTTTCAAGAAAGAAAATGCTGCTACGGTTATGCGTCAAATGTTTTATTCTGCTGATATTTTGCGAGATATTGAATTTACTTCAATACATAAAAAAAGTCGGGGCTATACCATGGTTAACAAAGAGAGGTCTTTTGCACTTTATGAAGCAACTAAGTATATATCCCGCAACAAGATTGAAGGAGATGTGGTTGAATGCGGGGTCTGGAAAGGGGGTCAAACTATGATTATGGCCCACACTCTTTTGCAGGAAAATGACATAAACAGAAAAATATGGCTTTATGACACCTATGAGGGTATGAGTGAGCCTACTGAGGATGATATGAGAATATCAACCAATGAAAAAGCAAAAAGTTTATTATTGAAGAAAGACAAAACTACGGAGAGAGACAATATTTGGTGCTATGCTCCTATAGAGGAGGTAAAGAAAAATGTTATGTCTACTGGTTATAATCCTAATAATCTTGTATTTGTAAAAGGTAAAGTAGAAGACACAATACCCAATCAGATTCCAGAAAAAATTGCTTTATTGAGGTTGGATACGGACTGGTATGAATCAACACGACATGAATTGGTTCATCTTTTCCCACGCTTGGTAAAAGGAGGAGTTCTAGTTATTGATGATTATGGAACGTGGGCCGGTTCAAAAAAGGCGGTTGACGAATATATAAAGGAAAACAATATAAAAATTCTACTGACCAGAATAACAGCTGGATGTATCGGCGTTCGGGTAGAGTAATAAATAATTTTTTTATGTCAGCTTCAATAGTCACATTTGCAGATCTGGGGAGAAAAACAAGCCTTGCCACAGCTGATGTTCTTCCTGTTATTGATGACTTTGCAAAAAAAGGTGAATTAACTCAGATTATTTGCAGGAACAACACAGACTTTCATTTCCAGAATACAGTACAAGCAATACCAATTGGTATTCATTATCTTGTGAGAGCAGTTGAAAAGTTCTCCCCTTTTTCTTTTTCTTCTCGAAGACATCGAGAGGCAATTTTCGATTTTTGTGCCAAGTATCGACTACAAAAAACTGATTTAGTATTTTTTCACGATGGTCGTTTTATGTCACAGGCATTACGTAAGGCGCGTAAAAATGGTGCTATTACAGTAGATCTTACTCGAAATGGACATATGCAATTCAATGCTGATTTAGAAAAGGAAGAATTGCGATTACTTGGTTTTCCGCAATATGAGGGAATGTTTGCCGAATTTGCTCGCACGAATCGGTGTCTAAATGATTTTGATTATATAATTGCTATTTCTGATTTTGTGAAGAATTCTTATATTGAGAAAGGTTTTCCCGCAGAACGGATTTTTGTCGCAAATATAGACATTGATACAAAAAGATTTACGCCACCGGTACAACCACGCTCCAAAGCAGAAGTGTTTCAAGTACTCTATGCTTCTTATATCAAGCCACACAAGGGATTGCATTATCTTTTGGATGCTTGGGAGTCGTTGAATTTAAAAAATGCTGAACTGGTGATTGTGGGCGAATATGGTGATATGCCGGAACAGCTCAAACAACGTTATGTTGCACGTATTGCACAGAATCCGAGCATACAGTGGGTTGGTGGAGTCTCTAAATCAAAAATGGAGGAATATTACCGAAAAGCATCAGTGTTCGCTTTTCCGTCACTCACTGAAGGATTTTCAAAAGTTGTTATCGAAGCAATGGCCTGCGGTCTGCCGGTTGTTACAACCCCAAACGCACAAGGTATTGTTGAGGATGGAAAAAGTGGTTTTGTGGTGCCTATTCGAGATGCAAAGTCGCTCGGGGAAAAGATTAAGTATCTTT
>CAZZDA010000075.1:0-2919 GCA_964652585.1 uncultured Gammaproteobacteria bacterium | reverse complement strand
ATTTAATCAACTTATGAATAACGCTGTTGCGTTAGATTCTAGAAAGTAAGTAATAACACTATGAAATATTTCGTACGATCTATAGGAAATGTACTTATATGGCGTGTTATGACAGGCGTCGTGTTGTTGTTACTCATTTTTTTTACCGCTGGTAGCATAGTGTATGTACGGGAGGCTCGTACAGCGTTTTCAAATATTGGGACATATATAAACAAAGAAGATGTTGGGGTAGAAGATATGATGAGACTGTCTTTTCAAGAATCTGATGAGGAGTTTCGTGTTGCAGAGCAACAACAAAAAAACGCGTTATTACACCGACTGGAAAGATTGATGGTGCTAGACGCGCTTTTTGGTTATAAGGAAGACAGAGCAACTTCTTCTCCTCCTACATATCTTGAGGAGTTAATTGTTCTGGACAGTCTTTTTCAGGAAAGTGGCGAAGGTACGCGCTCTCGTTTGGAAGAGCTTATTGTACTGGACGCTTTTACCCGTGAAGACGCTATCTCACCGCTTGGAAAATTGATCATTCTTGAGAGTCTTTTCCCTTAATTTTCCAAACTTCCTTAGGGATTACAACTACCACTGAGTAACCGCGAGCATTGAGCTCCCGGACAAGCCCTTCTTTGTGTCCCGCGCCAAAAGGAAGTACACCGACGTTTTCATTGCTCTCAACGAGAGCTTTAGAAAAGTTTTCGGCGGTTTCGCTATTACGTTGCTCCAAAACAAGCGTATCGATCTGTTCCTCCGTGTCTTCTAAGAGCTCTTGTATCTCTTTCTCGCTGCGGATGTTCTGATACGGATTTTCCGAACGAGAAGGCGTCTTATTTGTTGCGGTGTTTATGGAGAGAGAATTATCTTGCTCCTGGAGCTGTGTGAATGCATCTTCTGTTTTTTTTAGGAGTTTGGTGAGTTGCGCATTATTGCTTTTTTGCGCTAGTGCTGTAAGAGTACTAAATTCGCGCGCAGCTGCATCTGTTCCTTCGGCAGAGAGGAGCTGCAAGAGCAGTTCTTGTATATCACCGCTAAAGAGTTGTCGTGTCGTTTTCTGTTGACGCGGCGCGCGGGCAAGTTCTTGCGCACGATCGTTCAAATATATATAGTTGCGGATAAGTTTCGCACTTGCTTCCTGCGTTTTTTTATTTTCCGATCCATACAGCGTAAGAGAAGCACCTTCCGCTTTGAGAACAAGCGGCGCGCCTTTGAGTATAATTTCCCTGTCAACTTCTTTTTCAGCTTGCGCCAATTTGTTCAGCAGTCGACCTTCTGTTTTAGGATCAAGAGGATCACGAGCCAGTGCTTGCTCCAGTGTATCGCATTGCGCGGAAAATGAATCGCGGGAGACTATTTTTTTAGCAAGTCGCTCGATTTTTTCTTGAGATACATTTCCGAAAATCTCTCCCTCAACCATAACCATGCGAATGCCATGTTGCTCAATGAGATATTGAAGTACAGTGTATATTTGTTGTTGTGTGGTTTCTGCTGCATCATTTATCTTTTCTTGAGGATCAGTTCCAGGATTGTGGTGAAATTGCGGAATGAGAATTGCGGTTCCCAGCGCATGGTCTACAGGATGTGAGCTAATCTCCCCAACTGGCATTCCTTGATAGGTGCGCGCATTGCTAAGAAGATCAAGCGTTGGAGAAGGAGTTTTTGGTAGAGAAGGAGAAGATGCGGTATGTAGTGTGTTGCTGCTGTCGTCATGTACTGCCGGCGCACCTGTTGGCGAGAGTAAAAAAAGCAACACAATGAGCGTGCATATGCTTAAAAACTCAATACTATAATGTGCTAGCGATCGTTTATTTATTTCCTTGTATTTCCTTGTGTGTGAGAGAAGATTCGCATGAAAGGACATAGAATATGGTTAAAAAGTAGTATACTTTCTGCCCGGGGTATACGCGCATGCTTGTTTCTCATAGTGGAATGATCATATATGGCTAAGGTAAGGAAGTATATGAAATTATGAACTAATATTAGTAATAATGTTTGTAATTATACTCTTCTAGACACAAACTAGCTGACATTCTACCACTTCAAAAAGACAGGTCAAGGGGTATTTTTTAACAGAACAAAAAACAACTTTCTTGTAAGAATAAGAAGTTGTTTTTATCGTGGTGGAGTTTTAAGAATTTAGATAAAGTTTCGCTTGGTGGAGTTTTAGTATCCTTTGCTCGAACATTTTTTGAAGAAGAATCCGCGCCCTAGAGGGCGCGAGTCCCGCCCCAGCGGCTCACCCCGCCAAAGGCGGGGCTAGCAAAGCCCGTAAAAAATTATCATTTCTTTTTTATAGTCGCGCGCAAAAAATTCTTTTTAAGGAAATAATTTTTACGGGTTTTGCTTCTTTGCTGACGCCTGTCTGCCGACAGGCAGGCAAAGACGAGCCGCTTTCCCGTCCCCAGTCCGCCTTTGGCGGACAGGTGCCAAAGTCATGCAAACAGATAGTTAATTTTTATTGTTTGGTAAATTGTTATTCATCCATTGTACTAACAAAGGGTTAGCTTCAATTGAAGATGAATTTTTTATTTTTGTTCCTGTAATTTCTCTAAACAATTTACATGTGTTTTTGTACGTAGCTAGAGCTTTTTCTTTTTCGTCCTTAAAATTATCTTCTTGCCAAGGATGCAAATAATTGTTTCTTTCTTCTCTGATTTGGTTAAATAACATTTTTTGACTATCTGTTATCCAGCCAAGTATTGACAATATTTTAATACGGCGAGATTGATTGATTTTTTCAAATGGTTTACCAAGAAGTGTTTTTTCTTTTGTTGAAGATATTTTAGCACCATATATTTGTATTTTTCCATGCATTTCCCACAAAAGTATTTGTAAACTTTCAGCAACAACTCCAGAAAGAGCTATAGTGGGACTGTATAATCAAAGAGATTTCCCCGCAGCTTGCTGCGGGTCTTACGCAACTATGGT
>CAZZDA010000074.1:0-3274 GCA_964652585.1 uncultured Gammaproteobacteria bacterium | reverse complement strand
TTTTCAAGTCGCACTGGTCAAACCAGTGGCTTACCCTTTGGGGGTGTGAGTTAACCTGCCCGTCGACAGATAGGTTCAGAGGTTAATCCACTTACTGAAATCATCTTTGCTGGAAATATTTTTTTAATGTGTCGGGTGATCATATTGTTGTAAAATCTCTTTCGCTAATTTCACCATTTCTTCACTGTTATCCATCGCTCCCTCGGGAACCGACCACCAATTTTTGATAACAACGCGGTCTTTTTTGTCTTTTCTGGTATAGGTAAATTGTTGTGAACCCTCTTTTTTATATCGTTCTTGCAACTTTATATCTATCACTTTGAAATATACCTTATCTTGAAACAATACTCCTAATTGTGTATTTCCAACTTTCATTACCGCACCTCCAAACATTCTTGACATCTGTATGTCGCCAAGCGGCTGCAGCAGATCAAGAATATATGCAACAAATTCTTTTGATACACTCATAAGGAAATATTTATTTATGGCGCGACATCCCCTCTTCCATACATGAATTATCTACCGAATGTACTAAGTAAAATGTTTTTTAACAGACCGCGTGATATTACTGATATACTCGTCAGTTGACACATTTTTTCCATACAATTTCTTTTGGAGGGTGGTAACTATATCTTCATGCTCCGGATAAGGTGATAGGGGTAACTCAAATACCTTAATCCACTCCGGAGAATTTTGTATGACTTCGTTAAAGATTTCTGAAACATGCCAACAAAAAAAATCATATTTATCGCTTTTGTATTTTGGATACTTTGTAAAAAAATATTTATAGAAAATAAAATGCAGCATCTCGTGTGCAATGATTACATTGACACCTCTTATTTTCTTTGGCTGTCGAGTAGGAACTTGAAATGTAGAATCCTCTAAAAATCTTGGATACATACCCCAAATAGTAGGATAACAGATGTATTTTCCTTTCGGCCAGTATTTTTTATTGAAAAGGTTGTCAACGAGAGCAAAATAATCCTTTTCTACTTTCTGCCAGTTCTTTTTATACAACTCCATATTTTGCTTTATTTCCTTAGATCTTTTTGCATAACTCTGCTGCACAAACTCTCTTACCTCTTTCTTGCTGATCTTTAATACATTTCCTTTTTGATATTTTTTAAACGCGGGATAGGATTTAAAAATTGCCCACTCTAAATTACGCCCCTCATCATACGCAGCTTCATCGTTAAAAGCAAAGAATGTACGAACATCCTTTTCCACACTGATCTTAAATTTCACTTTTGGGTGCATAGAATAAAAAAGGCAAGGTTATGTATACTCCTTGCCAATAATGGTACTAGATTTGATTGTATTGTTCAAGTGACAGTATTGTGGTATGTATCCCATATCAACCATTCAAGTGTAAGTTTTGCGTGTGGACATATCCGTTCATCAACATTCCACCGGCTGCCAGTCTTCAGCTCAACACTCGCGGGACACCCACCACCACACATTCCAATCGCCTCACAATCAAAGCATTCTTCCATAAAGAGAGGCGATCTCTTTGACCATTCTTCAAACAGGCCATTCTTTACGGGATCAAAATTGTCATCAAATACTGATCCGTTAAAATATGACCGTGGCTTGACAAAGTCCTGACAAACACCGATTTTTCCATCCGGTGCTACAACAATCTGATTACCAACCACGCCACAATCTGCAAACATAGCTTCCTGCTCTACAAAAGCAGTCACCTTGCGCATCATTCTTTCTTCATATACACCTCTTTTCCTAAAACACTCAAACGCTTTTATCAAGCATTGCGCTGCTTTTTCGAAGTATGCCGTATCCACTAAAAGTGCAGGATTGTAATGCAGAATGTTGAAGCTTATTCCATCTTCAATGCCAAGATCATCAAGGAAGAAATCAAGCACTTCATCAAAGTGTGCAACAACCTCCGGGGTAAGTGTTGCTGATAAACCAACCTTTACACCGCGCTCTCTTGCCAGCTCATATGCTTGTCTTGTTTGCGCAAAGGTATCAAGTTTTGCGTTTTTAGCAAGACGATGGATATTGTTGATATGAGCAGGGGCATCAAGTGAAATACCAACTGTAACATCATTCTTAGAGAAAAACTGCAACGTTTCATCACGCAACAGTGTACCATTGCTTACCACTATGACTTCACATTCTTGTGGCATAGTACCATCGACTTTCAGTTCCTCCACTTTTGCAATAGCCCTATAAACAGCCGATGGATTAAGCAAGGGTTCTCCACCGTAGAGATGTACAATCCTTTTTGATCCTTTGCGTCCGTAACAACTCGTAAGTTTTGCGAATAGTGTGACCGCTCGATCAACCGTATCATTATCCATGTTACAAGCTTGAAACGACTGTGAGACTGTTGGTGTTTCTTCAAAACAATAGCGGCATTGTAAGTTGCAACCGTCAGTCACAAGAAGATACATCATGTTGAGATATATTTCCCTATGTAGACGATCTCTCAACATGTACAGCTCTTCCATCTCATCTGTATCATGTACAACAAGTAGCTTATTACTCAAGAGAGCAGCTAAGATATCACCTGTAACACGATGTAGCTCGCCTGCAATAATATACTCACCAACATCTTTGTTAAGATATACTACCGCTAAATTGAGAGAATGATGCAATGCTACAACATCTTCGCGCACAAAGAATTTACACCAGCGAGAAATACGATATTGTGCATTCATTGATCTTATCCCCTATAAAAGAAGGAGGGCGCTAGCTCTCCTTTGTGGTACAACAACATTGTTGATTCAGCTACATCGGGTACACGAAGTGTAACAACACTTCAAATCCGCTTTGTCTCGTTCGGCAAGTTTGCCGAGCGACTTGGAACGCTGCTCCTTTGACGGAGTAGTAGCTTGTTGTTGCGATTGCTCTTCCTGAGCGGAAGATTTGTTAATGTGCGATTTGGGCTTCATGAAAGAACTCCTTATGCAGTGGTTTGACAGAGAGTGTGATTGACACTTCTGTGCAGTATTATCTCATATTTACCATACATACTATATTTTGTCAATTCGCCCATACTTTACAAATATTAGCTATCAAGATAATAGTTTTTTCGAAATTTGATTTTTATCTTCTTTCCATTGCCACTTGATATCAACTTCTTGTAGTCTCGTAGCCTCGCCCCTTTGTAAATTTTGAAATAGTAGCTCAAAGTCTCGTAATATATCCTCATCCTGTCTAAAAAGTGTTATTGAACCCTCGATGTTATGAGTTGCCTTAATGAACTACCCCGCAGCAAGCTACGGGGTATCCCCAGTTATTTTACTACATG
>CAZZDA010000073.1:3535-3613 GCA_964652585.1 uncultured Gammaproteobacteria bacterium | reverse complement strand
CCAAAGAAAGGGATGAGAAGTTTACACTCCGTAGCGAAGCGAAGGGGTGAATCCCTCACTCTCCGCCAAAGAAAGGGA
>CAZZDA010000073.1:0-3435 GCA_964652585.1 uncultured Gammaproteobacteria bacterium | reverse complement strand
TGAGAAGTTTACACTCCGCAGCGGAGCGAAGGGGTGAATCCCTCTCTCTCCGCCAAAGAAAGGGATGAGAAGTTTACACTCCGCAGCGGAGCGAAGGGGTGAATCCCTCTCTCTCCGCCATAACAAAAAGGAGAGTTGGCAGAGTGGTCGAATGCGACGGTCTTGAAAACCGTTAGGCCTTCACGGGTCTCGGGGGTTCGAATCCCTCACTCTCCGAATGGGGTTCACCGATGGTGGACGGCATTCGGAGAGAGTAAACAAACAACCGCTTTGTTTGCGGGGAGGATGAGAAGTTTATGCTCCATAGCGAAGCGAAGGAGTAAATCCCTCACTCTCCGCCATAAAAAAAGAAGCAAGTGCTTTCTTTTTTTTGTTGCCTCAAGGCTTTATTTATTGTATACTACATATATCATAAAACATGGAACATGAAAGGAAATGTGATGAATATCTAGACTTTTATTTGTGAATACGTCTTATGTCTGAAGAGCCTACACAACATCCGGGTCAACATCTTCCTTATAAGGAACATATGAGCTGGAAATTTTCTGAGTTTACCACTCCTCATCGAGGAAGATGGTGGTATGTTGTTGCTGTTCTGATTGGCGGGGGTCTTTTTTTTGCATCGCTTTTTAGTGGCGGGTATCTTTTTGCACTTATTTTAATTCTTTTTACGGTTATCTATGTGCTCCACCACTTTCATGAACCTCTTCCCATGCATTTTGCGCTCACAGACCTTGGCATCGTCATTGGTAATCGGCTCTATGAGTACACGGATATTGAAAAATTTTGGATCATTTATCATCCACCGGAGGTAAAAAATCTCTACATTGAGCTCAAATCACTTTTTCATCCACACGTTACTATTCCGTTGGAAAAGGAAAATCCTTTACGTGTACGCGAGCATCTACGACAGTTTGTTGTTGAGGATCTGGAACAGGATCAAGAACCGTTTATTGACACCTGTACGCGCTGGCTGAAAATATAAAGATAAGACCTTGTTTGAAAAGAAAAAGTGTGTTATAACTCTTTTTGTTACTACATGCGCTCGTAGCTCAGCTGGATAGAGCATCAGCTTGCGGAGCTGGAGGTCGCAGGTTCAAATCCTGCCGGGCGCACCACCACTTCGTCCTGATACATCAGGACTTCGCGGCACAAGCATTCAATTCATTTTGTTTACTTGCTAATCCGTAACCACAAACTACCTTTTAAGGTAGTTTTTTGATAGTTGCACGGTATGTGGTATAGTGTTCTTGTTATATGCAGCTCACAGATTCAGTTACAAGTCTTGGCTCGATTGCCAAGCGCATGGGAAAGCAGCTTAAGAAACTCGGTATTCACACTATTGAAGATCTTTTGTTTTATTTTCCCGTTTCTTATGAAGATTATACGTCGCATCAAGTCATAAAAAATTTGCAGGAAGGACAAAAAACAACTGTCATTGGAACCCTGACATCTTTCAATGTTATTAAAAGTAAAGTCAAGAAAATATGGGTCATAGAAGCGCTGCTTGCTGACGATACCGGGTCAGTGAAACTTATCTGGTTCAACCAGCCGTTCCTTGCAAAACAATATCGTGCAGGGGATGTGGTTGCGGTATCGGGTGTTATGGAACGCAAAGGAAGTACAGTATTATTTACCGCGCCACTCATGGAAAAATGGCGCGAAGATAAGACTAGCGTACATACGGGAAGGATTTTGCCAACATACGGTTTAACTGCTGGGCTAACCAATAAGCACCTACGATATTTTATAGAGAGCGCTCTACCGGCTCTTGCCGATATTGATGAATGGCTTCCGAATACTCTGCGAGATACGCATGCACTGCCGGTGCTTAACCAAGTACTGCGTACCTTGCACTACCCAAGCAATATACATGAGGTAGAGAGTGCGCGGCGGCGTATGCAATTTGACGAGCTCTTACTTTTACAGCTCTATCGCTTGCAACAAAAATTGACGCTCCATGATTTTTACTCTCCTCGTATTCCTTTTCAGAAAGAGGCGACCACCACTTTTGTGAAAAATTTACCTTTCACTTTAACAGAGGCGCAAAAAAAAGCGGCGTGGCAAATTATGGGAGATATGGAGGCATCGTGTCCCATGAACAGGCTTCTTGAAGGTGATGTCGGATCGGGAAAAACAGTTGTTGCCGCGCTTGTCATAGTGCAGGTAGTGCAAGCAAAAAAACAAGCGGCATTTTTGGCTCCAACGGAAATATTGGCAGAACAGCATTTTAACACGGTGCGTATACTGTTTGCGCATACAAAAATCGCTATAGTGCTTGTGACGCGAAATACTATGGCGTTCGCGAGGAATGGAAAAAACGAAGAGTTGCGCAATAAGAAAAAAATATATACCTTGCTTGCGCAAGGGGATATTGATCTAGTGATAGGAACGCACGCTTTATTGGAGCCAAAGATAGCTTTTGATAATTTGGCGCTCGTTATCATTGATGAGCAGCATCGGTTTGGCGTTGCGCAGCGTAAGCAGCTTCGAGAAAAGATGCGAAAGAAACATACGCTTCCTCACTTGCTTTCCATGACCGCAACTCCCATACCGAGAACGCTCGCACTGACCGTGTATGGCGATCTCGACCTCTCTTTGTTAGATGAGCTTCCTCAAGGGCGCAAACCGGTAGAAACTTCGCTTGTTGCTCCGAAACAGAGGGCAGATGCATATGATTTTATACGGGATCAGGTGGCTAAAGGCGGTCGAGTGTTTATAGTATGCCCTTTAATTGATCCGTCAGATACTCTTGGCGTCAAATCGGTTACTGAAGAATATGAAAAACTTTCAACAGGGATATTTACTGATATTCCGCTTGGTGTATTACACGGAAAATTAAAAAGTGATGAAAAAGAGCGTGTGCTCAAGGATTTTCTTGTAGGTAAGGTAAAAATACTCGTTACGACATCGGTGGTAGAGGTTGGGGTAGATGTGCCGGATGCAACAGTTATGGTCATAGAAGGCGCGGAGCGTTTTGGTTTGGCGCAGCTTCATCAATTTCGCGGTCGGGTGGGGAGATCCAACAAAAAATCCTACTGCCTTCTCTTTACGGATAGTTGGGCTGATACGACACGGAAGCGCCTTGCCGCGTTGGTGGCGAGTAATGATGGGTTTGCGCTCGCGCAAAAAGACTTGGAAATCCGTGGTCCCGGATCGTTTTCCGGAATGATACAATCCGGATTTTCAGATACGCTTGTGAATGGCATGGCAAATCCAAAGCTGGTTACAGAAACGCGAAACTGCGCGGAAGAAATTTTAAAAAATATTGAGACGTACCCGGAAGTTAAAAAACGGCTCAAGCAGTTTGAGGAGAAAGTACATTTGGAATAAGTTGAAAAACTTAGAAACCCGATGTCTAAGTAATTTTTTGCAGGAGCAGAGTTATGTAAAGGACTTGGAACAAGGTTGTAAGAGATAAGCAAGTAAATGTAC
>CAZZDA010000072.1:0-3687 GCA_964652585.1 uncultured Gammaproteobacteria bacterium | reverse complement strand
ATCGCTTGATATGAAAACACCTGCTGAATTTGCCTCAATGTCGCATTTGACATGAAAGAGAACGACCCCTTGCAAAGAAAGGATATATATGGTACACTCTTCCCCACTTATCCATTTCTGACATTTGATGTCGGGAGACGCTGCGGCATTGCTATAGCGTCTGAGTACACGAAGGTGATACGTAATATATTACGTAATTAATTACGTACATCACCGACAAAAATATTTTGTATGACCGAAGATTTGCGAAAAGATGATGAGAAGAAAGTACTGCACTACGAACTTCTCTATCTCATTCCCAACACCTATACTAACACTGAATTGGAAGGTATTATCAAGAAGATTACCGAACGCATTGAGAAAGATACCACGATTACACTCAATCAAGACCTTGGAAAAAAACGTCTCGCCTACCCTATTAAACACCTTACGCACGGCAGTTATGTTGTTGTGGAGTTTGATGCGCAACCAAAGATTATTAAAGAGCTAAATAACGATTTACGTTTAATGGATGAGGTGTTGCGGCATTTAATTATTGAAAAGCGCAAAAGGAGTGAGGAAGAGCTGCAAGAGGAGAAAAAGCGCCGCGCTGAAACCGACCGCAAGATCAGTGAAGCACAGGAAGAAGCGACAGCAAAAAAACCATCCGATCCGAAAAAAGAAACGACAAAGGTGCAAGCAACTCCCGAGCAAATTAAAAAGGAGGCAAGTACTGACGCTGAGAAGAAAATCACCATTGAGGAATTGGATGATAAACTTGACGAGCTTTTGGAAGGTAAAGATCTCGTATAAATTGATTTCATTTTACGTTCTAAATTTCAAAACTATATGGATTTAAACAAAGTCATGATCATCGGCAACATTACACAGCAGCCCGAAGCACGCGTCATTCCGTCCGGTCAATCGGTATCTACTTTCTCCATTGCTACAAATCGTGTTTGGTCCGACCAGCAAGGACAAAAGCAGGAGCGTGTGGAATTCCACAATATTGTTGCTTGGGGAAAGCTTGCTGATATTTGTAATCAGTATCTCCAAAAAGGGAAAAAAATATATGTAGAAGGCAGGTTGCAAACCAGAGACTGGGCAGGTCAAGATGGTGTGAAGCGCTACCGAACTGAGATCATCGCGGAAAATATGATCATGCTGGATCGTATGAGTGCCGGCGCAAGCGCGGCACAAAGCGCCCCCGCTCCTACACCGGCACCTGCATCCGCTGTTGCTGCTCCTTCTGAAATACCGGTCATTCAAACGGAAGAATCTGCAAATCCGGCATCGGAAGCCCCGAACACTCCCGCGGAAAAAAGTGACGAAATTAAAGTTGAAGATATTCCTTTTTAAATTTTCTATTTTGAATCAAAAAATATGGCCACAAGAAAACCACAACGCATATCCTCAAGGAAATCACAGCAAAAAACACAGGATTTCTGCTATTTTTGTGTCAATGCCATTCAAGATATTGACTATAAAGACGCGCCGCTCCTACGGCGATTCATGAACTCCTACATGAAGATATTGCCAAAAAGACGTACGGGAACATGCTCCAAACATCAACGTAAACTTGCAACCGCCATTAAAAGTTCGCGTATTATGGCACTTGTACCGTTTGTACGAAGATAGCAGCACTTCTTTTGTATGCTTGGCATTAGCGATATCAAACTTGGCACCGTCATTCAAGTTGACAATGAACCATACGTTGTTACCTATACGCAACATGTGCAAATGGGACGCGGTGGCGCTATTTTACGCACCAAAATAAAAAATTTGGTAACCGGTGCTGCACTTGAGAAAACACTCAAGGGGTCAGATAAAATAGAAGCGGCAGATCTTACACGCTCAAAGGCAGGATTCCTCTATACCGATGAAATTGGATCGCATTTCATGGACATGACAACATATGAACAATGTACTTTTGACGAAGAGGTAATTGGAGAGAAAAAACACTATCTTACAGAAGGCGTAAGCGTTGATGTGCTCAACTTCAAAAACAAACCTGTTGCAATCGATCTGCCAAAGAAAATTGAGCTGAAAGTTACCGAAGCGCCAGAGGGAGTACGAGGCGATACCTCGCAAGGAGGCGCAACAAAACTTGCGATTACTGAAACGGGCTATCAACTTCCCGTGCCGTTGTTTGTGAAACAAGGCGATACAATTCGGGTAAACACTGAAAGCGGCGAATATGTTGAGAGAGTTTGAAATAGCTTGTAGAATAAAGCGTAAACCAAAACCCGCCAAATGGCGGGCTTATTGTTCCATGTTCTATGTTATATGTTTTATGCTTTCTTCACTTCCGCCCAAATGGCTTTGCGTATTTCTTTGGTAAGTTTAGGATTTTCTTTCATATATTGCTTCGCAACCTCGCGTCCTACTCCTAACTTTTCTTCTCCATAACTATAGGTATTGCCGTTTTTTGCAATCACACCAAGCACCACTCCCGTATCAAGCAGATCTCCCGCAAGCGAAATGCCTTCATTGTACATAATATCAAATTCCGTTGTTCTAAAAGGAGGTGCAACTTTATTTTTTACCACCTTTGCTTTTACACGATTGCCAATAATTTGATCTCCTTTTTTAATTTGCGCGGAACGCCGCACCTCAACCCGTAGCGAAGAATAGAATTTTAACGCATTACCACCCGTGGTTGTTTCCGGATTTCCAAAAACAATACCTATTTTTTGTCGTGTCTGATTGATAAAAATAAGGATCGTGTCAGACTTGCTAATGAACGCGGTTAATTTGCGCAATGCCTGACTCATAAGCCGAGCTTGTAATCCCATATGTGCGTCTCCCATATTTCCTTCAATCTCTGCTCTAGGCGTTAAAGCTGCAACCGAGTCCACCACAATCACATCAACTGCATTAGAGCGCACAAGCGTTTCCACAATTTCCAGTGCTTGCTCACCAGTGTCAGGTTGAGAAATAAGCAAGTCTTTAGTTTTCACGCCAATTTTTGAAGCATATTCCGGATCAAGCGCATGTTCCGCATCAACAAACGCGGCAATCCCTCCCGCTTTTTGCACTTCCGCTACTACATGCTGTGCAAGCGTTGTTTTTCCTGATGATTCGGGACCATAAATTTCAATAATTCTTCCTCGCGGCATACCGCCAACACCAAGCGCTAAATCAAGCGAGATACAACCGGTTGTAACCGACTCTACCGCCATATGCTGCGCTTCTCCAAACTTCATAATAGACCCTTCGCCAAAGCGTTCGCGAATCTGGCTCATGGCTTCAGTTGCCGCTTGTTGTTTTGGATTTTTCTGTTCTTTTTGTTCTTCTTGTTTTGTCATAGAATTTAATTTTCGGTACTGGTAGGAGATTCACGACCTCAAACCAATATGTTTACGAATAAAGGTTATCCAGTTAAAGTATTTGGGAAGATCGACTTTTGCGAGTTGGAGTGGGGATTTTCCATTTCTGTACTTGAACTTGCTTGATCTGATCTCATGAAATCGATATTCAAGCAGTATGAGCTTCAGCCAGCGATCAACATTTTGTTCTTTCTTAAATCCTTTCATCAATCTGAGTTTGCGTTTAATGATGTGATTAAATCCTTCCAAGACATTGTTGTAGGGACTCATCTCCGGATGATCAAAGTGCGTGCAGAGAAGATCGAAGTCAGACACCCCCCGCAAAGAAGTCAGACACCCCCCGCAAAGCGGGTGGCTTGATGAGTGGGGTCGCCTGAAA
>CAZZDA010000071.1:0-3766 GCA_964652585.1 uncultured Gammaproteobacteria bacterium | reverse complement strand
CACTCTTTCTTTATGGTAAAAACACCGTAGGTCAAAAGACATAACCTACATGGATAGGTTTTAGGTAATAAAACTTTATACAAGCCGTCAATAAGAGGTGCCAAGAACGTGCCGTCGGCATTGTAAACAAAAATAATCTGTGGTTGATCATGCATAGCTATTTCCGATAATAATATTCATAAAGCTCATCAAGATCTTTTCCAAAAATATAGAATGTTCTGCATTTCAGAATACGCAATGTATGAGTAAAGTAACCCTGTTCACGAAACTTTCCCGCTACAGTTACCACCGCACGCGGAATAAGCCGTGTGCTGCCTTGTTTTCGCATACAGCGAGATAAACGCACATCTTCCATTATAGGCACGGCAAACGTGTCCTTACATATCTCAAATACACGCTTTCGCACAAAGAGTGCTCGATCGCCCCATAATTCCCCTGTTACCTTATAGAGCAGTATACTCAAAAACGTCAAAAACTGGAGATATACATTTTTTTGGTCAAAGCGCAAGGCAAAAGCACCGCCAACTACATTTTTGTCTTCAAGAACTTCCACAATATAACTATCCCATTTTTCAGGTAATATGGTGTCTGCATGAAGAAAAAGCAACACCTCTCCTTGTGCTCTTCGAACACCTTCTGCCATTGCCGTACCTCGCCCCTTTTCTTTATAGGCAATGACATGCTCAAAAGAATATTTACAGCGAAGCTGTTCTATCACCGCTGTGTTGCCGACATAGATCACCTCTTTTACTTTTTCTCCGGTGCATACCCTCGCGCATACCGCAGGGAAATCGCGCGGCACGCTTTTGAGAGGAATAATAACAGAGATCATATATTTACAGATTTTCCCGTCCCCAGCGGAGCGCTTGCGCAACCCACGCAAGCTCATCTAAAAATCCTGCTGCACGTTTGCTATAGGTTTCCGCGTCTTGCATCTTCCCTTTTTCATCAAATATATCCCCTACATTGGAAAAGTTGAGATCCGGTGATGTAATGGTCATTCCAAATGCTTTAAGTACCGGCAATAACGATTCTACAACGCGCACACCGCCCCAAGGACCTATGGAGACACCGATGAGTCCAGCTGCTTTATGATTATATTCTTCATAGAGTATATCCAACACCGACTTGAGTACACCGGGAAAGCTATGATTGTATTCAGGCACCACCAGTACCATACCATCCGCACGAGCTATCGTATCACGATAGTCGGAAAACTCCTCCTTGAGCGAGGAACCGTAGTTGTCGGAAGGTAGCGCAAAATCACGGATATCAATAAACTGTGTTTCAATAGCGGCATGCTTCTGCATTTCAGAAAACACGAAACGCACGACATGTTCACTTTGCCGCCCCTCACGATTTGTACCCAAGATTACAGGTATAAAAAGTTTTGCTGTCATATATTTTGCAGATACATTAATATTTCTTCAAGAGGAATGCCGCCCTCCCTAATTTCTGTAAAGTCTACAATCGTTTCCCATTGTTTGTCTTCTTTTTTGCTACAATCCATATTTTAAATACTCCTCTCTACTTCAACACGATAGTGGCTTTCATTGCCATGATTATCCGGTTCTATGTGTGTATCATTATGTGGTGTTACAATGGTCACCAAGTAAATGATCGCTACTCCCGCAAGTAACCATATAGTATGTTGCAGTACCCGTTTTGGATCTTTTTCATGATGCAGTTCCGGTATAAGGTCCGATGTGGCAAGGTACAGAAAATTCCCCGCGGCAAACGCCGCCATAAAAGGAATAAGGTGTGCAAAAGACCGTCCAAAAAAGAAAAACGCGATCCCTCCTACCACCGCGGTAAGCGCGAATAAAAAGTTAATAAAAATAGCCTTGCGCTTAGAGAGTCCCGCATAGAGCAAAACACCAAAGTCAGCTATCTCCTGCGGTATCTCGTGGATAACAACCGCAAAGGTAGTAATCATACCCACGCGAACATCCAGCATGAATGTGGTGGCAATAAGAAAACCATCCATGAGATTATGAATGCTATCACCTACCAGATTAGTGATGACCATGCTATCTTTCGTCTCTTGGTCATTTGGTCCGCAATTATCGCAGCGGCAATGGTGCCAGTGGAGATACTTTTCTAAAATGAAAAAGAGGAGGAAGCTTACTAGAACGGTCGCAAAAATAGGCGCGGGATCAGAAACCGCTTCTACCGCCTCGGGCAAGAGATCTAAAAATGACACCGCTAAAAGCGCGCCGGCAGCTAAACTAATGAGCAATTTAAATGTACCGTCTTGCAGCACCGTTTTTCTATAGACAACAAAAATTCCCGCAAATGATATGGCACTCACGAGCAATGTTGCGATGATGATATAGAGTAACAACATATTTTCTTTTCACCTACATCCTTACAAACTGGAGTTTGTAAGGATGTTATTTCTTCCAATCTTCAATAATAATTTTCTTCCCGCTCTTTTTGACGACAACCTTTTGTTTTGATCTCCACCTTAATTGACGTACCATCTCTATGGGAAGCGTAAGACCAATACTTTTTTTACCCGTACGAGTGAGCTTTCTTATATTCTTTTGTTCCAACTTTCTTCTTGGCATAGGTACGTAATTAATTACGTAATTAAATATGTACTACTACATTCTTTAGGCAGTATACCAAAACTCCTGCATAAACTCCAGCTCTTGCTCTACATTCGCTCGCGGAAACAAAAAAATTCTTTTTAGGGAATTTTGTAAAAGAAAAAAGATTGAAAGGTGCTACGGTGTAGCGGTAGAAAGGAAGTGAGGTTGGGAGTTTTGTTGTGGGAAAGGAGATGGATGGGATTCTGCTCTTAATCTTGTTAAGGCCAGAATTCCATCCACTGTCTTATGCCCATACCTCCCGTCACTTCTTTCTGCTTTCAATCTTGTTGGAAGTATAGCAGTTATTTATATCCTGTCAAGAGATATTCTTTTGGCTTATGTTAGATATTTCTTATACTACTGTTGCTTGAGGAATCAGTGAAAGAGAAAGTTATACACAGGTAAGGTCATCTGGAGTTAAAAATTTCGCGGGCGATTATGAAACCAATCTATCATTTCATCACCGGATACCCTCATTATTTTTGTAGCGTCATCAAAACCGCAAGGATTACTTGGTTCAGGAACAATTTCAAGATCTAGTGTGTAGCCGGTATCTCCATGGTAGTGAGTATGATCGCAGAGATCAGCCTTCGCCTTGTCACCAAACTGTTTATCGGGAAAAGGGAAGAAATTGCCGCCAAGCATAAGAACAGGTATTTCAAGCACTTCTTTACCATGTAATTCTTCCGGTGTCATTTTTCCAACTTCAGTATAGACAGGATCAAAAGTGTAAGAAGAATCTACTTCATACTCTACCTGGCCTGTAGCAGAAACACCGGTATCACCAACACCTACATCACCGTTTCCACCATCAATAAAAATATCATCATACTCTGTACCAACTCCAAAATCATCTTGAAAGAGATCAAAAACAGCGTTGTTGTCCACCACAAACTCACTACCGACATTACTACTGCTACCAAAAAAACCGCTAAACCATTTCGACAAGGAAGTCTGCGTACAGCCCGTTAATACCAAAGATAATGCGAAAAGTAAGAGTATTTTTTTCATGAGATAATTTTTTTATATTGACTAACAACTTCAGCCTAACATTTTTAGAAGAAAAATCAAGTGAGAATATATGGCAGGAGTGCGCAAAGGCTGCTCGAATCTGCATTCTGGAGAATCAGGAGAATTATTATGTACCAGAACTATTTAAATAGATGCTATTT
>CAZZDA010000070.1:0-3864 GCA_964652585.1 uncultured Gammaproteobacteria bacterium | reverse complement strand
CTGTGGAACATCTTACAAATTTATCTTAAAGACTAGGTTATCTAGTCTAGAGCCAATATTATTATGACATGGCTGGGAAAATTGACGCGTGCGCTTACACGTATGATAACGAACGCTATTCACATTCAATCTTCCCTCTCAATGTACGCAGGTCTTTAAGGGCTTGCAAGGTCTCATCACCTGCTTTTGGCGGCCTACCATGCCAATGAAAATCATGCTCCATGTAGCACACACCTTTCCCGGGAATGGTATGTGCAAGAATTACAGTGGGTTTTTCATAAATTGCTTTTGCCTGATTACACGCGTCAATAATCATGGTCATGTTGTGTCCGTCAATATCCAGTACATGCCAACCAAACGCCTCCCATTTGTCCCGCAAGGGTTCAAGCGGCATCACATCTTCGGTAAAGCCGTCAATTTGTATATTATTCCTGTCCACAATGCCAACCAAATTGCCCAACCGATGTTTTCCAGCTAAGCTTGCCGCTTCCCATATTTGCCCTTCTTGAAGCTCGCCGTCCCCCATAATGCAATACGCCGTCCATTTCGCTCCGTCCATGCGCGCAGATAATGCCATGCCAACAGCTTGTGAAAGACCCTGCCCCAAAGGACCGGATGATGTTTCAAGTGCAGGCGAATAACAAATACTTGGATGTCCTTGTAAGGGACTCTCTAATCTACGAAGAGTTTTTAAGGCGGTGCGAGGAAAATAACCCGCTCGTATCATTGCCGCATATCGTACCGGTGCAATATGACCTGCTGACAACACTAACCGATCACGATCCGTCCAAAGAGGTTTTTTCGCATCGTGCTTCAGCACGCGAAAGTAGAGAGCGGTAAATACATCGGCCATACCCAAAGATCCTGCCGCATGACCGGAACCAGCTGAAACCAGCATGGCAATAATATCCTGCCGGAGCGTATTTGCCATTTTTCGTAATTGCACAATGGTCATACATTATTAGCAAGGTTAAAAAGCTCTTCATATATTTTTTTAGGATCTTTCGCTTTCAAAATAGCAGATCCCACCGCAAGGCGTGTTGCGCCGGCATGTACAATATTTTCTATATTCGTTTTTCGAATACCGCCATCTACTGCAATTGTTGTTCCTATATAACGATCTTTGAGCACGGCAATGGTCGTAAGCGCATGCTTATTAAACTGCTGTCCTTGCTTACCGGGTATTACCCCCATCACCATAAAAGTGTTTGCAATTTGACTGTAGCCTGCAAGACGTACGATAGGGTCGGCCGGATTTACCGCAACACCCGCTTCCATTTTAAGACGGCGAATCTCCTGAATAAATTCAAAGCTATCCGGGACAGTTCTTTCATGAAAAATAACTCGCCTGCAGCCCATAAAAGCCAAATCTTTTAAATATTTCTTTGGCTTCATTACCATAAGATGCGCCTCCCACGCAAGCTTAATTTTTTCACGCTTTAAAGCGAGCGGAAGGAGTGTACGCCCTTCGGCAAATTCATTGTCTAAAATATCAATTTGGATATATGGCGCAAAATCCGATACCATCGCTATCTGCTCACGAAATGTTTTTGCCGAATTGGTAAGAATTGCAGGGATAATTTCTATCATAGCTTATTAAGCTTACGAACTCTTCTACGGTGTCGCGCAGCATCACTGAATGGGGTGGAAAGCCATGTACGTAAGATTTTATTTGCCCGTGATGACCGCATGCTCTCAGCTGCCAAGACAAGCACATTTGCATTATCATCATTGCGCGCGCTTGCCGCTACTTTCACATCATGCACTAATGCCGCACGCACGCCCTTGAATCTATTTGCTGCTATGGACATGCCAATACCGCTCCTACAAATAAGTACTCCTTTTGCTTTCGGATTTTTTTGCACCGCTCGCGCTACTTCTTTTGCGTAATCAGGATAATCAACCGCTTCGTGTGTGGAGGTGCCAAGATCTTCATACGCAATACCTTGCCTATCACAATATCGTACAAGCCCCTCCTTTAAACGCACACCTCTATGATCAGACGCAAGATAAAGCATATATTATGGAAATCTCTGAACAATGCCAGATGGATTAATTTTTCAGGTGTTTCTATACCTTATGAGTAGACCCAAAAAGTTTTATTTTCTTTATTACCTCGCGCTTGAGCGCACTACGGCACGCATCAAGCAATGCTCTCGGATCATACTCTTTCGTATTTTTTTTCAAATATGTTCGCGCTTTATCCGTAAACGCAATACGCAATGACGTATCAATATTCACCTTTGCAACTCCCGCGGCAATTGCCTTTTTAAGTGCTGTCGCAGTTACACCGCGCGATGCGCCGTGCAGTACCAATGGAACAGAAACCGATCGCGCAATACTTCGTATTCTTGGCACATCAAGACGCTCGCGAGCAACAAGACGTCCATGTGCCAATCCAACAGAAACTGCCAGTGCATCAACGTGTGTAAGTTCCGCGAACTTTTGTGCTTCTTCCGGATCAGTGAGGTACTGTTGACGAGCGGAAATCGCATCTTCCTGACCCGCAATCACGCCAATCTCTCCTTCGATGCTCATACCTCTCTTGTGCGCAAAGTGTGCAAGCACCCGAGTTTTTTGTATATTCTCACGGAAATTCAGATGCGACCCGTCAAACATAAGCGATGTGTAACCCGCTTTTGCCGCACTGCGCAAGAGTGCCGGATCTCTTCCATGATCAAAGTGCAATACCACTGGAATACGCGTCCGTTCAGCAAGAGACCTGACAATCGCTATCATTGGAAAAAGTCCCGCGTATTCAATTGCTTTTCGCGATGTTTGCAAAATCACCGGTGCACGAAGTTCTTCCGCTGCGTCCAGTATCGCTTGTGCCGATTCAAGATTATAGATATTAAAAGCGCCAACGGCGTAACCGTTCTTTCTCGCACGAGGCAAGAGGTCATTCAGCGTAACTAACATGGGGGAAGAAAAAATTTAAAGATTTAAGGGAAAAGAGAGATAGATTTACACATTGCCAGCAGCAGAGAGAGTGCGCGCCTTTTCTATGACCACTTTATGCTTTCGCTGTCCTAAGAGCAAGTTTTGTTCCTCTTCACTCAAAATATGCATGAGCACAGGTGCAATGCTCTTGGTTGTAATAACAATATCCGCACGTTGAATAAGCGCTGAGCGTTCAGCAACACCTGTAAAACCGATAAGAAGCTGCACATCGTCATACACTGCCGCGTCTGTTGCCGCGTCTCCTATGTAGGCCTTGGTACCAAAAAGATTTTGCAAGGGCGCGCGCTTTCCGTCTGTACTAAAAACAAATGAGCCGTGGTCATAATCATTATAGGTACCATCACCATGAAAAGAAAGTCGACAAGCAAAGGTGTGGGAGCGTGGTATACCGCAGGTGTCAGCTACTACGCCGACCGTACGCCAAAAACCTCCACTAATAAGGTAAATTTTTTTTTCTAAGAACTCCAAAGCTTTTAATACACTGGGAGCATCATCAACACAATGCTCAATGTAGATCTTCCCAAGTTCACGCACTTCTGAGAGCGTAGGGCGCAAAATCTCAATGCGCTTCCGAAAGCTCTCGCTAAAAGGCATAGACCCTTCCATGGCATCTTTGGTTAATGCCGCCACTTCTTCTCCAACTCCTTTTTTTTCTGCCAAAAAATCCATACCCTCTATGGCAACCAATGTTGATTCTACATCAAAAACAATATGATCGTATGGCGGTTGAGCTTTCTGCGTCATGATTTTATATCGTAAAACAAGAGAGATGGTTGTATCACGCTCTTTCTTTATACTTCTCTCTATGTATACTACGCTTTTTTTGGGGAGAAGTCAAAAGCGCACTCGTTGTTATATAAAGGAAATGGAACAGATACGGTATAATTATGATGCTTTACCCAT
>CAZZDA010000069.1:0-3991 GCA_964652585.1 uncultured Gammaproteobacteria bacterium | reverse complement strand
TCTCGGTTTGTCACCTTTCTTTTCAGACGCCATGCTATCATACATTTTTTGCATATCAGTGTACATATTCATTGCTACCTCGGAATCATTTCGTTGACGGCAAAGTTCATTGAGTTCATGAAGTTTATCTTGGAAATTTACTGGTGACTTTTCTTCTTCTGCACTTTCAGTTTTAGAAGGTGTTTCAGATGTTCGTGACTGCTCCTCTGCTGATTTTTCCACATCAGGTTGAGATTTCACCTTCTGTTCGGCAAATTTTGGCGGTATACCGTTTTCGTCACTGGCATGCTCTTGATTATCTGTTTCAGATACTGCGCTATCAAATTGACGACTCAACTCTTGAAGATGCACATCACTCCAACCCAAATAACACCTTGTACGCACTCCTCCTGGATTTTGTCCATCGAGCATCGCTTGAATAGTTGCAAGTTTTCTATCAAGGGTTTTCTTTGTCGATTTTTTTGTTTGAGCTTCTTTGTGAAGCTCAACAAGACCTTGTAAAGTATCGTTAAAATCACTAGGCAACTTTTCTGACCTTTCTTTTTCTTGCGCCGCGCGCAATGCTTCGCCAAGTCCGTTTCCAGGCCATCCATCTTTTGACCCTTCTTCTGCTGGCACCTCTCCTTTGGTCAATACACTCTCTTGTATTTCTGTTTCATTTACAGCATTAACCAACACCTCTTCAAGTGCTTCAGATACTGTTTGACCACTGTCTTGTTTTGGTTTTTCACCAATTTCTTCCGGTGTTGGTTTTGGTTTTCGTTCTCTCACCATAGAGTAAAAATTAGGATGCTAATTTAGGTGCGAGCTTTTCTAACTGAACAAATACTTGATCTTGGACTTTTTCTTCTTGTTGTATTTGAAGTTCTACTTGCTTGCACGCAATAATATACTCACGATATTCTTCAGGTATACGTTCTGTCAATTGTATATAAAAATGATCTTCCAACATAGTTGCAAAAACTTCTTTTTCCTTTTCGGACATTTTAAGCGCCATATGCATCCACGCTTCTTTCGTTTCTTCATCCTCACTCAAAATACCTAAGAAAAAGGCGATCTTAGACGTATATTCATCAGTTGTATGTATTTCTTCAAACATAAAAATAACCGTCTACTTTTTCCAAGCAGCGGTTTGAACAAACAAATCAGAACGGCTAAACAGCGGTTTTGTTTCTATGATATTGCTTTGACGCCAACTTTTTGAAAAAAGACGGTGTGCAAGGCTTTTTTGACGGTGTGCTTTCACCATACCCTTGGGAGAGGGTTTTATTGTTTTTCTCATATTTTTATTTTTGTTTTTTTACACCTTTTTGTATATTTTTGTAGGCGTTGAACTCATTATAGCATTCTTTACTTATCTTGTCCATCAGACTATGTGGAAAAACCCCTTTAAACCTTATATCTCTTGCAAAAAAACACACCTCTTGCTACAATACTCTCGTTCTAAAGCTTATCCATAATTCATGATGGGGGCGTAGCTCAGCTGGTTAGAGCGCTTGCCTGTCACGCAAGAGGTCGCGGGTTCGAACCCCGTCGCTCCCGCCATGAATTATGGATATTCTTACAGTAAACGTACCTTTTACTATTAATAAGTTCATTTATGACCGGCGATTATTAAGGATTAACCCCCGAAGAAATGGGACTTTCTGAAGAAGATATGGCTGTAGAACAGCCTGAGCAACCAGCCAGACCCGAGGAGATAGAGATGACATTTGAAGAAAAGAAAGAAAAGGCAACGCAAGAGCTGCGAGAAGCAACTGGTATCGGCGATACCAGAAAATTCAGAGAGGTTGTGGGAACAAATGATTTCGGAAGTGCGCTTGATTTTCTCGCAATGGTAGAAAAGAATCGCTACGAACATTACCAAGATCCGCAGTGGCGCCTTGATCGCTTGCAGGAAATAGGGCAACAAATGCTCTATGTTGAGACTGGTATGCGCAATACCGCTGACTTCAGAACTGTTCTTGCGGCAGGTGATACCGAAAAAGCAGAAGTTTTTCTTGATGCCGTTCAGAATATTCGCGAGAAAGAAGATGAAGATATATTGCCACATTACGGTGATTCATGGAGAGAAGACCGCGAGAAAGAACTGCGAGAAGCACAACCCAATACCTAGCCTCCACATTGTACAAACAAACAACTCTGCACACCCTTCGGGTGTGTTTTTTTGTATATTCTTCCAAAGAAAAAAGGAGCGGTAAGGGTTTGGACCTTGTTGCGCTCCTTGTTTTGCATCTAAAGAACCTATTTCTCCAATGTCAGTGTAACAAGTCTGACATCATCTCCTTCCTTCACTCTTACATAGAAAGGTGGGGTGCCGCACAACTTCTCAATCCTGAGAATCCAGTCTTCACCTGGAGGAATTTCGGGTGGAGTAAATGCGGAATTCGCTCCAACCTTCGCGGAGATATAGTAATCCATGGAATTATGGACACGCCATCTCTCACCAAGTTTCGGTCGGATCTTGGGGTACTGCTTGAAGACCATGTGTTCAATCTTCTGTACAGTCTTATTTCCGGGCGTCACATCATCTTCATCATCACTGGAATAGTACTTCAGTGCTCCAGCAAAAATTATAACCGCCCCAACTATTACTACGATTGCGGTAGCAAGAGCTGTTGTGCTACTTCTTTTCTTCTCTTGTAGAGCTGTCGGAGCTACGCTCTGTGTATTCGCATCAACCATCATTTACCCCCTTCTGAAGATAAGCGATTTGCCAGAGAGTCTGTTACTTTTTCGGTTGCACTCACCATCATAGACGCTGCCTTCATGACAGGACTTCCCTCATCACCCGTCACGATGATCTGTTGACGTCCATGCATCTTATCCCGCTCAGCAGCAAATATGATAGCAGCTTCGGATGTTGAGATTTTGAGCTCCTCAGCAATTCTTTTGACGCTGTCGATTACATGCTCGCGCTCTATAACTTCAGAAATTTGCTGACGTTGCTCAATACTTCTTTGCTCATATGCACGAAGTAAATCCGGATTTGATGGCACAATCCTTGTGACAAAGACATTGTGTACTACGATGCCCCAGCGATGTGCAATAGATTCGATCTCACCATCTGGAATACTAGTGAGAGCATCTTTAATTGCTTCAGCAAGCTCTTCGTGCATACCCATAAGAGCCTCGTCATCACTCCTAGTTGCTACATCTCTAAGTGTTTTCACCACAAGATGAATTAATCCAAGTCTCACAACCTTTTCTCCGATTGATAAAAAGGCATATGGACCATTGAAATTGGACGCATCAACTGAAGCTTGCATCGAGGTGTCAATGAACATTCCGGCACGATTTTTTTCTTCGCCATCCTCTTTGTTACCAGAAATAACCAGCGAATCAGGGATGTCAATGGTCATCTCACGAACATCAACCGTCTCAAAATTCATAAACGGCTTTGGAGGAATCCAGTTCCACCCTTCGTCTAACAACCATGTGCTAATACGTCTTCCGAAAAACAACGGTACACCGCGATGGGCAATTGGCACCTTGAATAATCCAAAGAGGCCAATATAAGCAACAACAATGAGCACAATACCTGCGCTTACCATTTTACCTGCCGAGTCTTCCCATTGCAGAAAAGATAGGGTAAGAACGTAGGTAAGCAGACCTACGACAAGACTAACCGCAACACCGATACTGATCGTCTGAATGTGATGCGTCTTAACCATGATAATTCCTCCAAGAAAAGAGTTTTATTGGTTGGAAGTGTACTAGCCAGAAGTTTGTGCTTTAATTTTCAAAGGTCAATATTACCAGCACAGAATTATGCCAGCATGCCATTGTACCATAAATAAGAAAACTTGTCAATATTTTGACCTTAAATTCAATCTTGAAGTGCACCACTTTGTCAAAACATACATATATTTGTAGTGTATGATGACCTTGAGTATTTACGAGGTCACTACAAGTATTTATGTATACACAATTTACTTGTAAGATATACTAGCGTTGTTTACACTTTTAGAGTAAGCTCACGAGAGTTTTT
>CAZZDA010000068.1:0-4816 GCA_964652585.1 uncultured Gammaproteobacteria bacterium | reverse complement strand
CATGTAGTAAAATAACTGGGGATACCCCGTAGCTTGCTGCGGGGTAGTTCATTAATCGAGCCGTACGGCTTCATGAACTTGCGCGCATAGTTGTGCAAACATATAAAGGAGTACTGCCCAAGGAAAGAGATATACTTGAGAGCTTGCCCGGCATAGGACCCTATACGGCACGAGCGGTTCGTTCTTTTGCATACGGTAAACAAGAGACGATCATTGATACTAATATACGAAGAGTAATTGCGCGCATATGCTATGGAAAAAATCCAACCGCTCTACGGGAAAAAACATTGGAGCGTGCGATCGTGTTTGTAGAGCCGGCACGACAAGGAGAGGTGTGGTATCAGGCGCTGATGGATTTTGGAGCAATGATCTGTACTGGCGTTGCGCCAAAATGTGCTGTCTGTCCGTTGCGTGATACATGTAAGGCATACTCCATTATTCAAAAGCAGGGCGTACGAGCACTCAAAGGACGTGTTGTACGCCACCCACAATCTCGTTTTCATGGATCAAACAGATATTGGAGGGGAAAGATCATAGAAGTATTACGAGATATACCGCAAAGAAAGTCTCTCTCACTTAAAAAACTTGGCAGTAGTATAAAAGAAGATTTTAGTGTGAGTGACGAGGCTTGGTTGCAGGAAAAATTTGTGCAATTAGAGAAAGACGGATTGGTGCAGATAAAAAAAGATAAGAGGGGATGTAGAGTACGTCTCGTAGCTTGATATTTTTTCTCCTTGACCAATACTCGGTATTGACCAGCTATAGTTTATATTTTATGAGCTTTGTGCTATACTTTGTACAATGACGAAAACAAAGCAGGTACTTTCCACACAACCAAAAGATATTCCACAGCATGTCGGTAAGAATTGGAAGCGATTTGCTTCTCTTTTTGATGTGCCGCAAGAACGGCAACAAAGGGTGTACGAGCAGGTTAAGCAAAACGCTGTTGGGGATGTGGATTTTTGGACGCTTACGGTGCTCTCGGGTATTATCGTAACGCTCGGGCTCATTGTCAATAATGCAACGGTAATTATCGGCGGCATGTTGTTAGCGCCTCTATTTTGGCCGGTGCTGGTCGTAGCCATTGCGACGGTGCGTGGTTATACCAAGCTTTTTGAAACAGCAATGTTTACCATGGCAAAAGCAAGTATGGTCATACTTGGTGTGAGTTTTTTGATAGGATTATTTTTCCCTTTTACGGAATTTGGCAACGAGATACTTCTACGTACACAACCTACTATTTTTGAATTGTTTATCGCGCTGGCAGTTGGATTTGCCGGTTCTTTTATTATTGCATGGCCGGGACTTACGTCCGCGATCGCGGGAGTGGCTATTGCAGTCGCGCTCGTGCCGCCGCTTGCAACTGTTGGCATTGGTCTTGCAAATAAATCATGGGATGTTGCGGGCTCAGCTCTACTCTTATATCTTACCAATCTTTTTGCGGTAGTACTTGCGGCAACGCTCTTTTTTATTTTTGCGGATTTTGAAGCACCGGCAACCAAGGTAGGGCAGGCGCGCAAAAAAAAGCGTATTATTTATACGTTGATACTTGTAGCTTTTGTTGCGGTAATGCTCGTTTTTGTAACAAACCAAACAGTGCGTATTGGCAATCAGCAGGAAATTGTACGAGAGGTTATAGAAACAACCTTGCGTGATATTAAAGATGTTAAAATTTTGGATATTCATCTTCAAGAGCAGAAAGTGACCATGGAGGTAGAGGCGGTTGTTCGTGCGGGACAAGACATTCATCATACTACAATTGCCGCGGTGGCAGAGAAGCTTGGAAATATTCTTGGAAAAGAAACGTCGGTACATATGACTATTGTTCCTACCTATGATATTTCAAGTAACTCGCCGCAATAAAGGAAACTCTAAAAAAGGCCTATGCAGGAGAAGTCCACGCAAAAGGTGTTGAGTGTTTCTAAGTTTGTTGAGCTAACAAACAATTATCTTCAAACATTGACCGTTACAGTGCAAGGAGAGGTGGTAGATTTTCATATAGCCAAAGATAGGCTGGTTTTTTTTGACCTCAAAGATGAGAAGTCACGAATGGGGTGCTTCATGCTTAAATGGGAAATGACGCAGCCGATCGAAAATGGTATGGAAATTGAAGTGACGGGTGCCGCGGGACTTTTTAAAACCAGCGGTCGTTTTCATTTTCGCGTGAGCTCGGTAACGCTCAAGGGGGAGGGAACTCTTGCTCGCGCACTGGAGGCGACGAAGAAAAAACTGGAAAAAGAAGGTCTTTTTAGTGAAGAATTTAAGCAGAAAATTCCAGTTTATCCACAGCATATTGCGCTTCTTACTTCACCTGACGCTGCGGCATATACAGATGTCATAAAAGTCCTGAAAAATAGATGGGTTGGACTTACTGTTACTTTTGTACCTATTGGCGTACAGGGTGCGAGTTCGGTAGATCATATAGTAAAAGCACTGCAATATGTAAATGAACATCTTCAGACGGCGGAGGCGATCATTCTTACACGAGGCGGCGGATCGCTTGAGGATCTCACAGCGTTTAATGCCGAGTCGGTCGTACGAGCAATTTTTGCCTCACGTGTTCCGGTGGTGTGCGGTGTTGGTCATGAGCGAGACTGGACGCTCGCTGACTTGGCTTGCGATGTGCGCGCAGCAACACCCTCAAATGCCGCGGAGCTTACGGTGCCTGATAAATATGCGGTGGAAAAATCGCTGTACTATATGCAAGATCGTCTTATAGCTAATATGGAACAGCGTATTATTACTAAAAAGCAGCGGGTGCAAGAATTGAGCAGCTTTCTTCTCTTTGCTCTTGAGCGCCATCTGGACACGATACGGAGTATTCTGCGGCGTTTTACAGGTATACTGCAGCAGTATGAGGAACGTATTCTGTATACCCTCTCAACCCTTGCCGCCTATGTGCGGCGTGTTATTTTTGCTAAAAATCACTTGATAGAAACGCTGCGGACACGTATTATACACTTTGAGAGGCTTTTTACGGGACTTAATCCTGGTGCTGTTCTTCATCGCGGGTATAGCATTACATTTGACAAAGAGGGGAAAATAATTAAAGATATACATACCCTTTCGCGAGGGGAGTCATTAACAACTCATTTAGCTCGTGGTAAAGTAGAGAGCATGGTACATCGTCTTTATGGCACAAAAAAAAGAAAAAATTAGTTTTGGCAAATCGCTTGAAGAGTTGGAAAAAATTACCGTAGAGTTGGAATCGGGAGATATTGGTTTGGAGGAAAGTATGCAAAAATTTGAGAAAGGGCTTATAGTAGCGGAAAAGCTGAAAAAATATCTCAACGAAACAGAAAATACCATAACGACCATGAAGAAAAAATTTGACGTTGATTAATGTTTTGTATTACGAAACCCCATCTCTGTCATTTCGACTGAGTTCATTCGTAGGTCAGCGAATGAACGAGTGGAGAAATCTCTTGCTTGCAATAAAAGAGACTCCTCCATTCTGTTCTCCGCCAACTGGCGGATCACTCCAGTCAGAATGACACCAGGTACTATGTTTCATAATACAAAATTGTTAACAATCTTTTTGCTATGAAATTTACACAACTTGCTATTGTCATTTTGGCTATTGCACTGGTCGGGTGGCTTTTTTGGTGGACAGGAAACAAAGAAGAGGGTCAAGAAGGTCAAGAAGATGTCTTGATAACCGAAGAGGTGCGAGATGAAGAAGATGTACGGTATGATGATGGGGGAGTGAATTTGAACGATCAAGAAAAAACTGCTGAGGCGGAGGGTGAGGAAAATATCGTCGTTACCGCTCCGGAACCAAATAGTACGATTACCAGCCCTGTGACAATCACAGGCAGCGCGCGTGTGTTTGAAAACACGGTTAACGTTGCTTTTCGTGATACAGAGGGTACCACAAAGATCCAGGAAATAGCGATCGCTCGCGCACCGGACATAGGGCAGTTTGGTGACTTTGCTATTACGATTCACTATAATTTCTCGGCAACCAAAGAGGGGACAATAGAAGTATTCTCTCTTAGTGCTAAGGATGGGAGCGAGATCGATACCGTAGTGATTCCGGTGAAATTTGAATAAGGAGACGGTACATACAAGAAAAACCCCACCATACATTATTGTACAGTGGGGTGTTTGTCTTTTTCACCAAGAGGTTTTCAGGCTCTTCCTAAGCCCTCCCGGTGCAAAGATGTACACATGTTTAGGGTCGTGAGAGAGTGCGGCTGCAACAAGGATCAATACCTCCTTGCTCTTGCTTGTGTGACACCAAAGCACCACCTCTCGTGCCTCAGCACTTTTCTCGCCACCCATATGACAGGATTGGATATACTGTATGGCGAAAAATGTCGCACTTTTTTTAAATACGCCTTGATACATCCTTGTATCAATGTTTCGGCGCATCCTGTCGATCTCGTTATAGGTCAGACGAGTCAGTGCTTCCCGGCACTTTACTTTTGCCTCATCCATAAGAGTGCTCATGAGGGTTTTGGGAAGTTTAATGTGCTTCCTGCACTCCCTCTTCATTTGCCTTGAAAATTCCTCAGATACAGGTAAGAAGGCGTATCGCACACCTTCGCGTGTCTGGAGTTTGACCATCATGGCGCACGCTATCACGGTATTTCCCTTCGGGTCAGTGACGGTAGTGGGACTACCATAGATTCCCAAAGGAATACCCTTTATTGGTACCAGATCTTTTTCAGAGAACAGGGGTGGAATATGCGCGGTCGCATCCGTGATCCATGCTATGACCACCAAGATCGTGATACTCATGAGGTAGAGCTTCCGTTTCATTTAGGTGCTCCTCTCCGTTTTCGACCTCCCTCTCTTATGAGGTCGCTGCGTA
>CAZZDA010000067.1:0-4835 GCA_964652585.1 uncultured Gammaproteobacteria bacterium | reverse complement strand
TATTTAATCAACTTATGAATAACGCTGTTGCGTTAGATTCTAGAAAGTAAGATATCTTAAGGATGTCTCTATTTCTGAATTTGTTGAAGACACTGGTCGAACGCTAAAGAAAAAAATAAAAAGAAAGTTTATTGCAAATTTTGATGTTAACACCTATGAGAATAGTAATATATTTTTTGCGGCTATGGAATTGTTTTTGAAACAGTTGACCAAAAAAGACCTGGTAATGATATTCCAAAAATATAAAGACAATGACCAAGCGTCGTTATGGCCATTTTTAGAAAAAGTTGATCAAGAGAAATCAAAATTACTTACTGAAGAAATGAGAACTTATTTTCAACATGAAAAAGAAGAATTACAAAAATGGTATGAAGACAAAACTAAGACAACAAAAGATTAGCACTATGAACAGTTTATTGCAGCACAATAAAAAAGAACATGAAATACTTCAACTACCACATCGCTACTTTATATTCGTCGATGAGGTTGGCGATCCTTTCGTGCATTTTTCACCAACCGTATACGATAGCCCTTCTATTTTCCCGGTGATGACCGTAACGGCTGTTATAGTGGCAAGAGCCGTCTATCAAGATATACTGATGCCGGGAATTGATGAAATTAAAGAGTATTTTTTTAGTAAAAAAAGCATCTATTTTCATTCAAGAGAAATCAGGAGGAAAGACGGTATCTTTAAGGTATTTTTGGATGAGAAAATATACAGCGACTTTAAAATTCAGATGAACGCGTTATTTGAAAGGAGTTCTCTTACCATAATTTCCTCATCCATTAATAAAATACATCTTGCGCGTAAAGCGGTTGAATTTAAAAAAAGGACAGGATCAAAGTACAACATAGGCGATATTTATTTAAGAAACGTCGATTGTGTTTTAGAGAGACTCGGACATTTTTTGAAAGACAAAGGCGGGAAAATTATTTTTGAAGATCGTGGGAAAAAAGAAAGTAAAAGAATACAAGGGGTATTAACTGATGCCAAAAATTATGGCACATACTATTGTGTGAAAGATCGGTTTCAGGGCGTAGATGACAACATACTTTTTTTTACTAAAAACGATAATGTGAATGGATTGCAAGTTGCTGATTATTGCGCCTATCCGTTTGCGCGACACGCAAAGGATCCTCATGATGCAGAGAACAAGTTTTTTGATGTACTGCGGACATATGTATATCAGGGGAATTATAACGAATATGGGTTAAAAGAATGGCCATAAAAAAAGCAAGAATCCCACAGAATGGGACCTTGCCGGCTGGAAGATACCTCCAGCCCTTATCCACACACTACCATATATAAACCTATAATGTCAATGTAATATGGGAAACAAACTCGACAGACCAATACTCACCCAACAACAAATTGACGATCTGTGGGGCGGAACTGGTCCGTATTCACAGGCGCATTTGATTAAAGAAGAGCGCATACTGGACGATTCGTTAAGCCGCGTGTTTTTGATTGTGGAAGTGGACATCAATCCTACCACCTTTGAGTTTATACGAGATCATCGTAATGACGCGGAGCTGGCGGATGACGAGGAAATTCAGCAGCTGCTTGATCATTCGGAAGACCGACGTCCGTTTTCGGGATACGTGTCTATGTCGTTTATGGGCGAGTATCGTGACGAGACGGTTTTAGAAATGGCGGAACTCGTACTTGTCAGATCGCGCGCAATGATTGTCAAAATGCACCGCTACTTTATGCAACGCCATGGCATGCTGCCGATGGGAAATTAACGTATGGTCAAACTTAACGAAAATACCCTCACGGAACAACCGGTTATTGACTGGCTGAAGGAGTTGGGGTACGACTATGAATTCGGGCCGGACTTAGCGCCGGGGCAAGCGCTTGGGGAGCGCGAATCTTTTCGCGAAGTGGTTTTGGCTGGACGACTGAAACGTTCCATACGGCGGTTGAATCCCGACTTGTCGGAAAGCGCCATTAACGACGCGGCGGCGATAATTGCAAAATATGAACATCCCAATGCAACTATAGCGAACAAGGAAATGTACGACATGCTCACAACCGGCGTAAAGATTGAAGTGAAAGATGCGTCCGGTGAATTGCGTGGACGGTTGGTCAAAGTCTTTGATTTTGACGATCCTCAAAACAATGAATTTTTAGTGGTGAATCAATTTGCTATTCAAGGAGTGGAAAAAGTACGCCGTCCTGATGTTCTGGTTTATATCAATGGTATTCCCATTGCAGTGTTTGAATTAAAAAATCCAACGAGTGAGAATGCGACCGTCTATTCGGCGTATCAGCAATTACAGAACTATAAAAATGACATTCCTGACTTGTTTGTCTACAATCAAATACTCGCGGTGAGTGATTTATTAGAAGCACGTCATGGCACCGTATCTTCTTCGTGGGAGCGGTTTTCTCGCTGGAAAGGTATTAAAAGTGAGAATGAAATCATACAAAGCATGAGTGAATTAGAAGTATTACTCAAGGGTCTATTTCACAAGACACGGCTTTTAGATATTGTACGTAATTTTATCGTCTTTGAGGCGGATAGCGAGAAAGAGGCGAGTACCTATACAAAAAAAATGTGCATGTATCATCAGTACTTTGGTGTTAACAAAGCAATGCAAGAGACTATACGCGCGAGCAAGCCCAAAGGAAATAAAAAAATAGGTGTCTTTTGGCATACCCAAGGATCCGGTAAATCACTTTCTATGGTTTTTTACGCGAATAAAGTAAAACACTTAGAAGCATTGCAAAGTCCCACTCTTGTGTTTTTGACGGATAGAAATGACTTGGATGGCCAGTTTTATAAAACATTTGTAAGAACAGGGTATAGCGTTTTGGCAAAACAGGCGGAGAGTATTAAGGATTTAAAGACTCGCCTGAAAGAAACGGCAGGTGAGTTGATATTTACCACGATTCAAAAGTTTAATACGGATAAAGAGTTGTTGAGTGATAGGGATAATATTATTGTTGTTGCTGATGAGGCACATCGCTCGCAGTACGCAAAATTTGCCGCAAATGTTCGTGTAGCTTTACCCAACGCGTCTTTTATGGGTATTACAGGAACACCTATTAGCCTGCGGAATAGGGAAACGCGTTTAGTTTTTGGTGACCATATTAGTGAATACAAAATTCATAAAGCGGTTGAAGATGGTGCAACAGTTCCTATTTATTATGAAGGCCGGCTTGTGCCATTGCATTTAAGTAACGAGTTTATTGATGAGGAGTTTGAAGGGCTAGTAGGCGAGTACGAATTTGAAGCAAAAGAAAGTTACAAAAGAAAATGGGCGAGATTGGAACAGGCGGTGGGAGCCGAGGATCGACTTCAGCATATTGCCAAAGATATTGTTGAACATTTTATCAATAGAGGATTAGAAGGGAAAGGAATGATTGTTACGATAAGCAGGCGAGTAGCAGTGGCAATGTATAAACTGATTACTGCAATGCCGGACGCGCCGGAAGTTGTAGTTGTTATTTCAAAACCGGAAGAATTTGCGGGTACCATTCAAAGTGAGTTGGACAATAAGGTGTTGGAAAAACGCTTTAAAAATATAGCAGATCCTTTGAAGTTGGTTATTGTCTGTGATATGTGGCTGACTGGTTTTGATGTTCCTGCGTTGCATACCATGTATATTGATAAACCTCTGAAAAATCACACCTTAATGCAGGCAATTGCGCGGGTGAATCGTGTGTTTAAAGATAAGCAAGGAGGTTTAATCGTTGATTATATTGGTGTTGCAGATAATTTGAAAAAAGCATTAAGTGTTTATAGTTCTGCAATACAAAAAGAAGCGATGATACCTATAGAGGATATTATTGCGAAAATGAAGGAAAAATATGATGTGGTGAAATCAATGTTTGCCGGTGTCGCGTTTACAGATTGGAAAACATTGGAGGCGGGAAAACTTGCCCAATTGTTTCAGAAAGCCATTAATCATATTATTACGGACGAGCAGAGTGGTAGACTTGATGATGAGAAGAAAAAACGTTTTATAAAAGAAGCGGAAATACTTTCTCGGCTTTTTGCGTTCGCAATGCCTCATACAGAGGCTAATGCATTACGAGACGATGTTACGTTTTTTCAGGCAGTGAAGAAAGCGCTAGTGAAAAGAACGTTTGTGGGAGGTGGCGTCGGCATTGATGAAAAAATAGAATCTGCAGTTCGTGAGCTTGTTTCCCAAGCGATTGCGGCGGAAGGTGTGATTGATATTTTTGATATGAAAGGCAAGGGTAGGCCGGATATTTCTATTTTTGATGAGAAATTTTTGGAGGAAGTCAAGAACATGAAATACAAAAATCTTTCCATAGATGTGTTGCGTAAGCTTTTGCGTGATGAGTTGCGTGTGCGTATGCGAAAAAATGTGGTGCGTTATACGTCGTTGATGGAATTATTGGAAAACATTATTGAGGAGTATGAGAATAATATTATTGGTTCTACAAAAGTGATAAAGAAACTGATTGAGCTTGCAAAAGAAATAAAGAAAGTAGAAGCGGCGGGAGTTGATTTAGGTCTAAGTGCTGAAGAAGTTGCATTTTATGATGTAATAGTTTCTGCGCAAAAGTCGGATTTGAAAAATGGAGAGTTGAAAAACTTGGTAAAAGAGCTTGTGAAAGTAATTAAAAGAGACTTAATGGTAGATTGGACAAATCATGATATTATTAAAGCGAGAATTCGTGCAAATGTTAAATTGTTGTTGTTGAGAAAAGGAGTAAAGGCGGAAAAGGGTGAGCAGATGTTAGACGTGATATATCATCAAGCCTTTTTGTTGTATCGGGATTTTGTTCCCTTGGTAAAATAAATATAACTCACACCCCCAAAGGGTAAGCCACTGGTTTGACCAGTGCGACTTGAAAA
>CAZZDA010000066.1:0-4842 GCA_964652585.1 uncultured Gammaproteobacteria bacterium | reverse complement strand
CCTGCTGAATTTGCCTCAATGTCGCATTTGACATGAGAGAGAACGGTGGCTTGCTTTTTTGTGATAAGTAGTGTATGGTACGTAGTACAATTACTTCTCAACTACATCAGTCAGTGTAAACACGGTTAAATATGAGGATGTGTAGAAAAGTAGAGGATTCTTCAACACTATAACATGACATTTCATTGCTTCACACAGAATTTTCTTGAGTTTAGAGGAGCCACGTTGCGTAATCCTTCTTTTTTCTTGTGTAAAGAAGTGTAAAGAAGCTTGTAAGAACAGTAGTTGTGACTTCTACGCTTTGTCAAAGAATACACTACTCTGCCGCGTTGTACTGACTGGTATACTAACTTATATATGCCAGCTACTTTTCTTTTCCTCGCTGGAGGAATTATCATAGGATTGTTGTTTGGTTTTGTTCTTCGCAAGCTTATTGTACAGAACAAAATTGAAACAGCGGCAAACAAGGCTGAACAAATACTTGTTCAAGCTAAAACAAAAGAACAGGAATTGCTCTTGAAAGCAAAAGAGAAGGCCATTTCTTTTATTGATGAAGTAAAAAAAGATGAAGCAACACGGAGGAAAGAATTAAGAGGACAACAACAACGGCTTGAGCAGAGAGAGAATGCATTTAGTAAAAAATTGCTCGAGCTGCAAGATAAACAGCAAAAACTTTATGATAAGGTACAGCAAGTTGAAAACATTAAGGGTGATATTGAAAAGGTGAAGCAGGACGCCATTAAAAAACTTGAAGAGGTTGCGAACTTAAGCCGTGAGGAAGCGGAAAAACAATTGCTGACACGCGTGGAGGAAAACGCGCAGGAAAATTTGATGACGCGTATTCGAAAACTTGAGTCGCAGTCACAAGAAGAATTACAGCAAAAATCAAGAGAGATTCTTGTGTCAGTAATTGAGCGTTGTGCTACGAATCATGTGTCAGAATTCACGACGACGGTGGTTGATCTGCCAAACGATGAGATGAAGGGGAGGGTAATCGGTCGTGAAGGAAGGAATATTCGAGCAATTGAGCATTTAACAGGTGTTGAACTTATTGTTGATGATACGCCAAGTGTGATTACCGTATCCGGCTTTTCTCCTATTCGCCGGCATATTGCAAAACGTGCGCTTGATACACTTATTACTGATGGAAGAATTCATCCGGGAAGGATTGAAGAGGCAATTGATACAGCAAAAAGAGAAATTGCACAAGATGTCAAAAAAGCAGGGGAAGAAGCTCTCTATAAGCTTGGTATTCCACCGCAAGATCCAAAACTTACACAGGTATTAGGACGTTTAAAGTATCGAACGAGTTATGGACAAAATCAGCTAAAGCACTCTACGGAAGTAGCGCTCCTAGCAGAGCTCTTAGCAAAAGAACTTGGTGCTGATGTGCAGGTGTGTAAGAAAGGCGGTTTATTCCATGATATTGGCAAGGCTATTGACCATGAAGTGCAAGGAGGACATCCTGAAATTGGCTACGATCTGTTAAAAAAATTCGGCATGTCTGAAGAAGTGGCATACCAATCTATTGCACATCACGAAGATCATCCAAAAACTTTGGAAGGCATTATCGTAAAAATCGCAGATGCTATTTCCGGCTCTCGTCCAGGAGCGCGACGTGATTCGCAAGAACAATATATTCAACGGTTGGAAGAACTGGAAGGTATTGCCGGTGGATTTGAGGGTGTAGAGAAAGTCTATGCTATTCAAGCGGGACGTGAGGTGCGTGTATTTGTGACTCCTGAACGGATCAATGACGTAGCTGCGCAACAACTGGCAAAAGATATCGCTAAAAATATTGAAACAGATCTGCAATATCCCGGAGAAATTAAAGTAAATGTTATACGGGAAACAAGGGTAATTGAATACGCAAGATAAGCACCATATTATTCTATGACCATTCTTTTTTTAGGCGATATTGTAGCAAAAATCGGGCGACGGGCTGTCGCGCGCGTTCTGCCCACATGGCAAAAAACATATAAGCCGGATCTTGTTATAGCGAATGTGGAAAATCTTGCGCATGGCAAGGGTGTAACAAAAAAAACTCTTGCTGAGATTGCGGATATTGGTATTGAAGTGTTTACCTCAGGTAATCATATCTGGGCAAATAAAGATGCATTGACCTTACTCAAAGACTCCTCCTCTGCATTACTGCGTCCGCAGAATTATCCAAAAGAATTACCGGGTTCCGGTTTATGGCGCGGCACCGTAAAGAATAAAAAAGTTGCCGTTATTAATATTATAGGGCGTGGTTTTATGCCGGGAGATTATGATTGTCCCTTTCGTGCCTTTGATGCTCTTTGGAAAAAAGTAAAGCATGATGAAATTGTTCTTGTTGACTTTCACGCGGAAACAACGTCGGAAAAGGCGGCGTTTGCATTGTATGTTGATGGTAGAGCAACGGCAGTTTTGGGAACGCATACCCATGTTCCAACGGCAGATATGCGAAATTTGCATGAGGGTACGTTGTTTATGACCGATGTTGGTATGTGTGGTTTTCGAGATGGAGTTATCGGCGTGGAAAAAGAAGGTATTATTCGGTCAATGCTTGATCAGTATCGTCACAAAAAGGTATGGGCTGAATCTGGTATGTCGCAAGTCAATGGAGTATTGCTTAAAAAAACGCCCCAAGGTATATTTGTAGGAAAGCATCTTTACAAAGAGGTCGCTATCTCTTAAAAAACGGTAGTAGGTAGGACGTTATGCTACGTACTACAAAGTACAGAAAGGAGGTGAGACTATGAATAAAGCAGATCTGGCAACACTTGTTGCTGAAAAAACATCGCTTTCACGTAAGCAGGTTGAAGAGGTGATTGATGCACTGCTGGGCACTATTGTGCAAGCGCTAAAAAAAGGCGAAAAAGTACATTTGACAAGTTTTGGCACATTCATGGTAAGAAAGCGTGAAGCGCGTATGGGAGTGCATCCTCGTAATCCAAAACAACGCATCCATATTCCAACCGTGACCGTGGCAAAGTTCCAAACAGGTAAAGGGCTTAAAGATGCTTTAAAAGATATGCATACTGATCATGATACGCAAGAAGAGGATTAAATAGCCAAGGAACCTCACATATATCTAAGGATAAGGTGCGCGTAAGCAAAAAGCGCCTTGCGTGTTTTTGTGGAAAAAGAGAAAAGGAATCGCTAATTTTAGGCGATTTTTTTGTTGAGAAAACTTATCCACAGGCATATACTCTTGACAAACTATTTGAGAACGATTATCATTAAGATAATAAAACAATTGATAAAATACTCAATAGAGTTGTTCAAATGTTCAATTGTACTTGATTAAGGCACAATATGCCGTAGCGCAAAACAACATGATTGCTGTAAATAAAAATATCCAAGAGACGTCTGCGGTGTTTGCCGTTGGTGACAGCGTTGAAGAAAGCGGCGTATACATTTGTGTTCCTTGCGGTGATAAACACCGGCTGGATCAGGGAGCGGTATTCCCAAGCTGTTTAGGATGTGTTAACGAAAGAGATAAAAATACTCTTACGAAAGGTCTTGAGCTCTGGGAGAAAATTGATGAGGAGCCATAATATACGAGGGTACAGTATTGGAACCTCTGAAAAATATCACATGGCAATACTTTTTTATTCTTTTTCCTGACAACTTCTTCAATAAAAAGCTCAAAATGCGCTGCATTTCCACGCTTTCCACTTCATCGTTGTAAGAAAAAATCTCTAAAAAATTAGCTCATCTGATATTTTTCAGAGGTTCCTATTGTCATTATTATCTAAAACAAATATAAAAAACCATCTGCGAGAGAAAACTGATGGTGTTTTTTCTTATGCTTATAGCAGTATTCGCAATCTTTCCTAGAGTAGAAACATCATTGTTCATATTTTGGAAAGGTCGAGAATGCTAAAAATCATAGTTGATTTTCTGGTGAGCAGCGAGACGGATGACGCGCTTCCTATCAAATCATGCGCATGCCTTTCTTTTTCTCATGCGGTTATATGGTTTGCGGTGTTGTATAACGAAAGTATTTTATATGCAACAGCGCATATATATGATTGATGTACTTTCTGGTATGAGTCGTGTAAAACGCTCATATGCTGGTAAGTTAAGAGGCGGAGAAGGTCGTGTGCGGGCAAGTGGGCTATGCACTTGTTGAGGTGTGATGGAGTAATGATCAACTATTTCGGAGAGGAGGTGAAAGACTTATGAATCGTATTAAAAAAGCATTTGCAGGAGCAATTATGGTGTCTCTGGCGGCACTGGTTGCGGTTACCGGTTTTACCGCGTATGTTCCTCAAACTGATGCGCGTATTTTAGATGATACGTCGCGTATAGGCGAACTTGTCGTCTTAGATGGATTATTTGATGGACGGGATGGCGTTGGTGATGTGTCTCGCGTTGGCGAACTTATCGTCTTGGACAGCCTGTTTGACGGACGAGACGGAGGTGTTGGTAATACATCGCGCGTAGGCGAGCTGATCGTTCTTGATAGTTTATTCGGCGATGGCGCAAACGGCGTTGGTGTTGGTGGTACTTCGCGAATCGGTGAGTTGATTGTTCTTGACAGCCTGTTTGACGGACGAGACGGAGGTGTTGGTAATACATCGCGCGTAGGCGAGCTGATCGTACTTGATAGTTTATTCGGTGATGGCGCAAACGGCGTTGGTGTTGGCGGTACTTCTCGTATCGGCGAGTTGATCGTTCTTGATAGTCTGTTTAGAGACTGATCATGGATGATTACATATGCATTGCAGTGCGGCTCATAGCCAGCCGCGCTTATCTGTATAATAAATGAATTTCTAAAAAAATTCCAAACAACTATAATAACTTCCAGTCTAGAATCTAACGCAACACATTGGCGCGAAGCGCTAAAGATGT
>CAZZDA010000065.1:0-4967 GCA_964652585.1 uncultured Gammaproteobacteria bacterium | reverse complement strand
AGATACGATAAAAAACCAAATTCGCAAAATAGGAGCGAGTTGTGATTGGTCGCGCGAACGTTACACGCTAGATGCCGGGTTAACACAGTCGGTGCAGGAAGTGTTTGTACGCATGTACCATGATGGGCTTATTTATAGAGGAAATCGTATTGTCAATTGGTGTCCGCGTTGTCATTCCACGCTGGCGGATGATGAAGTTGCATACGAAGAGAAACGGGCTGCGCTGTATACCTTTCGGTATAATAAAGACTTTCCTATTGCGGTCGCTACTACTCGACCTGAGACAAAGTTGGGTGATACGGCGGTTGCGGTGCATCCGGATGATAAGCGCTATAACAAATACGTTGGTAAAACATACGCTGTACATTTTGGTGATCTTGAACGGCAAGTAAAAATTATTGCGGATGAGGAAGTAGATATGGATTTTGGTACGGGAGCGGTTGGCGTGACACCGGCGCATAGCATGATTGATCACGCACTTGCAAAAAAACATGGTGCGGAAGTGATAAAGATTATCGGTGAAGAAGGGTTAATGCTGGAAGCGGCTGGAAGCGGCTATAAAGGATTGTCGGTTGGTAAAGCGCGTGAAAAATTTGTTGCTTGGCTCAAAAAAGAAAATTTGATAGAAAACGAAGAAGATATCACGCACAATTTAAGCGTATGCTATCGTTGCGCAACGCCGGTGGAGCCTCTGCCGTCAGAGCAGTGGTTTGTGAATGTTGATAAGCCGTTTGTCATACAGCACGATACTATGAAGGGGGTTAAAAAAGGTGAGAAGAAATCATTAAAAGAACTGGCGCTTCATGTGGTGCGTGATGGGTCCATAGAAATTATCCCTGATCGTTTTAATAAAACGTACTTTCACTGGATGGAGAATTTGCATGACTGGTGTATCTCGCGGCAGATATGGTTTGGACATCGTATACCGGTGTGGTATAAAGGGGAGGAAATATATGTGGGTATTGAGGCGCCGAAAGGTGCAGAGTGGCAGCAAGATCCTGATACGTTAGATACGTGGTTCTCTTCCGGATTATGGACATTCTCAACGCTTGGCTGGCCCAAAGAAACAAACGACCTTCAAACACATCATCCAACTTCTGTTCTTGAAACCGGCTATGATATTCTTTTCTTTTGGGTAGCGCGCATGATTTTGATGACCGCCTACGTGCTGAACGACATCCCTTTCAAGCAGGTGTATTTGCACGGTATGGTGCGTGATAAGCAGGGGCGTAAAATGAGCAAGTCCTTAAATAATGGTATTGATCCTATAGAGATGATAGAAAAGTACGGTGCGGATGCTTTGCGTATAAGTATGTTGATCGGCAATGCAGCTGGCAACGATGTTCGTTTATACGAAGAAAAAATTGAAGGATACCGTAATTTTGCTAATAAACTTTGGAACATCTCTCGGTATGTACTGACTACTGTTGAGAAACAGGCGATTTCTAACAAATCTCCCGTGCCGAAAACGCTTGCAGATAAATGGATTCTTACACGCCTGCAGGAAGTAAGTAAGAGCGTGACAAAAAATCTTGAGAAGTATGAATTTTCAACAGCGGGAGAAGAGTTGCGTGCATTTACTTGGAATGACTTTGCTGATTGGTATGTAGAGGTGAGTAAGGTGGAGAAAGAAAAAGACGAAATATTGCTTTATGTCCTAGATACGCTTTTAAAACTTTGGCACCCCCTTATGCCGTTTATTACCGAGCATCTTTATCAGCTACTTCACCATGACCAAAAGCAGCTTATTGTTGCGCCGTGGCCGGAAGTGAAGATTGCAACGAATAAAACCGTAGGAGAAGAATTTAAGGAATTGCAAGATATTATTATCGCAATCAGAAATATTCGATCGGAAAATTGTATTCCACCGGCAACATTTTTGACCGTGATATGCGTAGCTCCGCACGCAAAGGTGCTTGCAAAACAAGAGATGCTCATCAAAAAATTAGCACGGGTAGAAAGTATCTCTTTTCACGAGACGAAGCAGAAAATCACTCATGCGGCGGTAAGTCATCTTGGTGAAGTTGCGGTATTTGTGCCGTTGGAAGGCGTGCTTGATGTTCGGGAGGAGAAAAAACGGATTCAAAAAGAAAAAGACGCACTTGAGCAATATATGGTATCATTGCAGAAGAAGCTTACAAATGAGAAATTTATTGAAAAGGCGCCGGATGATATAGTGGCGCAAGAGAAAGAAAAGTTGACTGCGGCTAAAGAAAAATTAGCAAAACTCACTGAACAATTGGAGTACCTTTAATTTTTATGTCATTCCCGCGGAGGCGGGAATCTATAGATTCCGTGTCTAGGCACGGAATGACAGGTTATATGCCAATAAATACTTCTCCCAAAAAAATTGAAGAACTTCTTTCTCGCGGCGTAGTACAAGTAACCGTTAAGGAGAGCTTGGAGAAAAAATTGCGCTCAGGAAAAAAACTGCGCATTAAACATGGCGTGGATCCAACTACCAACGATCTGCACATTGGCTATGCGGTGGTGTATGAAAAACTTCGGCAACTGCAAGAAATGGGACACACCATTATCTTTTTGATTGGAGATTTTACCGCGCGCTTTGGCGATCCGACCGATAAAGTACAGCAGCGAATCATTCGCGATAAGAAAGAGGTGGCGACAGCAGCAAAAAGCTACCTCAAACAAATTGGAGCTATTTTAGACATGAAGAAAACCGAAGTGCGTCATAATTCCGAGTGGTATGACAAAATGTCGGCCGAAGATTTGTTGCGTTTGATGTCGCGTTTTACGGTGGCGCGCATGTTAGAGCGTGATATGTTTGATAAACGTCAGAAAAAAGGTGAAGAGATTGGACTGCATGAGCCGGTGTATCCGGTACTGCAAGCTTGGGATTCAGTTATGTTAAAAGCAGATGCAACGGTGATCGGTACCGATCAATTGTTCAACGAACTGCAAGCGCGTCGTGTGCAAGAACAAGAAAAACAAACTCCGCAAGATGTGATCGCGATGGATATGCTGGTTGGTACGGATGGTACAAGAAAAATGAGCCAGTCTTTAGGAAATTATATTGGTATTGCTGAAGCGGCAGTTGAGCAGTACGGTAAGTTGATGTCTATTCCTGATACGGCACTGGTGTCGTATCTTACTCTTGCAACACGCATGCCAATGAAAGAGGTTGAGTTTTTGAAAGAACAGCTTGCAAAGAATGCGGTTAATCCGCGAGATGTCAAAATGAGATTGGCGAGAGAGGTTGTAACTATCTATCACGGTGATAAAACAGCTGAAAAGGCGCAAGAAAGTTTTATCAAACAATTTCAAAAACATGAAATGCCAAAGAATATTAAAGAGGTGCAAATCAAAAGCGCAACACTTCTTGAAATACTGGTTGAAACAAAACTTGTTTCGTCAAAAGCCGAAGCTCGTCGTATGCTTGACCAAAACGCGGTAAAAATTGATGGAGAGAAAGTAACTGATGGCACGATCGTCGTAAAAAAACTCAAAGGAAAAGCATTGCAAGTGGGAAAGAGGAGGTTTGTGAAAATTAAATAGTCTATGGAATTAACCTTTATTATTGTCATAGGAATCGTCATAGCCACTCTTATTGTATGGCAGTTTTTTTCTACTCGCAAAATGCTGGAACAGCTGACTAAAACCAAAGAGAAAGATCAATCACTTCTTATGGTGCAGCAGCGTATTGATAACATTACCAAAGAGTTGAACGAACGATTAGCGGAAGTTGCGCGTGCGCAAGAACGTTCGGCGGCTTCAGTTGGAGAACGGCTGGATAATGCGGCAAAAGTGGTGGGTGCCGTTCAGCACAAGCTTGGCGGTATTGAAGAAAGCAGTAAGCGCATTTTTGACGTCGGGAAGGATATTTCAAGTTTACAAGAAATTCTACGCGCACCAAAGTTACGGGGCATGCTCGGTGAGCTTTTTTTAGAAGACTTACTCGCGCAAATTTTACCTAAGGAACACTATATTTTACAATATCGTTTTAAGAGCGGTGAGGCGGTAGACGCTGTCGTGAAATTACGAGATGAGTATTTAGTTCCGATAGACTCAAAATTTCCTCTGGAGAATTTTAAAAGGGTTATTGAAGCGCATGACGATGAAGGAAGAAAAAAGGCGCGCCGCGTGTTTCTTTCTGATGTGAAAAAACACATTGATTCAATTGCACAGAAATATATTTTGCCGGATGAAAAGACATTTGATTTTTCGCTCATGTATGTTCCTGCGGAAAATGTGTATTATGATATTATTGTAAAAGATACCGATGGCATGGGAGTTGCTGATTATGCGCTTCAAAAAAAGGTTATTCCCGTCTCACCAAATAGTTTTTATATTTATCTCCAAGCAATTGTCTTGGGGCTCCGTGGTATGCGTATTGAAGAGAGCGCGAAAGACATGCTTGTCTATTTACAAAGCTTGCGAGGTGACTTTGGAAAATTTGGCGAGGATTTTCGCGTACTGGGAAAGCATTTGGGACATGCGAAGAACAGCTATGACGAGTCTGAGAAACGACTGGAAAAAGTGGGAGATAAATTGGAGACCATTGGTGAGGGAAAAAACGTAAAGCTTATCAATTCTTAACCATTATTTTATGCGAGGAGAAAAACCATCATTCTTACAAGATCAAGAAGTAGAGCCACGAACAGAACAACAAAAACGAAAAGCCGCTCTAAAAAAAGTTGGGAAAGTGGCGGGTAACGTTGTTTTAGCGGCAGGAGTTGCTGCTGGAGGAGGGGCTTTAGTGAGAGAAAGTGGTCGCGCGATAGAAAAAGAACAAAAAATTGAGGAGGTAAAGCAGGAAAATTGGCAGGCGGAGCGTACAGCAGATCAAAAACGCTTTGAGGAAGATATGAGAGACCAAGGATTTGCACTTGAAGGTACGCCTCTTTTTGAAGAGCAGAAGGAGGAGGAAAAACAATAAAATAAGATTTTTACATAACTTACTTTCTAGAATCTAACGCAACAGCGTTATTCATAAGTTGATTAAATAC
>CAZZDA010000064.1:0-5005 GCA_964652585.1 uncultured Gammaproteobacteria bacterium | reverse complement strand
TGGCACTTCTCACAAGAGCATGCTTTACAAAGTTGCGGAAAAACTGAAAAAAGATATAAAAGAAATTACGCTTATTTCTTGTCATTTGGGTGGAGGAGCGAGTATTGCGGCAATAAAAAAAGGAAAGGTCATTGATATGAGCATGGGTTATACGCCATTAGAGGGCTTGGTTATGACAACGCGTACGGGAGATATTGATGCGGGGGCAGTGTTAAAGATGGTGCGTATTGCAAGAGATGAGGGATTAGAAAATGACCCTGTCGCATATATTGATCGGGTGTTAAATCATGAGTCCGGCTGGTCGGCGATTTCCGGAGGTATTACCGACTTTAGAGAATTGCTCAAAGAACGGCAGCTCGGCAATGCTGATGCGCAATACGCGTTTGACCTTTTTGTATATCGCATACAAAAATACATTGGCGCGTATGTAGCGGTATTAGGTAATGTGGACGCGATTGTTTTTACCGGCTCTATTGGGTCCGGGCACGCAGATACGCGAGAAGCAATTTTAAATCCACTAAAAAACACGCTGCTAAAAGGCGTAAAAGATTTTGCGATGCCCACGGCGGAAGAAGAGTTTATTGCACGAGAAACAGTAGAAATAGTGGGTTTGTAAATTCTCTCAGCAGGAATAACTGTATTAATGCGGTGATTAATACAGTTATTTTTTAGTTGTATATTTTGTCCAACACCGAGTGTTGGACAAAAGAGTGTTGAGAGAAAATTTTTTAAAATAAAAAAGAGCCCGCGGCGTAAAGCGTTGGGCTGTAAGGGAAAGAGCGTGAGAGCTTCTCAGTAAGAAGCAATTTGTGGGATTGGTGCCACCTCCAGCTTTCCATCGTCATTGACGACGTTCATGTACCCCGGTGGTGCTGGATCTGCTTCCGCAAAAAGCTTTTCGGCAGTTCGTGCGTGCTCATGAAAAGCGCTGGCGAATTCAGTCCAGAGGACCGGCTGGTGAGTGTCGTGATGGTCAGCGAGTGCTGTAGATGACCGCAGGGTAATTGCGAGGGTTGAAAGAAGCAGGAGCGTCCCTAGGAGTCGGGACAAGAGACGGAATTTGTTCTTCATCTTGTTCTCTCCTTTCGGGTGGTATGTCGCGCAGATAAACCGCGTAGGTTATTTCAATGACGTGACCTTGGTAGTGGATAGTGATGGTGGTGTCGACAGGTCGGTTGTCTCGTTGTTCAGTGAGAAATCGTATGATAGATGGTCGGATTTCTTCTTTAGCAACTTGCGTAGCGTACGCTATTACTTGCTCTGCGGAGAGTGTATGCGCCTTTTGGTCTAGAGCTTTGAAGTAGAACGACTTTGCTTCAGGATAGAAGAGACCGATGAGTGTATGCGGATGGCGCAGGAACTGTGTACTGGGTCTGCTACCCTCATGAATACCTAGTGGCTCTACACCACGATAGAGATTTTCGATAACGTCGGCGCGTGGTGCATATACACACCCATTATTTCCTACAGAAACAAGAACCAGTGCTCCAAAAGCAGCGCTGACCACACCATCACAAACAACTCTTTTTGCCGGCATTGTATTCCTCCCAAGGAATATAGGGTTGTATGATTTGCACCGAACGGTGCGTTGGTAGGTATGTACGGTTGTTAATGTACTTGTTGAAGATGCGGTGATATTTTTAGTAGGTTTTACCTAAGCAAAAACAATTGGAAAAAACCCAAATATCCAAATTAAATATACCATTTTGAGAATGATTGTCAAGTAGATTGTCCACAGCTATGGTCTTTTGTGCTGTTTTTGCTATAATGACGAAGTTATGCAACAAAAAAATATACGTAATTTTTGTATTATCGCCCATATTGATCATGGAAAGAGTACGTTGGCGGACAGGATGATGGAGGTAACCGGTACGGTAACCAAGCGCGAGATGAAAGAACAGCTTTTAGATAGTATGGACTTGGAGCGCGAGCGAGGTATTACCATAAAACTGCAGCCCGTGAGGATGGAATATGAAAATCATATTCTCAATCTTATTGATACACCGGGGCATGTGGATTTTTCGTATGAAGTATCGCGGTCTCTTGCGGCAGTTGAGGGCGCGGTGCTTTTGGTTGACGCATCACAAGGCATTCAAGCTCAAACCCTTGCAAATCTCTACTTGGCACTTGAACAGGGTCTTACTATCATTCCGGTGCTTAATAAAATTGATCTTCCAAATGCTGATGTGGATAAAGTGCGTAATGAAGTGGTAAAGGTACTAGGTTGTACGCCGGAAGAGGTATTGCTCGTATCTGCAAAGAGCGGTAAAGGAGTAGAAGAGGTTTTAAAGGAGGTAGTCGCTCGTGTTCCGAAACCAAAAACAATAGAAACTATGAAAACACGCGCGCTTATTTTTGATTCTAACTTTGACACCTATAAAGGTGTGATAGCGGAGGTACGAGTTGTTGATGGCGCAGTGCGTAAAGGTGATGCTATTACTCTACTTGGTACGAAAGTGACCAGTGAAGTTTTAGACGTAGGCATCTATACGCCAAAAATGAAAAGCAGCACAGTGCTTGAAGCAGGTATGATAGGTTACGTGATCACAGGACTCAAAAATGTCACGGAGTGTCGTGTGGGTGATACTATTGCTCATACGGATCATGCAAAAGAAACAGAGCCGCTCTCTGACTATCAGGAAGTGAAGCCTATGGTGTTTGCGGGCGTGTTTCCAAAAGAGGGGAATGATTTCGCGCGCCTGCGGGATGCTATGGAAAAACTCAAGCTGAACGACGCGTCATTGACTTATGAGCCGGAACAATCAAAGGCGCTTGGCTTTGGGTTTCGCTGCGGTTTTTTAGGGCTATTACATTTAGAGATCGTACAAGAGCGCATTAGCCGCGAATATGGTTTGGAAGTGATGATCACGGTACCATCGGTAGGATACAGGGTAACGCTTTCCAATGGATCGGAGCAGCTTATTAAAAGCCCTCTAGATCTTCCGGATCCCAATCATATAGAAAGCGTACAAGAACCGCTTATGACCGTTGATATTGTGGTACCTACTACTTATATGGGGAATGTGCTACAGCTCTGTGCCGACAAGCGGGGGGAGCTCAAAAATACGGAATATCTTGATGAAACTTTGATTGTATTGCACTATACACTGCCTCTCACCTCGCTCATAACAGATTTTTATGATAAACTGAAAAGTGTTTCTTCGGGCTATGCGTCGCTCAATTACGATTTTGCCGGTTATAAGAAAGTGGATGTGGTACGCATTGATGTATTGGTTGCGGAAGAGCCGGTAGAAGCCTTGGCGGTCATTACCTATCGTGATGACGCGTATCAAACGGGCAAGCATATAGTGCATATTCTTAAGGAAAAAATTCCTCGTACGCAATTTGTTATAAAACTACAGGCGGCGATCGGTGGAAAAATTATTGCAGGTGAAAGAATTTCCGCCATGCGAAAAGACGTTACGGCAAAGCTCTATGGAGGTGATGTGACGCGTAAGAGAAAATTGTTGGAAAAACAGAAGAAGGGCAAAAAGAAAATGATGGCAATGGGGTTGGGGAAAGTAGATATTCCAAACGAAGCATTTTTAGCGGTTTTGAAGAAGTAAGAGCAAGGAGTGCGATGCATGCATTTGTCTAACCTCCTATTTCCCTACTTACAACATCTCGTATTATGAAAAGCTTAAAAAAATAATATGACGCATATAAAAAAACAATTTTTTATTATAGGTATTGTAGTCGTTGTTATTTTGTTATTTAGTGTGTACAAAATAAATACCACAACTAATATGCAAATCAATCTAGAAAAAGTCAGACCACCTTTTGAAGAGGTGATTGGTATTCCGAAAAGCTCTATTACAACAATGAATAACGAAAAACCTCTGTACTATCTAACGGAAGGAGATATGTTGTATGCGACCGGCACCGTGAATCAGATTCTAGCAGATATTGGTGGCGCTGATCCCGGTGATCCTTCCATACCCCCTCCAGAACTTCTTATTTCGCTTGACAATAGTCCTGTGAAAAATCTAGGAGGTGTGAGAATTTTGGATAGAGGATGTGTAGGCGAAAACATTTTTATGGAAGATAGGGTGTTTGTTTCTGGTATTATTGTAAGAACAATTCCTGAGATCGGAATTATTCTTGATTGTGAGCAAGGAGCAAAAGTGGAACGGATTGAATAGAGTATATCACTAATTCTGACTTTTAATATCTATTTCTATGGCAAGGCTAAGTAAAAAAAGAAAAGCGTTAAAGATCGCATGGACGGTTTTTGCCGCTATTATGGTGTTGATGATGGTGTTGTTGACCTTGGGTCCCGCAACATATTTTTAAAGTGAAACAGGATCAGCAAAAAGAATGGAAAGTGGCGGAAGCTGTGCCCGAAGAAGTGGCGCAGCTTTTCTTGGAATATCCGAAACCGTTGACACAGCTGCTTTATAATCGAGACCTTGTAGAATTAGAAGATGTTGAGAGATTTTTGAGCACGGATTATGCGCGTGATATGCATGATCCGTTTTTGTTTCGAGATATGGAAAAGGCAGTGAAGCGTATAGCGCGCGCCATACAACAGAAAGAAAAAATTGTAGTACATGGCGATTATGACGCGGATGGCGTTTGCTCATCAGTGGTTCTTATATCCGTTTTACGAGAACTGGGGGCGGAAATTGATGTGTATTTACCGGATAGGGAAAAAGAAGGGTATGGCTTAAAAATCGAAACAGTGGAAAAACTTTCTGAAAATGGCGTAAAGCTTCTTATTACCGCGGATTGCGGTATTAGCAGTAATGAAGCAATAGCACGCGCAAATGAACTTGATATAGAGAGTATTATCGTTGACCATCACCATGCCCCGGAATTATTGCCGGATGCGTATGCAATTTTGAATCCCATAATACCGGAAGAAACATATCCTTTCAAAAATTTGGCGGCTGTAGGGGTTGCGTTTAAATTAGTGCAAGCAATGCTTTCAGATAAAGGTATGAAGTTGCTTGACCGAGAGCCAAAAGACATAAACATAGAAGGGCTAGAAAAGTGGCTTTTAGAT
>CAZZDA010000063.1:0-5036 GCA_964652585.1 uncultured Gammaproteobacteria bacterium | reverse complement strand
CTAGAGAGAAAAGAGTTTGTAAAATGATAAGGTTATGGTAGTATGAATGTATAATTTAATTAAATGCGTACATATGATCACTCAAGAATTACTTCACTATATCAAAGAGCAGATGCAAAGCGGAGTTTCGAAGGGAGATATTCGCACAAGTTTAATTAATGGCGGCTGGGAGGAAGAAGACATTAACGAAGGTTTTTCTTCTTTGGGGCAATCAAGTTCTGAGGAAATAGTGCCGGAGAAAAAAGGTAAGGAGAAGGTTATGAGCTCGACTATCTCAAGAGGGTTAACAATGAATAAGATTATCGAGAGAATTATTCCAATTATAGGAGTTATTTTTTTGACTATCGGTTTTGGGTATTTAATCTATACGAGTGCATGGGTTAATTTTAATATAGAGATTAGACTTGGCTTGGGCTTCTTTTTTAGTGTGGTAATAATTGGCGGGTCTTATTCTTTTTCAGAAAAATTAAGGTATTTTACTGATCTAGGAATAGGATCGGGCGTGCTCTTACTTTACGGTACCCTGATCTATGGATCTCGTACAACTGACCTAGCAACCGCGGTTATACCAGAGGTTGTCACACTTTTTACCGCGTTTGTATTTACTATCGCTGTTTCTTATTTTGCATCAAAAAGAAATTCCAAGGCAATAATTGTACTTGGTATGATCGGCGCATATATAACACCTTTTGTTATAGGTCAGAATGATGTATGGGTTCAAAATATTTCCTTTAACGCGTATTTGATGTATTTCATCGCTATAAATTTTTCCATCTTTCTTTTAGGTAGAGAAATTTCGGTACGCAATATCATACCTTTGAATATTATTGGTTTATTTGTAGGAACTACTACGTTATACCACCTATCTTACTCCGCTGGTATTAGTAAAATATCTACCGAAAGTTTTCTCACCGGAGAGCTCTACACGGCAATTTTGTTTTTCGCACTAGTGATATTTACAATCTGGAGTATATTATGGTCAGCTAGACAGTTTGAAGAAAAAGATGATGGTTATTTAGCGTTAGGCTACTTAGCTCCAATTATTTGGTTTGCTTACAATATTGGAAAACTTGAAACCTTATCTAATGTTATCGAGGGTATTCTCTATGCTCTGATTGCCACTTCGTGTTTTTTTGGGTGGCACATGTTGCTGCGATTAAAAACTCGTTATCAACATACCGCACTTTATGTGGCGGGCTTACTTTCTTCCGCTCTTGCTTTTTTTGCATTATTTCCAGAGCTTGACGTGTATTCAAGTATGGCGATAGCTTATTTAAGTCTTATATTTGGAGTTATTTATGTACTTGACCCAAGTAAGATAGAGCGCTTTATTGGTTATGGCATTCTTTCTTTTATGGGAGCATGTCTTTCTGTGATTTATATTTTGGATTCTTCAGTATTATCTTACAGAACACTACATATTGTTATAGCTCTTCTGCCCGCAATGAGTGGTTATTTTATTGCCAAAAGGGGGTCAAGTAGGGAACTTATTGCGCTTGCTAAATATTATTCTTTCTCGGCTTTCGTTGTCGCTTTAATGTTTGTTCTTGCAGAATTTCTTGAGTACATCGAGCTAAATTTTTTACTATTTTATATTGCTCCTCTTATAATTCTCAGCTACATTGCTTTTTTCAGTAAGTATTCAAAGGATAAGATATCGCATGATTTAAAATCGAACTTGCTCAGGGTCGTTATGGTTTGGTTTGCATTCGGTTTTATTTCAATATTTTTTACGCTTATAGCAAGTATTTATCCCGCGCCATCGGACACTTTTATTTTTACGCATCCGGAAAAAGCTACTGACTGGCTACTTATTAAAGGGGTGTTTGCTACTATTATTCTTTTCGTTGGACTTTCGATCAGTCGCAGACTTCAATCTGAACAAACGGAGAAGCGACCATCATTTATACTGGTGATATTTGGATTTGCGACGTTGCTTCTTTCGGGAAATTATATTATCTATGCGCTTATGAATGATCTGGGAGTTGCTATGGCAAACGGAGGACCGAGAGCGATAGCAACGACCATTTGGTGGGTTTCAATAGCAATTTATATGCTGTTTGTCGGTATAAAGCTTGGTGAACGCTATCATTCTGAGAAATTGTTAGGACTTATCCTGCTTGGTCTTTCAGTTGGAAAAATAGTTCTCTACGACCTTTCAACCATGGGTATGCAAAACAAGGTAATTATACTTATGGTTGTTGGCGGAGCATTGCTGTTGTTTTCATATGGAATAGAGTCGAAGGGGTGGTTAAAGGACAGGAAGGAATAAGTGAAAGCATATGTACTGATAGGGTTATACGGTTTAATCAACCACTCTTATTAGTTTTGAGAACTCTTCGCTATCACCGTATCTTTCTGCTCGTTCATTGATTAAAAAAACTTCTTTGGCTTCTTCTAGAGATAGATCAGTATCGATAAGGTCTAATTCAAAAGCGAGTTCATCGGTGTAGCCTGGTAAAAGCACTTTATAGTTAAAGGGGATTCTATTGGGAGTAATGGCATTTACATGTTTCATAATGTTGGTGGTGCAGGTACTAGTGAGAGTATTATAAAATTTAGGATTGTTTTTTAATTCATTCACTTCATTTATCATGTCCAAGAATAGGGCTTGTTTTTTTTGTTGTTTTGGCAGGATAAATATATACTTTATCTTTTCTATAGTTTGATCTTAGCTTAATTGCATCGCGTTCATCGGCGACTACATACATAATTTCATATTTATTAAAGAGACCTTTTGTGGCGGAGAATTCTTCACCTTTCTCTTTTCTTATTTCTATAGATATTGCAAGGTATTCGTCATTTTCAAAACCAAAACTTAAAAAAGTGTGAGCTGCTCCCGCAAACTCCGAGAATGGCTCTAGAATAAAATCAACGGATTTAATTTTCTCCAAATCAAATGTTTTATCGTAATAATGCGGTGTATATTTGGTAGTTGATTCATAATCAAAATTTCTAATGTTATGAATGGTGACTAAGTTTTTGTTTATCTCGGCATATGCTAAAACTTTTTGGTCATCAGCCCAGTCTCTATTGTTTGACGGCTTTATAAATAGTAGAATACACCCATAAATAAAAATGAAACTTATGAGCATGAATAACAAAATTTTTAAAAACTTTTTCATAGAGCCATTATAGCATCAAAAATTGAGATGTGTCTAAGACTCGCATATTTTCTAACACATTTGATATGCCATCCTACAAGGAAACTGCCACACCAATGCATTAGTATGGTGATAAATCTCTCATCACAGGGAGGTTTTTTTGTCTCAAGCTAGAGAGAAAATGGAGTTTTCCAAATGATAAATCTGTGGTAGTATGAAAATATAATATAAGTGGTTTAAACATCGCGATCTTAAAATCATTTGTCATAGGAAGTATTATTTTGGACTTTATTCAGTTTATGGATACAGAAAAAGATGGTATGGTGAACTAGGTATTAATATACTTTCTCACAAAAGTTTTCCAACATCTTTTCTCCCACTCTGTCAGCTAGTGGATGTGGAAGGACATAGTGGTGTTGCTCCACATAAAAATCTCCCTCTAGGGAGATTTGTTCATGATGGTCGTTGTTAGCTGCCGTACCTGCGACTGCGTATAAACGGTTTGCGAGTTGTTGTACGTGGTCCGGAATTTCTGCGTGATGCCTGTGATTGTTGATATGGCGAACTGGAGCGCCCCGTATTTCTCGGCATTGAAATATGTTCTTTAAATTTTGGCAGCGGCATAACGGGCAAACGGGTATTGATGAGCTCTTCGATCATATACACGTCTCTTTTTTGATCCGGTGACGCGAATGATACAGCTTTACCCCCTTTACCCGCGCGTGCCGTACGGCCGACTCGATGAACGTAATCCTCATGATTATCCGGCAGATCATAATTAATGACCAGCTCAATGTCTTGCACATCAATACCGCGTGAAGCGATGTCGGTTGCGACCAATATTCTAGTTGCTCCGGACTTGAAGCCTTGCAACGCTTTAGTGCGTTGGGGAAGTGATTTATTGGAATGTATTTCCGCCGCGCGATAGCCCATCCTCTGTATAGCGATAGTTATTTTTTTTGCCCCGTGCTTTGTTCGGCTAAAAATAAGCACACGCCCCTGATGTTCGGAAAGTAATTGATTGAGCAGTGAAAGCTTTTGCGGCTTGGGAACAATAAACACCTCTTGCTCTATATTTTTTGCAGTGGTTCCTGCAGGCGCAACTTCCACGCGCAGCGGCGTATGCATATATTTTTCCGCGAGCCGTGTTATTTTTTTCGGCATGGTGGCTGAGAAGAGCATGGTTTGACGTTGGTCGGATGGAATGGCAGCTAAAATTTTTCTGATCTGTGGTTCAAAACCCATATCCAACATGCGATCTGCTTCATCCAGCACTAATACGCGTACTGACGAAACCGATGCGGTTTTTTGCTGCAAGTGGTCTATTAATCGACCCGGTGTCGCTATAATCACGTGTGGTTTGTTTCTTAATGCCTTGATCTGTGGTCCGATAGGAGTACCGCCAATAAGCATAGCGGTGCGCAAACCGAACGTAGCGCCAAGCGTTTTAAGTGATTGGTCTACTTGCGCGGCTAGCTCACGAGTTGGTAAAAGCACAAGACCTGTTCCTTTATGGCTATGCAAACGCTGAAGCATGGGAATGCCAAATGCCAGCGTCTTGCCGGTGCCTGTCTGGGCGATGCCCATAAGATCATTGCCGGCGATAGCAATAGGTATTGCTTGGTGCTGTATGGGTGTGGGTGTATGAAAATCCAATTTTTGCAATTGGCGTATGATACCCGAAGCGATGTTTAATCCTTCAAAGCCGGAGCGTTCTTGATTGTGTGTTGTTGTCATCATCATGATAAAAAAATTACGACCCGATGTGCCATCTGGTCGTATGCAATATATAACAAGAGGTTGCGAGTCCTGTCCATAACAATTGGACATTACAACTCATACTCTACACTATAAAAGTAAATTTGTCAATAGCTGCAGGTAATGTCTAAACACATTTGGCACTTTTGGCTAGTATGGAGTAATGACCATATC
>CAZZDA010000062.1:0-5148 GCA_964652585.1 uncultured Gammaproteobacteria bacterium | reverse complement strand
TCTTTGCACTTTGATTCAAGAATGGCAACGCGAGTTTCAAAATCAGGCTGTGAAAGAGGGTGAATATACCTTTGAATCAAAACTTCTTACAGAGTATGTGGGACTACTTCCCAACGAGAAGATTGATATGGAGTTGCGAGATGAGGTGCTGGAAGCAAGTTGCGCGAATTACCATACAAAGATACGTGGCTGCTCTGCCGCTGAATTTCCTCTTCTACCGCAAGCTGAAAAAAAACATACTGTAGTGAGCGAAGTGTCAGGTTTTAAAAAAGCGCTTGAACAAGTGCTCTTTACCGTTTCTTCGCACGAATCAAGACCGGAGATCAGTGGAGTATTTTTTCGTTATGACGCGGAGGTAAAACAGCTTATTTTTGTTGGTACGGATAGTTATCGTCTTTCGGAAAAGAAAATAGCCATACATTCCGGACCTGAAGCGCCGTTTGAAATTATTATACCACTTCGGACCTTGCAAGAAGTGTTGCGTATTCTTACCATACAAGAAGGTGAAGAAGATCGTATGACGTTATATGTACAAGAGGGGCAGATACTTTTCACTTTTGCTAATGTTGAAATAGTTTCTCGTCTTATAGAAGGCGCGTACCCGGAGTATCAGCAAATTATTCCCGAGAGAATTGTAACCACTGCTATTATGCCGACCGCAGCGCTTTCTCGCCTCGTAAAGGGTACGAGTCTTTTCTCAAAGGCTGGTATTTTTGATATCGTACTTTCTTTTAATACCGAAAAGCAACACCTTACACTTTCCGCTTCTTCGGCACAATTCGGCGAGAACACCGTCACTCTTGAAGGAGAGGTAGGTGGCGAGAATATCTCTACCACACTTAACCATCGTTATGTAGGTGAAGGATTAAATGCTCTTGAATCTGAAAAAGTCCGTATCAAAATAGTTGATGGAAATACTCCTTGCATTTTTGAGCCCGTACTGGAACAACAAACAACAAATTATCTCTATTTGGTTATGCCCATTAGGAAGTAGGTTGGGTAGTAATCGGTAGTACGTTATTGTTGTTTTTTACGCTGTTTCATGTTACCTTGGTAAGCGTTACTATAAGAACATTTATATATGGCTGAGACACAACATCGCAACAAACAACAACCGCAAAAGACAAAAATTACCATCAAAAAAGACCTACCCTTTATTCCGTTGCGAGATACGGTACTTTTCCCTCATGAAGCGATCCCGATAGCTGTAGAGCGTCCTAAGTCGCTTGCAGCGCTTAATGTATCATTAAAACAAGATCGTATCGTATTGCTTTCCTGTCAAAAAAAGAAAGAGGTACACGATCCGACGAGAGATGATGTGTATGCGGTAGGAACTGTGGCGCGTATTACGCAAGTTATGCGTTCCGCGGATGGCGCGGCGCAGCTTATTGCAGAAGGTGTTGCGCGTGTGCGTATTATAGAAATGCATGAAACCGCTAACCATAAAGTGGCGCATATTGAACCTGTTTTACAGGTGGTGGACAAGACGCCGCACCTTGAGGCGTTGGTACGGATGATTATTAACCAATTCAAGCAAGTGATCTCTTTGGGAAGGACCGTGCCTGTTGATATACTTATTGAAATTTTTTCTCATAGCAATGATCCTGATAGGTTGGTAGATCTTATGGTGGCGAATCTCGATTTTGACATTCCACAGCGCCAAGAGCTGCTTGAAGCGTCCCATACAACCGATCGATTGAAAAAAATAAGTACATTTCTCGCAGAGGAAATAGAGATATCGCAAATGGAGCGTAAACTGCAGTCAGAAACGCAAAAATCTCTTGGCAAAATGCAGAAAGAAGTTTTTTTACGAGAGCAAATGCGCGCCATAGAAAAAGAGTTGGGCATTTCAGAAGAAGAGGGTGAATTTTCTGATATTGCAAAGAGAATTAATGATGCGAAAATGCCAAAGAAGGTGCAAGAGAGGGCAAGGAAAGAATTTGAGCGGTTAAAAAAAATGCCGCCGTTCTCACCAGAGACATCGTACATCCGTACGTATTTGGAATGGATGGCTGATTTGCCTTGGAGCAAGCAAAGCAATACAAAAATTGACATGAAGAAGGCCGCAAAGATTTTAGATGAACAGCATTACGGTCTTGCAAAAGTGAAAGAGCGAGTTTTGGAATATTTGGCAGTCCAAAAACTTTCCGGAAAAATGCGCGGACCTATTTTGTGTTTTGTAGGGCCGCCCGGTACCGGAAAGACGTCCATAGGCAAGTCTATAGCTGCAAGTTTGGGAAGAGAGTTTGCGCGCGTTTCAATTGGCGGCATTCGGGATGAGGCGGAGATTAGGGGGCATAGGCGCACGTATGTAGGAGCGCTCCCCGGAAGGATTGTTCAAGGTATTAAAAAAGCGGGCACCAAAAATCCTGTCTTTATGCTGGATGAGATCGATAAGATCGGTGCGGATTTTCGAGGTGATCCATCATCAGCGCTTCTAGAAGCCCTAGATCCCGAGCAAAATAAAGATTTTTCTGATCATTATATTGAAGAAGCGTTTGATCTCTCAAGCGTCATGTTTATTGCAACGGCCAATGTACTTGATACCATACCGGCGCCACTACGGGATCGAATGGAGGTTATTGAATTTTCCGGATATATTGAGGATGAAAAATACCATATCGCAAAAAAATTCTTACTCCCTCGCGTTACGCAAGAGCACGGACTCAAAAAAACTTCTTTTACTCTTGCTGACGAATCTTTGCGCTTTATTATTCAGAAGTACACGCGTGAGGCGGGGGTGCGAAATCTTGAGCGTGCGCTTGCGAAAGTGGCGCGCAAAGTAGCTCGCCAGCTTACGGAAGGAAAAAAGAAAAAGTTTTTGGTATCAACAAAAGAAACGCGCTCCTATCTTGGACCTGAAAAGTACAAGCATACGGTAGCGGAAGAAAAAGATGAGGTTGGTGTGGCAACGGGACTTGCTTGGACAGAGGCGGGAGGAGAGATATTGTTTGTTGAGGCGACAAAAATGTCGGGCAAAGGCAATCTTATTCTCACCGGACAGCTTGGCGAGGTGATGAAAGAGTCTGCGCAAACCGCCTTTTCTTTTATTAAATCGCGTGCAAAAACATTAAAGCTTCCAAGCAATGCTTTTGAAAAAATTGATGTACATATTCATGTGCCGGAAGGAGCAATTCCTAAAGACGGGCCATCAGCCGGCGTTGCTATGGCGACTGCGGTAGCGTCGCTTATGACGGAAAAAAAGGCAAAACGAGAGACGGGCATGACGGGAGAGATAACGCTGCGAGGACGAGTTTTGGAGATTGGTGGCGTCAAGGAAAAGGTGCTGGCAGCGCACAGAGCTGGTGTGCGGCATATTCTTTTACCTAAAGACAATGAGAAAGATATGGAAGAGATACCAAAAGACATTCGGAAAATTCTTTCCTTTACTTTTGTCGGGCATGCGGACGAGGCATTAAAACTCGCACTTAAAAAATAGCTCTTCGGTTCTATCTAATTTCCTATCTTTTATGACAAAGGACATTCTTGTTTTTGATGTGGAGACTCAGCGATCATTTGCGGATATTGGTGGTCAAAACGAAGAACGCTTTGGAGAGCTAGGCGTTTCAGTGCTTGGTATCTATAGCTATATGCATGACACCTTTCTTTCATTTCAAGAGCATGAAATGAAAGGATTTGAAGAGCTTTTAAAAAATACAGAGCTGCTCATTGGTTTTAACAGTAAAAGATTTGACATACCGGTTATTCAGCCGCATCTTTCTAACATAGAGATGAAAAAAATTCCGCACATTGATATGTTGGAAGAAGTGGTTGAGGTATTGGGAAGGCGCTTGAAGCTTGATAATTTAGTGACGACCACGCTTGGCGCGGGAAAGTCAGGCTCAGGACTGGAGGCTCTCTCTCTATGGAAAGAGGGTCGTATGACCGAGCTTACTCAATATTGTATTGACGATGTTCGTCTTACACGCGATCTGTATGAACACGGCAAAAAAAACCATTCAGTACAATTTATGGGAAGAGATGGTGTGACGAAGTATACCTTGCCGATCAATTGGAGTTTACGCGAGGTTACAAAAGAAAATATCAAATCTTTCTTTGAAAAAGTTTTACTTAATGGCTGGCAGTTAAAAGCATATTATAACGAAACGGAATCACTTTTCGGTGGAAATCAGGAAGAAGAGATTGTTCTGGATATTTATGCAATAGGCGATGAAGTAATAGAAGGCTATTCGCATACACATAAAACAAGGAAAATTTTTAAAATACCTGCACTAGATCGCCTACACTTTACCGGTCAGCAATACAAAGTCCCCGGGAATTATAGAAGACAGGTGTAGCAAGCAACTCACATCATAAAATCTCGCTTATCGCGGGATTTTATGACAGCGCAATAAAAAAACTGCCGCAGCAAAATGCGAAACGGCAGAAGAACGATGGTAGGTTGGCGAGATACTAATATCGATTTAGGTCAGTGTGGGCAGTGATTTTTTGGTTCGTTTTTTCAGGAGCCAGCTTGCAACAAGAGCGATGATACTTATTCCGAACAGCGTTATCGATACCGTGAGAGCGGTATATTCCGCTACTTTACTTGATACTTCTTTTGCTGTGTAATACAGCGTTGTGTGATTAGTGCTGGAGGTGACGTTCCAAGTAATGTGATTGTAGTCAGGGCCAAGAAATGAGGGTGTTGTATATCTATCTCCCTCTGCGCGCAGCCAAGCACCACTATGATCTTGCACCCAATAATCAGCCGGCTGACGCTTGAGGTATATCCTTCTATTGGAGAGATAGAGGATTACAATCACTCTCCTGCCTTCCTGCGCCAATGTCTTTATCTCATCAAGCGTGGTTGGCTGTACGAAGCCTCTTGGGTAGTGAGTAAAATCCTCTCGATTAAGGACTTTATGTTTGGCTGGAATCCAGATGCTGGTTGTTAATTGTTGTGGAAGTATGATGCTATTTGACCATGTTGCATACATCATCCATATGATAAAAAAAATGCACCCGGAGACAGAAGAGGCCACAGCTAGAGGCGATATGTTGTCGAGAATCTTCATTACAATTTTCTCCTTTGCTTGTCAAAAGGACGAATGAATCAAATCCTCATGATTTGATTTTCAAAGAAGGCTACCATTACTAGTGTCCGGTTAAAATCACAAAAAAAGTAATAATTGCGCTAACTATAGA
>CAZZDA010000061.1:0-5408 GCA_964652585.1 uncultured Gammaproteobacteria bacterium | reverse complement strand
GCTCGTTGGTATTTTCTTATTTAAAAACTTCTATGAAGCAATTTTTGCAGGTGTTTTGCTGGACGTGCTTTATGGAACAAGTGTATCTGAGTTTGCCGGCGCATGGTTTGTTTTTAGTATCTCAGCCCTGGGTGTTTATTTTTTGGTTGAACACATAATAAAGAAAAACATCAGGTTTTATGATACGCAATATTAAAAACCTTTTTTGTGGAAGGAGGCGATCGCTTGGGTCTGAAATAGCTCCCGACGAGATCTTTCTAGACTCAAGCAATCTTCCAAACTTCGATGTTGATCAATTTGAGGGAAGATTTGAAAAACCCATAACAAAGAAAACAGTATTGTTTCTAGGGGCGTTTTTTATACTTGTGGGGCTAGTATTTGTTGGCAGGGTCGGTATTCTGCAAGTTGCAAAAGGGGAGTCTTTTGCGTTGCGAAGTGAAAACAATAGGTTGCAACATACTCCTCTTTTTTCAGAGCGTGGAATTATTTACGACAGAAATGGTGTAGAACTTGCGTGGAATTCACCCGGAGATGATGTGTTTCCTGTTAGGTCTTATACCGACAAAGTTGGGCTCGCACATGTACTTGGATATATTGGATATCCTGCGAGAGATAAAAAGGGGGTGTACTACGAAACAGAGTTCACTGGCAAAGATGGTGTTGAAAAATTTTATGATAAATTTCTAAACGGAGAAAATGGACTGAAGATTGTGGAGACGAATGCACTTTTAGAAGTTCAGTCAGAAAGTGTAATAAAGCCTCCACTTGATGGAGAGGATCTAGTTTTATCCATAGACGCTCTTGTGCAGAGTAAGATGTATGAGTTTATAGAAAACCTTTCAGAGGAGAAAGGTTTTCAGGGTGGAGCCGGTGTTGTTTTGGATGTAAATAACGGAGAAGTTCTTGCACTGACAAGTTTCCCGGAATATAACTCTGGCGTACTTTCAGAGGGTGATGATGGTGCTGCCATAAGACGACTTCAGTCTGACTACAGAAAGCCGTTTATAAACAGAGCAATATCCGGGCTGTATACTCCAGGCTCTACAGTAAAACCGTTTGTGGCGCTCGGTGCGTTAAATGAGAAAGTTATAACATCAGAAAAAAAGATACTGAGTACTGGTTCTATCTCTATACAAAATCCGTATTTTCCGGATTTGAAATCCGTTTTCACCGACTGGAAAGAGCATGGATGGGTTGATGTAAGAGATGCGTTGGCGGTGTCTTCTAACGTATATTTTTATGAGGTTGGCGGTGGTTTTGAAGATCAGAACGGGATCGGTATCGCAAAGATTGAAGAATACATAAGGGCGTTTGGGCTGGGAGAAATTGCCGGTATTGATCTACTGGGAGAAGTGGAGGGGGTCATACCAAACCCAACGTGGAAAGCAGAGCAGTTTGATGGTGAGCCGTGGAGGCTTGGAGATACATACAACACATCAATTGGGCAATATGGTTTTCAGGTTACCCCAATACAGCTTGCGAAAGGTATTGCAGCTATTGCAAACAAAGGAGAACTTGTTTCTCCGCACGTTGTGAAAGATATTAAAGTTAAAAATTCGCGAGTAGATAAAAATATTGATGGGTTTAATTTTGACATAATTGGTGAAGGTATGAGGCAGGCTGTGACGGATGGAACAGCAAAAGGTTTAAATGTTCCGTCGGTAAAAGTTGCGGCAAAAACCGGTACTGCTGAGGTAGGGATTAGCAAAAAACTTGTAAATTCTTGGATCGTTGGGTTTTTCCCATATGAAAAACCCCGCTTCGCATTTGTGGTTGTAATGGAGAAAGGCCCACGTGAAAATACTGTCGGCGGCTTGTTTGTTATGCGTCAAATCCTTGACTGGATGACAATACATGCCCCCGAATACCTAACCATGTAGGACATCGGATGTCCTACACTTACATCAATATGAAAATATGAATGAAATACCATACCATTTATTAAATAGGGGAATAGAAAAAAGGAATATCTTCTTGGAGGAAGAGGATTATTTGCGGTTTGTGCATAATTTTATTGATTTTAATACTACCGAGAGCAAGGTACATCAATCTTACCAAAGAAGAAGGTTGGAAACACAGACAGAATTAGATTCTTCTGAAGATATACAATTAGTCGATCTGTTGAGTTGGTGTCTTATGCCAAATCATCCGCATATTATGGTGTATGAAAAAATGGAAAAGGCCGCCGGTTGTTTTTCAAGAAAGGTATTTGGTGGGTATACAAAGTATTTTAACGAAAAGCATGAACGAAGTGGGGTATTATTCCAAGGGAAGACAAAAATTATACCCGTAGAAAAAGAAGCTCATTTTTTATATTTGCCATTTTACATACATTTAAATCCGCTGGACTTATTTCAAAAAAACTGGAAGGAGGATGGTATAAAAGATGTTAAAGCAGCGATGAGATTTTTGGAACAATATCGTTGGTCAAACTATCGTGATATTATCGGGTTGGGAGATGGGGAATTTTCAAAAATTGCAAATAAGGAATTATTTTTTGAGATATTTGAAACAGATGAAATGCGCTACAAAAAAGAATTAGAAGAATGGATGAGGAATGATGGTTATCGTGAAGATTTTGAGTTGTTTGAGTAAATATCTGCAAGATATCACTTGCACATCCGTGTAGGACATCGGATGTCCTACACGGATTGATTTACTGTTGCAAAAGAGGTATAATTCCGAAATGTCAGAAGATAAACAATATTTAACAAAGGAAAAGTTTGAAGAGCTCCAAAAAGAGCTTGATTTTTTAAAGACAACCCGTAGAAAGGAAATAGCGGAAAAGCTCGAGTTTGCAAAATCACTCGGAGACCTTTCTGAGAATGCAGAATACCACGAAGCGCGCCAGGATCAGGCCGAGACGGAGGACAGGATTTTAACACTAGAGTCTGTTCTTTCTACTGCTGAAATTATTCATAAAGGTAAGACAAGTACAGTTGGTGCCGGTTCGATCGTCGTGATAAAGAAAAAAGGAGAAAAGGAGAAGAAAGAATATCAGATCGTAGGGTCAGAGGAGGCGGACATGGCTGCGGGAAAAATATCCAACATATCACCAATCGGAGCAGCACTCTTGGGAAAGAGTAAGGGAGATGTTGCTGTGTACACCACTCCGAAAGGAGAGGTGGAGTGTGAAATAGTGGATATAAAATAAAAATCTAATAATTAAAGCGGGTAGTGTTTTATAAAGCTCACTACGCTCATTAAGAAAACAAACCGTGGCTTCCTTAGAAGAAATACGCACTGAGCGTATAAAAAAATTAAAAGACTTAAAAGAGAAAGATATTAATCCTTACCCGATCTCTTCGGTAAGAGATTTTTCTCTTGCTGAAGTTTTGAGAAATTACCCAAAGCTTAGCAAAAGGAAAAAACCTTTAAACCTTGTCGGCAGGGTTACTGCATTGCGTGGGCAGGGTGCGATGATATTTTTTAATTTCACCGATGGTACAGAAACGTTCCAAGGTCTTTTAAAGAAAGATGAAATAAAAGAAGACGTACGGCAGATGTTTGTTGATACAGTTGATATTGGAGATTTCGTAGAGTTCAAGGGAACACTTTTTATAACAAAAAGGAAAGAAAAAACACTTTTAGTAAAAGACTGGAAGATGCTCTCAAAGAGCTTGAGGTCTTTGCCGGATAAGTGGCATGGGCTACAGGACGTAGAAGAAAGATTTAGAAGGAGATATTTGGATACCCTAATGTCTACGGAAGTGAAAGAGCGTTTTGTGGTTAGGTCAAAAATAATCACAGAATTAAGAAGCATGCTTGATGCAGATGAGTTCTTGGAGGTTGAAACGCCGATGTTACAGCCCATGGCCGGCGGTGCCATAGCAGAGCCCTTCGTAACGCATCACAACGCACTCGACATAGATCTTTACCTGAGAATTGCACCGGAGCTTTATCTCAAAAAACTTCTAGTGGGAGGCTTCCCAAAAGTGTATGAGATTGGAAGGAACTTTCGAAATGAGGGGATTGACGTTACTCATAATCCGGAATTTACCATGCTGGAATTTTACGAAAGCTATAGTGATGCAAAAAAGCAGATGGTTTTTGTGGAGAAAATATTTAAAGCGCTTGTTAAAAAAATATTTAACAAAAGTACTATTGAATATGGTGATGAAAAAATATCTTTTTCAAAAAAGTTTACCATTGTTTCGTTCTTAGATCTCTTGAGAAGGTATGCACTCATTTCAAATCCGGAGACTACCACTGTGGAGGAACTGAAACTAAAAGCATCACAGCTTGGCGTAGATGTTTCAAATACCGATGGACCGGAAAAAATAATGGACAACATTTATAAAAAAGTATGTAGGCCGAAATTAATTCAGCCAACATTTATTATTGATTACCCTGCGGAATTTTCTCCGTTTGCTAAAAGAAAAGAAGATAACAATTTACTCATTGATCGTTTCCAGTTGGTGGTTGGCGGCATAGAAATGGTAAATGCTTTTTCGGAACTAAATGATCCACTTGATCAGAAGGAGCGGTACTTGGAACAAGATAAGAAAAAGAAAGGAGGGGATCCGGAGGTGTCTCCTTCAGACGAAGATTACTTGGAAGCGATGGAGTTTGGCATGCCGCCAGCGGGTGGTGTCGGGGTGGGTGTAGATCGTATCGCCATGCTCTTCACTGATACAAAAAATATAAAAGAAGTGATACTTTTTCCAACGATGAAGCCGAGAGGGTAGACTCTGAAAAAGTCGCATTATTTTAAGCCCCTCGCCTCCTCAATATTTTATACGTTTTTCGATCGCTAATTCTTTAATATATGGCTATCGGATAGCCATATATTAAAATTAGTTAAAGTGTTAGACGTCCGACGTCTAACACTTTTAGACCTCAATTTTTTCTTTAGTTAGGTTTTTGTGCACCCCGAGTTTTCCACAATATTTACGAAAAAAGCCCACATCGTGGGCTTTTTCATTGTATAATATTTAAATACAATGGATGACTTAAAAATCGACGGAAAAACATATATCTCGTCCGGACGAGCAAGTAAAATAACTGGCTATACCAATGACTATATTGGTCAACTTGTGCGTGCTGGTAAGGTGAACGGACGACTTGTCGGAAACGTGCGATTTGTGGAGACAAAATCACTTCTAAGCTACCAATACAAGCAGTACAATAAAACCCATGGTAAGGAGACTAAACCCATATCAAATATCTTAAAATCTATTATTGATCCAAGTGCTGGAGCTATTATGGCTTTTGGACTATTTTTAACTACAGCGATTATAGCTGGGTCAATTTACACCACAGACATCACCCCGCAAAAAATAACCTCCGCCCTCAAACAGTCAGCAACCGAAACAATATACACAACAAAACAAAACTTCACCAAAGTAACAACAACCCTACAAAACACAACCCACAAAGCAGAGAGGGTAGTGGCACGTACAGCAACA
>CAZZDA010000060.1:0-5441 GCA_964652585.1 uncultured Gammaproteobacteria bacterium | reverse complement strand
AGTAAGACACACCTTAGTATACCCTATGTCGCATTTGTTTTGAGAATAGAACGGTCCTTGTAGTGAAATTTTCAAGTTAGTTTTATATTGTACGTTTGTGCTCATACGCAGCATAGTGCAAATTCAATATGTAGTAGAGTTGTGTTTATGAGCCGCATGGCTCATTTGGAAATTCTACTACAGGGTCAAACCAGCTATGCACAAAATGCAATGTCGTATATTGATGTTTACTCGCAAGAAAAAAGTGATTTTGCATTTTTCGTTGTTTGTTCAATAACTTTCTCAAGAGATACACTTTTTAATGCCGCAATCTTTTTAGCTACCTCTCTCACATATGCCGGTTCATTGCGCTTTCCTCTGTATGGCACGGGTGCCAAGTAGGGACAATCAGTTTCAATGCACACGCTCTCCAGCGAAACCACTTGTGCCACCTCTTCTAATGTTTTGTCGCCAAAAGTGATAATACCCGTAAAGGAAATAAAGAATCCGAGATCAAGATATGTTTTCGCCTCTTCCTCTGTTCCGGTAAAGCAATGTAGAACCCCTCTCTTTGACAAACCTCCTTCTCGTATGTGTTTTTCCAGCAACGCCGCAATATCTTCATGCGCGTCTCTGCCATGGACAACAATTGGCAAGCCCAACTTTGACGCAAAAGAAAGCTGCACATCAAAAAGTTGCCGCTGCGCTTTTTTTGTCTCATCTATTTTTATACGATCATCTCTTGTATCTCTCCGCCAAAAATAATCCAATCCACACTCACCGATTGCTACAACCCGATCATTTTGCGCAAGTGTGCTTATTGTTTTGATATCTGACTCAGTTATATGCAGTGCCTCGTGAGGATGAATGCCAACACTCGAAAAAATACGCTTGTCTTGTTCGGCAAGCGCAATATTTTTCTTACTTTCAGAAATAGTCGCACCAATATTGATAAGCAATTCTCCTCCACTTCTCCAATACCGTTGCAGTGCTTCTTTGCGGTCAATATCAAACCTCTTGTCCATGATATGCGCGTGAGTATCAATAAATCCCATAACCTAGAACTTGGCACTCATAACTAAAAGAAAAAGTTATATGTTATGAGCTACGAGTTATGTGTGAAAGTTTGTACTTTCTCTATGATCTCCGGGAAATACGGTACGACAACATCAACAAACGGCAAGAGCACCTTAGCAACAAGCGATTGCTCTATCCACCCGCCGACAAATGTCATACCTGCAAAGATCTGAATAACATAGAGCACCAGCCCAACGATAAGACTTCCTTCAACAATACCAAGCGTCGCTCCAAGTAAACGATTAAATGTTTTCAAAAAAGGAATAAAGCGCATCAAGTGCACAAGTTTGTCTAAAAGGTAAAATATCCATCCCGTTACTTGATTCACCACAAAAAAGACAGCTAAAAACCCTAGTACCTTGGCAATACTTTCTCTATCCCCAATAACTGGAGCTATCCATGACGCCGCCTCATCAAAATAGATGCTCGCAAAAATTGCTCCAATAAAAAATCCTACAATGGAGCCAAGTGTTCTAAAGAAACCAAAAAAGAATCCGTAAAAAAAGAATCCGGAAATAATGAAGAGAAGTATGATATCAAAGATGAGTGGTGTGTAGTTCATAATTCTTTATTCCTTTCCAGTCGTGGAAATAGTGCATCGCCTTTTGCAACCTTTGTTCCCGCGGTCAGTTCTCCAAAATCTTGCGTTAAAATATTTTCCGTACCAAGGCGTTGTAACATTGCAGCCGATGTAGTTGGCACAAACGGTTGCAGCATCAATGCATAGTGCCGCAAAGATTCTAAAAGTGAATAGAGCATTACATCCCGTTTTTTCTTACTTCCTTTTTCCCACGGCTTTTGCTCTTCAATATAACGATTACATACACTGATATGCTGCCATACGGTTTCTAACGCTTTATCAAATTGAAAGTTTTGGATGTGTGTATGATAAGAATTCCATGTTGTTTGTGTAGACAATGTTTTGTCAGCCTTCGCTTTTGGTACTTCACCGTCAAAATCTTTCTCGGTCATTGCGACCACGCGGCTAAAAAGATTCCCCAAGTCATTAGCTAAGTCAGCGCTGTAGCGTTTTTCAAAACGCTCAAGCGTAAAATCACCATCCCCTGTCGTTGGAATTTCCCGCAATAAATAGTAGCGCAAGGCATCAGTGCCATATGTTTCTGCGAGTTCTTTCGGATCCACCACATTCCCGAGCGATTTGCTCATTTTTTCACCTTTGGTATGCACAAAACCATGTACGAGTATGGTTTTGGGTAGCTCCAATCCAGCTGCAAGCAACATTCCCGGCCAAATAGCCGCATGAAAACGCACAATATCTTTTCCTATAACATGAACATTTGCCGGCCAGAATTTTTTAAATTGTTTCTCATCCGCAGTGCATCCTATTCCGGAAAGATAATTGGTCAACGCATCACACCAGACATACATAACATGCTCCGGATCATTTGGAACTGGCACACCCCATGGAAGTTTGTCTTTTGGGCGTGAGAAGCTTATATCTTGCAAACCATCACGCAAAACATTCACGATTTCCTTTTTACGTGATTCTGGTACGATATGCAGCTCATTTTTTTCAACCCGCTTCAAAATCTCATCAGTATACTTTGAGAGCCGAAAGAAGTAATTTTCTTCTTCTAAATGCTCTGGCTCTTTTTGATGAACGGCGCATTTTCCGTCAACGAGTTCTTTTTCCAGAATATAAGCTTCACACCCCACGCAATAGTATCCCGCATAGGTATCTTTATAGATATCGCCTGTCTTTTCCAAAAGTTGCCACATCTTTTGTGCGCATGTCCAATGGCGTTCTTGGTCAGTTGTGGAAATAAAATCATCATTGGTGATGGCAAGTTGTTCTAACAAGTTTTGAAATGCTTCCCGGTGCTTTGTGACAAATTCTTCAGTTGTTACCCCTTCTTCTTTTGCTGTTTTATAGTTTTTACTCCCATTCTCATCCGACCCGGTCAAAAAAAAGACTTCTTTTTTCTCTTGTGCCGTCTCCCTCCAATATCGCGCCAACACATCAGCTTGCACAAATTCCAATGCATGGCCAATATGCGGCTTTGCATTGACATAAGGAATTGATGTTGTAACGTAGAATTTTTTCATATTATTATGGAGTCTTATTTCCCACCAACCATCACCACAAATTCACCTTTTACTTTGTCCGAATTACCTTCGTAATACGACAACACCTCTTCAGCAGTACCTGACACCACTTCTTCATAGATCTTGGTTAATTCCCGCGCCACCACTATTTTCCTCTGCTTATCCAAATGAGCATATAACGATTGAAGAGTTTTGAGCATTCTATAAGGAGATTCATACAAAGCGACTGTTCGTTTTGAGTCGGCAATTTCTTTAAACAGTGTTTCTCTACCTTTTTTATGCGGCAAAAATCCGAGAAAAAGAAAATCAGAAGATGGTAATCCACTCACCGAAAGTGCCGAGAGCACCGCGCTTGGACCCGGCAAAGGAATGATCTGAACACTATTTCCAAATTTTTCTCTTATGCGTGCAACCAACAAAACTCCCGGATCAGAAATGCAAGGCGTACCGGCGTCAGACACCAGTGCAAGATCTTTTCCTTCTTCGAGCAAAGATAGCACCTTATCCACTTTAGAGACCTTGCTATGTATATGATAACTCATGAGCGGCGTGGCAATATCATATCGTTCCAAAAGCCGCTTGGTCATCCGCGTATCTTCACATAAGATTGTATTCACCTCTTTCAACACACGAAGTGCCCGCAAAGTCACATCTTCCAGATTGCCGATAGGTGTTGCCACAACATAGAGTGTTCCTATATTTCTCATACAAACACCAGTGTATCATCCAACACCCTAAAAATCAACCTTCTCTCGTAGCTCATAACTTAGAACTTGAAACTCAAGATAAAAAACAACCCCTTACAAGGAAGAGGTTGTGAGTTACGAGCTATGAGTTGTGAGATTTACGGCTTCGGATCAATAAACACAATAATAACATCTCCCACATTCGTTCGCGTCTGTCCGGTAACAATCAGATCGTCTAATCGATCAAAAAAGGTAAAGGAATCATTGTTACGTAGATATTTCTCTAAAGAAAGCTTGTGTTTTTTCGCACGAGAAGAAGTTTGGTAGTCAATCACCGCGCCCGCGGCTTCATCGGTTGCGTCATGACCGTCTGTTGCAAAGCCAAGCGCAACGTACGGGTGGTCAAATTTGAGCTTCTCCAACTCCAAACCAAGACTTAACATGAGCTCTTGATTTCTTCCTCCCCTTCCTTTACCCGTAACCGTCACTGTCGTTTCTCCACCAAAAAGAAATGCGGTAGGCAGTACATGGCGAGCGCGAGCCGAAACCATACGCGCAATAGAGGCGCCAACATCACGCGCCTCACCTTGTAATTGGTTTGTCACCTCAAATACCGCTACATTATGTTCTTTAAGTTCTCGGGCAACAATACCTAAACAAAGCCTATTGCTGCCGATTACTACATTGGAGATATAGGGATTGTCAAGAACAGGTTTATCGCTGTGCTGTTGTTCCAATGCGGATTTTACCGAATGTGGTACTTTTCCCGCAACACTATAACGTTTTAAAACTTCCAACGCTTCTTTTGGTGTTGTTGCGTCCCCCGCTGTCGGACCTGACGCAATAACATGCAATTGATCACCTGTCACATTTGAAAGTAAAAGTGTTACCCCTGTTGCCGGAGCTATGGCACTCGCAAGCTTTCCTCCCTTCACCAAAGAAAGGTGCTTGCGTACCATATTAATATCTCCAATAGAAGCGCCCTGTTGCTGTAAAAGATGGTTTGTCTCGTGAATATCAGCAATGGTCACTCCGGTCATCGGTACTTCAAAAAGTGAACTGCCGCCTCCTGAAAAAAGCGCAATGACCAGATCGTGTTTTTTGGCTTTTTTGGCAAGTGCAACAATTTTTTTACTTTCCTTGAGACGCACTTCATCCTTTGAGTCAGGATCAAGCGTACGCACCGTGATATGGTTGGTATGATAGGTTCCGGGGCGCGTCAATACCAACCCTTCGGTAATCACCTCACCCATCATTTCTTCCAAGACTTCCGCCATTTTTCCCGCCGCTTTTCCGGCACCTACGACATACACATTTTCAAATTTTGGCAGATACCATTTTTGCCCTTGTATATGCAGTACTTGTCCGTCCACTTCCACATGAGACTTCATCGCCTCTTCAGGCATGAAGGATGCGGTCGCTTTTTCCAACGATTGCAAAAGCAGATCCCGGTACGCGCGAGTTTCAAGATGCTCGCCATTGGCGACAAGTTGATCATAGTTTTTGATCAGTTGATGTTTTTGCATGGGGAAATTATTAACTTACAACCTACAACAAAGAAAAATGCCAATGTTGTCAGTCAGACACCCCCCGCAAAGCGGGTGGCTTGATGAGTGGGGTCGCCTGAAAGGC
>CAZZDA010000059.1:0-5545 GCA_964652585.1 uncultured Gammaproteobacteria bacterium | reverse complement strand
TCAACTACTTTTATCCAACTAATTCATTTGTAAACAACGCTTGATATTCTTACAATTTACTAAAGAAAGCAGAATGGCATTGGCAACACTGCTCCGTGCGGACCACACGCCCAAAGAATGCGCCGAGCAGCTCGGTATGGATAAGTCATCGGTTACCAGAGAGATGAGGCGCAATAGGGACAAAGATGGTATCTATCGAGGCGCGAGGGCGCATAAAAAGCATCTTGCAAGAAGAAAACATGCAAAAGCAAGGAGTAAAAAGATAGTACATGATGTAGAACTCCAACACTACATTATGCAACGACTGTGCAAAAGAGATTCTCCTGAGCAGATCGCAGGAAAAATGAGGCTCAAGAATAGAAAACACTCTGTCTCACATGAGACCATCTATCAGTGGATACGAGATGAGGAACCGGCATTGAAAAGGCATTTGCGCCGTATTGGTACAAAAGGGAAGTATCGGCGTCGCTGGGGCACCAAACAACGTGAAAAAGAGCGGGAAGAGGCTAAAATAAAGCGTATTGATACGCGACCGCCTATGGTGGAAATGAGAGAACGCCTTGGCGATTATGAGGGTGATACCATTGTGGGTAAAGATAAAACGAAACGATTACTGACCAACGTAGATCGTATGAGCGGTTATGGCATGATCGACAAACTTGATAAGGTGCGTATGGAAACGGTACACGAAACACTCAAAAATCGTTTTGAACGCATACCGAAATCCAAGAGACATACCTATACGTATGACAACGGTACCGAGCTTGGCAAAGAAGATGGTGAGTTGGAAAAGAAAATTGGCATGGAAGTGTATCGAGCCTATCCGTACCATTCATGGGAGAGAGGATCCAATGAGAACTACAATGGCCTGGTGAGAGATTTCTTTCCAAAAGGCACGGATTTTGCTACGGTATCCGTACAAGAGATACGACGAGTTGAACGCATACTTAATAATCGTCCCCGTAAACGCCTTGGGTATCTTACCCCGTACGAAGTATTTGTGTTAGGCAAAAGACCTGGTGCGGTTCAGGCTTGAATGTAGGGACAAGTTTATAGAATGCATTCCTCCACTTCGATCAGAATAATACAGAAACAATTAGCTACCAAGTTTTAGAATATAATTTACCACCGCATAACTACCAAAAATAATAACCAAACCAATAGTGGACCAAACGAGTACATCGCGCCCTTTTTTTACATTTTCCGCATTGCCCATAGACGTCATCCATGTTAATCCACCGTATACAAACATGGCAAGCGCAAGAGAGCCAACAATACCAAGCATAAGATTGATCACAAGACCAATTGCTTGAGGTAAAGTGCTAACATTCTTCCCTGCAAGCGGATTACAAAGTCCTTTATTTCCTGCACTAGAAGAACCGCAATTATTCCCCGCTGCACTTTCTGGCGGATCTGCTGCAAGTACAAAAACTGGCATACCTACTACCATAGTTATGCAAATAAGTAGTAAGGCCATCTTTTGTAAAAAAGTTTTTTGCATAATTTAAGTCATGTTACATGTTTTGTGCTTTGCGTCCTTGCAGTATACCAAATCCTAGAGCAATCGCAAAGAGGATAAAGAGAAGTGCGGTCAGTTGTGTTACTCGCATTCCAAACCACAACGGTACTTCATCAATACGTACAAACTCTAAAAGGAAGCGTCCAAGAGAGTACAGCACAATGTAAGAAAGTGCAACGAGACCGTGTTTTTTCTCCTCGACACCCGATGTTTTCCCGAAAAAACCATACACTTTTAAAAACAGTGCTACTAATACTATGCACACTGCAAAGTTCCAGAGTGATTCGTATAAAAATGTTGGATGAAAGAATTCTGTATTAATATACGCGAGTGAGCGATTGAGCGGATCTATAGGGATACCCCAAGAAAGCGCTGTAGGTTTTCCAAACAACTCTTGGTTAAAATAATTTCCCCAGCGTCCTATAGCTTGAGCAAGTACGATGCCGGGAACTAAAAGATCTGCTGTTTGCCAAAATGAAGATCTTAATTCTTTTTGGTAATGACGGACATATTGCCACACAACCAATGCGCCGGCCATAATACCTCCTTGAATAGAAATACCGCCTTCCCAAATTTTGATTATATCTACAAGATGCTCTGCATAATACGACCATTCAACAAAAAATACATAAAATATGCGTGCACCAAAAAAACCTCCCAACACCGTATAGAAAAGGAGGTTTGTAAGATGAGATAAGGGGAAGTTTATTTTCTTTGCCAACCAGCGTACGAGCAAAAAACCACCTACACCGCCAAGAGTTACTAAAAGTCCGTACCAATAGATAGTCAGCAATCCGTACTGAAAAGCGATAGGAGAAGGATGGGATGTATGAAGAAACATGCGTGTTTGTAGAAATGTATATTTCTTACTCCGTATCTTGCGCTTCTTTTTCAAGTACTGCAGCTACCTCTTGCAAAAGATTGCCGTAATTTTGTACTTTTTTGCCGTTCACAAAAAATGTGGGCGTACCAGATACACCTTTCTTTCTGCCATCTGCCTGGTCGCTTCGCACAGTCTTTCCATGCGCTGAACTTTCAAAACAAGTAGTAAAAAGCTCTGCGTCCAGCTCAATGTCCCGCGCGTACTGAATAAGTTCATCTTTGGAAAAATCAGGCTGATTTGCAAAGAGCGCATCGTGCATTTCCCAGAATTTTCCCTGGTCATTTGCACATTCCGACGACCGAGCGGCCGCAAACGCTCGCTTATGAATTTGATCAAGAGGAAAGTGGCGATACTGCACTTGGACACGATCACCGTACTGGCTTAACAATCGCTCTACAATAGGAACTGCCGATTTACACGCGGGGCACTGAAAATCTGAAAACTCTTCCACCACAATAGACGCCTCAGCATTACCTTTTATGGGTCGAGAAATGTTTTCCGGCGGCGTGTATGAGACACCTTTTCCGCAGCCTGCGAGAATAAAAAGTGAAATGATAAGTACCGCAATATATTTATACATAGATATATAGTTAATGACAAAGACTCAAAGCTCAAATGCCAAATGAAATCCAAAACTCAAATGACCAAAAATACCCGTGGTGTAAGTAATTTTTCATTGAGTCATTAGATATTCATTTGTCATTGGGATTTTGTTATTTGACATTTTATACTTTATTCTTCTTCTACATTCTCAAAGCTCTCTATACGCTCCAAGTAGACATCCCGCGGCTTTGCACCATCGCTGGGGCCGATAAATTCACGCTCTTCCAAAATATCCAAAAGCCGCGCCGCGCGCGCATAGCCGACTTTCAATCGACGTTGTAATAGCGTCGCAGACGCTTTGCCGGTCTGCTTGATCACCTCTATGGCCTCAGGTAGCAGATCATCGCCATCTTCTTCATCTCCGCCATATCCCATGACCCCGGAGCTGTTCTGTTGTTCGGTGATCTCCTCATTATACACCGTAACTCCGTCTTCATTACGCTCTCGCAGATACTCTGCAATGGCAGAAATCTCTTTGTCAGCAACATAGACGCCCTGAATACGCTTTGGCTTGCTCACTTCAGCCGAGATATAAAGCATATCACCTCTTCCTACAAGCTTTTCCGCCCCCGAGGTATCCAAGATAGTGCGAGAATCCATTTGCGATGCCACGGAAAACGCGATACGCGTAGTAACATTTGCTTTGATAAGCCCGGTAATCACATCAACCGATGGACGCTGTGTCGCAACCACCAAATGTATACCAACCGCGCGAGCCATTTGTGAGAGGCGTATAATAGCCATTTCCACATCACTTGCCGCACTTACCATCAAGTCCGCTAATTCATCTATCACTACCACTATATAAGGCAGATGCTGTCCGGTCACCTCTTTATTGAACACCGCAATATTACGCTTGCCAAATTTGGAGAGCAATTCAAATCGGCGATCCATTTCTCCAAGCGTCCACTTGAGTGCGTTGACGGTTTTCTTCACATCGGTTATGACAGGAGTTAAAAGATGTGGAATGCCGTTATAGTTTGGCAGCTCTACTCGCTTGGGATCTACCATAATAAAACACAGATCTTCCGGGGTATTTTGATAGAGAAGGCTGATAATAAGCGTATTGATACACACGCTCTTCCCTGATCCGGTGGCTCCCGCTATTAAAAGATGCGGCATACTATGCAAATCAACAATCCACTCTTTTCCCGCTACATCTTTGCCGAGCGTTATCATCAGATTGGACTTTCTTTTCTTAAATACGGAAGATTCCAAAAGTTCTCGCAGGCGCACAATTGCTACAGTCTTATTTGGCACTTCAATGCCCACAAGCGGTTTGCCAGGAATGGGAGCCTCGATGCGAATAGGGTGCGCCGCAAGCGCCAACGCCAGATCATTGTGAAGTGCGGTGATAGAAGAGAGCTTCACGCCTTCGGCAGGCTTCAACGTATATTGTGTCACGGTCGGTCCTACGCTCACCTCTCCCATTTCCACTACGATACCAAAATTACGGAAGGTCTTCTGAATACTCTCCATAGTAGAACGAATATCCCTTGAGAGCGGCTGGCTGACCGAATCATCAAGAAGCGTGATAGGAAGATCAACTTTTCTAGACCGCGCACTCAGTGCCGTTGGCGTAAAAGTGTCTTTTTGTTGCGTAGGTGATATGCTTTCCTCATCTTCTCCACCATCCGCCGGCTGGCGGAGCAGATCCTCCTCACCTTCTTGTCCTTTCTCTTCTTCACTTTCTTCCTCCTCCCACACCTTCTCATCTTCTTCTTCCTCCTCCTCATCTTCCTGTTCATCCTCTTCACGTCTCTTGCCTGTGAAAAATAATTTAAGCGATCTGCATCGCGCGCTCCAATGCGCAAATGAGGTATGAAATAACAAAAACACACCTACCATAAGCATACCAATCAATATTAATATACCTCCCCAGTAGCCAAAAAGCTTAAGAAGCGGCCAGGCAACAAGCATACCAAGAGCCCCGCCTCCTTCATCAAGACGCGAAAACATGTGCTCAAGTTTTAAGGGTATATGCAGTAGACCGAAAATACTAATGAGTATAAGCATCAACCCCGCCATACGCGAACGATGTAAGGCAAAGCGCTGAAACAGCAAGAGCACCGCGATCCCGAGAAAAATAAAAGGAGCGGTGAACCACCCCTTACCAAAGACAAAATGCCATAGCTGCGCCATGTATTGACCCGCTAATCCCGCATTACCAAAAAAGCTTAAAAAGGATAGTCCCGAGACTACAAAAAAAAGAACGATCCAAATGCCTTTTATGGTCTCGGTTGGCAACTCCCAATTAAAACGCTCTTCTAAAGAAGATGTTTGCTTTTGTTTTTGATAGCCCCGCTTTTTACGACGCTTCTTTTTTCGGAAAAACATTACTCTCGTAACATGGAACTTGGAACTCATAACTTTTCTCTGAATGAAGAAATAGTATGTTATGAGTTACGAGCTATGAGTTTTAAGCCTTTGCAGTATACCAAAAAAATATATTCTTGTCATTGGGAGAAAAATTGTTATATAAAGGAAATTACTAGTGTCCGGTTAAAATCACAAAAAAAGTAATAATTGCGCTAACTATA
>CAZZDA010000058.1:0-5781 GCA_964652585.1 uncultured Gammaproteobacteria bacterium | reverse complement strand
GCTCTCTTTAGCATACAAATGGTAGTATACCAGATTGTTTGCTAGTCTAGAGCCTACTGATTATTTTATGAAACTTGGGGGCAGTGCCGACAACTTATTCAAAAAATATGCCAGTCCTTACCCCGAGCGCATTGATACCACCAAATTCAGCCAGCTCACCGCCGAACAATTGCTGGAAACGCTGGGATTGACCATTAAGTACGATGCGGAAAACAAACTTGCTACGTTTCTCTGTGAATTATCGGCATATACCGAAAACTCCCAATTCAACATCAGCTACAATGCTCCGTCGTCAACGGGCAAAAGCTATATACCAACCGAGATTGCCCGCTTGTTTCCACAAGATGATGTAATGGAAATTGCCTATTGCAGCCCGACAGCTTTCTTCCATGATACTGGTGAGTATGATAAAGATAAAAACTGCTATCTGGTAGACCTGTCGCATAAGGTGCTGATTTTCCTTGACCAACCCCATAATGACTTGTTAGCACGCTTACGTCCATTACTATCGCACGACAAAAAAGAAATTACATTAAAGATAACCGACAAGTCCCAAAAGTTCGGGCTCAAAACTAAAAACGTACTTTTGCGGGGGTATCCGTCAGTTATTTTCTGTACGGCTGGTTTGCGTATTGATGAACAAGAGGCAACCCGTTTTCTTTTACTCTCTCCCGAAGTGAGTCAAGACAAAATCCAGCAGGCCATTACGGCGACCATTCTTAAAGAAGCGGATAGCAAGAGCTTTACGAGCTGGCTTGAGGAAGACCCCAATCGGATTTTACTCAAAGAACGGGTACGGGCTATAAAACTTGAAAATATCAAAGAAATCAACATCATTGACCACGAACGGGTCAAAGAACGGTTTTTAGGTACGAACAAAACGCTCAAACCGCGTCATCAGCGTGATATTAAACGGCTATTGGCACTTATTAAGTCCTTTGCCATCTTAAACGTATGGTGGCGCGAACGTGATGGCTCTACCATTACGGCCAATGAGGAGGACATTGACGCAGCATTTAAGCTCTGGGACAAAATATCGGTCAGCCAAGAACTTAATTTGCCACCCTACATCTACAACCTTTATCGTGAAGTGATACTACCTGCATGGCTTGATAAAAACAATAGCTTGGAAGAAAAGGTTGGCCTCTCACGACAGGAATTACTGGAAAAGCATTTTGCTACTTATGGACGGATGCTAGATAGTACCCAGCTCCGCCAGCAAATACTGCCTATGCTTGAAACATCTGGTCTGATAGTACAAGAACAAGACACTAACGATAAACGAAAAATGATGACTTTCCCCTCCTCCTTGTATCATTTTGAAGACGATACAAGTAATAGTGTAAACGAGGGTGGGGTACAGAATACCCCTGAAAAAACCAGTAGAGCAAATGATGAACTGGATGCAGAAAAAATCCCATTTTAACGCAACAAAATATTGGAAAATATTGGATAATTTGTAGTTGGTGTTAACTGAAAAAACTTGCTTATATAACGGCTTTGTTGCATGAATAAGCATTGAGAGAAAATCCCCCCTTGTTCCTTACAGTTTATCCTATCGCTACCGTTTGGGGCATGCCAAGCTTCCACATGCGGTTTAAGACCGCTGCCTTAATACGCACTTCCGTTGCTTGCTGTTCCAGGTTCCTTGCGTCCAGACGGTCTCCAAAGATGGTTTTGAAGCGAAACACGGCGGTTTCAGCAAGAGAACGGACGTGATAGCCCGATGCTTCCTTCCAGTGTTTTCTGGACGTCTTCCTGATAGCGCGCAAGTTTGCATCCCGTGGATGCGGCGGAGCTTTGCTGTTGCCATGCTGCCATATCTTCGCATTCTTCTGCGGAGGTATGAGCACGCGCTGTATATGCCGTTCACGGCAGAGGTTATAGACTTTTCTCCTATCATACGCGCCGTCGCCCGCAAAGACCGCGATATCTCCTTCTTCTTGGTCAAGGAGATCGGAGGTGGCGTCGCTGTCGGTACTTGCGTTGGTCGTAAGCTCTATGCCGCGTATTTCACCATCGGGAGTTACGGCAAGGTGAATTTTACGCCACGTACGATGTTTGCCGATACCGTGCTTCTTGACTTTCCATTCTCCCTCGCCATAGACTTTCAGCCCGCTGGAATCGGCAATGAGCACAAGTGTTTCTCTTATATCTTTTGGAAGGGAAACGATTGCGGTGGCGCCACGACGGGAAAGCGTGGAAAAATCGGGAACGGAAAGGTCAAGGCCCATGAGGTTGAGTACTGACTGCATTAACCCCTCGGTTTGACGAAGTTTTTGACTGAAAACCTTGCCAAACTGGAGGGTTAGGGTAATGGCAATATCCGAGTATATTGGTTGCGCGCCTCGTTTGCCGTTTGGATCAGCATACCATTTGTCAACAACAGATTCGTCAATCCAGACATCAAGCGCGCCTCGCTGCCTTAACGCTTCATTGTATTCCCGCCAGTTGATCACTTTATGCTGTTTTTTCTTGGCTTTCTTAGGGTCCGTGTTCTTTTTTGTTTGCTTATTCCTAGGTTTCTTTGTTGTTTTTGCCATGGGGATTGAGATGAAGAAGTATATGTTTCTAGTATCTCATATGGTAGGATTTATGCAACAAAGCCTTATATAACTATAAAATTGATTTTAACCTCTAAAACATATGCGCACTAATCTTTAATGATTTCGGCAAATTATTTTAATTTATTCTATGGGAAAATACGATGGATATAAAAAATTTGAGGCTGACTACCTCAAGAAAATAGAAGTATGGTGGTTGCAAAAAGGTAATTATTTTAATAGTAGCAACTCTGGTATCATTGAATGGAAAAACAGGAAAGGAGAAGTAAAAAGCAGTATTAAAGTGATGAGTTCCTGTAGTTCTGGCCGTGCTGAACATATACATTTCACCTATACACAAAATAATATGTGCGCTAATAAGCAGATATTTTTTTATAAAATTAGACTTACTACGACCCCATGTAATTTCGGTGGAAATCGATATTGGTTTATTTGTCCATTAACTAACAATGGTATACCTTGTAGGAAAAGGGTTGGTATACTTTATAAAAAAGGTTATTACTTTGGTTGTAGGCATTGCCATAACCTTACCTACAACTCAAGAAACGAAAACAGGCGCTACAAGCATACTCTCCTCTTCCATACAATATCGCTGCGCTGTAAAGCAGATGATATACGAGTGAGTATAAAAAACCCTTACTATGCTGGCAAACCAACTAAAAAGTTGATAAAACTTAACTCCCTACAGAAGAAAATAGTGGATGCGTCATATATACTAAATAGAGATAAGCTGATATAATAGCAACGTTGACCCAATTTATAATCACAGGTTTTACATTTGTCGTCCGAGACGGGCGGTTCTGCCGACAATCCCTGTGGTGCGTTGGGTCAACCAGGACCGTCCTTTTGGTTTACTGTTTACTAATATCATTATGGCACAACAGACAAGTAATCTTAAATACATCCTCTACGCACGAAAGTCATCTGAAAGTGAAGATAGGCAAGTGCAATCTATTGATGATCAAATCAATCGCTTGAAGGAGCTGGCGCAAGATTATGGATTGGAAATTAAGGCAATACTGACCGAGGCCAAATCAGCAAAAAAACCAAACTTTCGCCCTGTTTTTGCCGAAATGATGCAACGTATTGAAGATGGTGAAGCCAATGGTATTTTATGCTGGCAAATTAACCGCTTGTCTCGCAATCCGATTGATAGCGGTACATTAAGCTGGATGCTCCAGCAAGGTAACTTGAAAGCAATACAGACTATTGACCGTCAGTATCTCCCAGAAGATAATGTGTTGCTTTTTAATGTGGAAAGCGGCATGGCTAATCAGTTTATTTTGGACTTAAGCAAAAACGTGAAACGCGGTATGCAAGGAAAGTTGGAAAAGGGATGGAAATGCGGTGTAGCTCCTGCTGGTTACTTAAATAATGTTATTGACCACACTATCGTTAAAGACCCTGAACGATTTGATTTGATACGCAGAGCGTGGGACTATATGCTAACTGGTAATTATACTGTCTCACAAGTACTCAATCTACTTAACGATGAGTGGGGTTTTCGGAGTGTTAAGCGGAGAAAACTTGGAGGAAAACCACTGGCAATAAGTGGTCTTTATGCAATTTTCTCAAACGTATTTTATGCTGGTATTATCTTGCATAGTGGACAAGAGTATGAAGGCAAGCACGAACCAATGATTACGATAGACGAATACGATCGTGTACAGATGTTGCTTGGACGTAAAGGTAAGCCCCGTCCGAAAAAACATCAATTCGCCTATACCGGTATTATGAAGTGCGCAGAATGCGGCTGTATGTACACCGCGACTGAAAAGAAAAAGTTTATTAAAGCTACTGGTGAGATTAAAACGTACATCTACTATCATTGCACACGAAAGAAAAAAAGTGTGAAATGCACGCAAAATAAGCCAATGACGCTTAAAGAGCTTGAAGACCAGATTGATATCGAGCTTGAACGCTATACTATACTCCCCCAGTTCCAAAAGTGGGCTTTGGAAATCTTAAACAGAGAGAATGACCGCGAAATTGACGATAGGACGAAGATATACGAGAGCCAGCACAAAAACCTCGTAGAGACCCAAAAGGAGCTAGATGAGCTTACAAAAATGCGTTATCGCAATCTTATTGACGATGAAACCTTTATACGCGAGCGCGACAGCTTACAGTCAAAAATTACTCATATGAAAAGCAAACTCCGTGAAACCGAGAGCCGAGCAGAGAAATGGATTGAACTTACCGAAAAAACCTTTAATTTTGCCACGTACGCGAGGAAAGAGTTTTTGTTGGGAGGTATTAATAAGAAACGAGAGATATTTGCCGCACTTGGTCAGAACTTTTACGTAAAAGACAAAAAAGTAAGTATTACAGCCAATGATTGGCTTATTCCTATTGAAAAGGCGTATCCTGAACTGGAGGCAGAATATAAACGGCTAGAACTGGACAAAACCCTTGATAATAAAGCAAAAACAGCCGCTTTATCGGCTGTCATTACACGATGGCAGGGGTGGAGGGAATCGAACCCCCAGTTCTGCTTTTGGAGAGCAGTGGTTTACCATTAACCGACACCCCCATAACTTGAGTAAAGCTCAAGTAAATTCCAAATGTCAAAATCCTCTTCGAGAGCCTGAGGGCTCTTCAGAGCCTCGAACGGCAAATGACAAATTATGGTTTTTTCTCCTCAACATCGGGTGTTTCCCGCTACGCTCCTCAACACCCGATGTTTTCCCGAAAAAGTTACTTTGTTTCCTTGTGCAACACATGCTTGCCGCATGCTTTGCAGTGTTTTTTGAGTTCAATACGTTCTTTGAGCTTCTTTTTATTCTTGTGGGAAAAATAGTTGATACGTTTGCACCCGGTGCACTCAAGCTTCAAAAGATTGTCTTGTGACATAGTGTTACAGACGATGACTATAACAATAACGATAACACCCGTTAATAGTTACCTGTCAGTGGTCAATTGTTAATTGTAAACTGTCAGTTGTTATATCTGGAGCCATCTATCGGACTCGAACCGATGACCTACGGTTTACAAAACCGTTGCTCTACCAGCTGAGCTAAGATGGCCCGTTATAAGTAACGTAAAACGCCGGTAACCTCCCTTACCGACGTATCATACATGAAACACGCTGTTTCGTCAACGGATTACCACGGAAAGCCGAAGAGGTAAAACGCAAGAATGGAATGCACTATAACCGAGCCGAAAAACAACCACCAGTACCAACAGTGGTACTTATAGAGCCATTGAAACCAGCGAT
>CAZZDA010000057.1:0-5850 GCA_964652585.1 uncultured Gammaproteobacteria bacterium | reverse complement strand
CTTTATATGTTTTGATAAAGTTATTGCAACTACATGGCTGAGCGGCATCTATCTTATTACCTCTCTCGGCATTATCACTTTCCAACATTTCAAACATAAAAAACGATCACTTTCTCCATAGACGTCGCACACCTTTTCTCTTAAGTGTCCGACGTCTGCAACGCTTGGAGAAAATGATTGTTTACTCTTTTTCACTTAACTCCTGAATTAACTCCTGAATTAATTCTGTACATCCTCACAACCGCTCCACAAGAGCGGTTTTTTGTGTGTTGGATATATCATTCTTAACCACTCACCATCTCACGGCCGTGATTTCGTGATAAAGTCGTGTGATAGTCACATGGAAAAGCAATGGGTAAAAACAATCATAATCCCGCGGCCGCAGAATTATGATTGTTTTTTGTTATCCACAAAGACACGACTTGCAACTGACTAAATAGTCATATATACTATAGACATCACACTACAAAATCGTACTCCATAAGACAATAAAAATGCCCAATCTGCTTGTTTTTCACTTGAAAAATCCTTACTGTAGCTACGGCTACACTTGCGGTTTTTCTTCACTCCAAAACCGCGCATCTTGCTCATTTTTATTACTTCTAAGTCCGATTTCATAATGCGATGTCTATACTCATGAAAAAAGAGATAACCAAACGGCAGAAGGAATTGCTGCAAGTTATTTACGCGTATATCAAAGATACGGGCTATCCTCCAACATTTGAAGAAATGAGGGATCGTCTTGGCGTTTCTTCAAATCAGTCAATTATTGACCTTCTTGAAAAACTGCAAAACACCGGCATGATCAAGCGCGGAGCGTCTGCCGCGCGCGGCATCAATATTTTACCTCTTGGTTATCAAGCACTTGGAAAACGATCGCTTGTGCCTTATGAGGGTGTTGCGAGTGGCGGCGTACCATTGGAGACCGTGAACGTATCCGGCGAGTGGCGGCAACTGTCACCCGATATCGCGCAACTCCAAGGAGAGATATTTATGTTAAAAGTTTCCGGCGACTCCATGATCAACGCGGGGATCGATGATAATGATGTCGTGCTCGTGCAAAGCGCGCAAGAATTTGTTTCAGGCGACATTGTCTATGCGCAAGTGGGTGATGCAGCGACCATTAAACGTTTTATGGTGAAAGGAAAAAAACGGCACTCCTATCTCAAACCGGAAAATCCTGCACACAGCAATATTTTGTGCACTGATGAGGTAAAGCTCAAAGGCAAGATTATATCAGTGCTAAAAAATGATCAGTGGACACTCGTAAGCTAAATCAACATTATATACTATGTCTACACAAAAATCTGATGACGCCGACATCATAACCACAACCAAAATAGCATTATTTAGGGGAAGAGAAGTAAGAAAAATCATCTATCAAAACGAATGGTGGTTTTCGGTTGTTGATATTATTTTGGTGTTAACTGACAGCGCGAATGCTCGTGATTATTGGTATAAAATGAAAATGCGGGTAAAAAATGAGGATGGTACTGAACTGTCGACAGATTGTCGACAGTTGAAATTACGGTCATCTGATGGAAAAATGCGCGAGACCGACTGTGCGAATACAGAAGCCATATTCCGCATTATACAATCCATTCCCTCGCCAAAAGCGGAACCTTTCAAAAGGTGGCTTGCGCGCGTGGGTTATGAGCGTGTGCGGGAAATTGAAGATCCGGAACTTGCGACCAAGCGTACTCGAGCGCTCTACAAAGCGAAAGGGTATGATAACGCGTGGATTGAAAAGAGAATGCGGGGTATAGAGGTGCGGGAAACATTAACGGAAGAGTGGCATAAAAGAGGAGTGAAAGAACAAAAAGAATATGCGATCTTAACAACGGAAATTTCAAAAGCGGCATTTGGCATGACGCCAAGCGAATACAAAAAGTACAAGGGGCTAAAAAGAGAAAACTTGCGTGATCACATGAACGACATAGAACTTATCTTTGCCATGCTTGGCGAGGCGGCGACAACAGAGATCGCGCGTACTACCGACACGCAAGGGTTTGGTGAGAATAAAACTGCCTCACAAAAAGGAGGGCGCATTGCCGGAGGCGCGCGTAAAAAATTGGAAAAAGAGAGTGGGAAAAAAATCATCACCAAAAACAATTATCTCATAAACCCCGCAAAACAGAAAAAACTTACCACAAAATAAACTCTAAACTTGCAAAGTACCTATAAACATCTATACTAAACGCACTATGTCTGTACAACACCACACGTTTAAAAAGCTGGAAACACTGCTCAAAAAAGACGAGTGGCTGGTGTCTGATGACGGCAAGCTGCTGAAAAATCAAGCGAGCTCATATTAAACGAACCATCTAACAGATTTACAAAAAGCAATCATCATTCCGTAGACACTTTAACTTGTCATGAAATATTTACAAAAGCAAATTCTTTCTCGTATTGAGAATTTTTGGGGATATGGGAATCTTGAATCTCAGGTATGGTTTGTGGGTATGGAAGAAGGGCTTGAGGCGGAAGCTACACTCACACATCTTGCCGAACGTTTTCGTGTAGCTGATGGACAATCATCGGTTGATATGCGGGGAGAAATGAATAATGTATATGGTCATATGCGGTGGTTTCGACCTGGGGCTCCCATACAACAAACTTGGAAATATCCCATTGCTCTTTACTTATATCTAAAAAATGGTTGTGCGCCGACGAAGGAGGAAATACGAACCTACCAAGTGTTGCGGCTTGGAGATTATCAATCTAGAGAAACAGTGACAATTGAGTTAATGCCGCTTCCGTCCAATAAAGCAAATGAAAGCGCGTGGCTCTATGGTGATCTTGGTATTTCCCATCTTTCAAATCGTGCTGAGTATCTTGCAACCTACAAACCGAAGCGCGTACGAAAATTGCAAGGACTTCTACAGCGCTACCATCCACAACTTGTTATATTCTCTTCGCTCATGTATTTACCTGATTGGAAAAAGATTATCGGTAAAGAACCAAAAGAAATGACTAGAGGTATGTATTTTGCTCAATCCAATATCACAACCTACTGCATTATTCCGCAAGGTGTCTCATTCGGAATGTCGTATAAAAGGTTATACGGATTTGCGGAGAAAATACGAACAAATATTCAGCTAGTGTAAAAAAGGAAAAAAGTGGTTGAGTACCTTTTTGCGGAAAAAGAAATATGTATTAAAATAAACAATCATTTACTTTCTTATTTTAACGATATCTCTATGCCAACCGGTACATCCATACTCCAATTTAAGATAACGCTTATCGGTTCCAAGCCCGCCATTTGGCGAAGGATTGCCGTTCCTGCCGACTATTCGTTTTTTGATCTGCACGTTGCGATACAGAACGCGTTCGGCTGGTATGACAGCCACCTGCATCAGTTTTTTACTACAGAGCCCTATAAGCGCAGCCGTGACTATCAGTGCATCGCGTATCCCATGCCCGAAATGGATGATGTTCTTGACGAGCGAAAAGAAAAACTGAGTGCGTGGTACAAAAATCCAAAAGACACGCTGTGGTACGAGTATGATTTTGGCGACAGCTGGATGCATAAAGTAACGCTTGAAAAAATCCTGCCCAAAGATAAAGGCACAACCTACCCGACCCTACTTGGAGGAAAATACGCCTGTCCGCCTGAAGATTGCGGCGGCGTTCCGGGATACTATAACTTACTCGAAACACTACGAAATCCGCAAGACGAAGAACATCAAGATATGCTCGAGTGGCTTGACATAGAGAGCGCGGATGCATTTGACCCGGAAGCGTTTGATGAGAAATCGGTTCGTTTTGATAATCCTAAACGGCGTTTGCGTGAATTTGAGGACGCCGTTTCTTAATCTATGGACATTCAACACATACTCAGCCGACTGACCGGCGGAACGAGAGACGAAAGAAATCAAGCAAAAAAAGATATTGAGCGGTATTGGCATCAGCGCAGCACGGCAAAAGACAGAGATGCCACTATGCGCGCTCTTGCGCTCGCGCTTATGGACGCGTATAAAACGATAGAACTGCCGGAGTATAAACAGGCGGTGTTAAGCGCGTTACGGTTGCCACAATGGTTTCTAAAAGACGAGGAACTGATGTGCGCGCAAGATCTTATTCTGCGCGCGCTGGAAGATTCCGACGGGCAAGTGCGGTATCAAGCGCTTTTTGTGCTTGAATACCATATTATGCACTTGCGGGTGAGCGGCGGCGATTGGCATGGGCGCAAGCCAAAAAATGCAGATGCTATGATGACTTTACACCGATCGGTACTGATAAAACTCTTTGATCGTCTGGTTGATATGCAAAATCGCTCTATGCCAAGGGAAGTGAAGAAAATGGACGCGCCTCCTTTTATGGATGAGTTACCCCCGAGTGTTTTTAAGAGTGCGCACATGGCATTGCATCGGGTGGTAAGAAGCCCTTTTTGGATGGAATTACTCCATGCGTCGGGACGTTATCCGGATGAAGTGTTGCTTGCTTTCGCGCCGGTGCACGAACCCGTTGACTACGACCCGCACAGCCAAGAAGGGGAGTCGTTTGCGAAAGAAGAATGCGTGTGCAAGGATTGCATAGCGATACGCGGACTCATCGCACAAAAGCGTGGGGCTATTGAGACCAAAATACGCACCGCTCTTACCTACTACGGATTGGATAAGGACATGCCCTTTGAAGAATTGGTTCAGTGGATTAAGGAGGAACATGATATGTCACCGACACAAAAATTCGCGAAGAAAGCGACCGCTCATACGGACACGATGGAGGAAGCGCAAGCGCTTTTGGATATGTTCGTGGAAATGTGGAACTACTTTCCGCACGATCGGCTTGGCGGCAAGTGCCCTCATGAGTTGGCGATCGCCGAACAAAAAGAAATGGACGATTTTGATGCGTACAGGAAACAAGATACGACAAAGCCCGCAACTCCCGCGACATTAGAACGCATGCGCGCGTATGCGCTGCGACTGTGCGGCAAAGCGCTTGATGAACTTGATGTACATACAGGCGCGTATCTTGCGACTATTGAAGAACGGTTAAAGCATAATGGCGTATTGGAAAGCGAGGGCATTTTTTTGGAGCTGATGAGCCGATTGGCTGACGAGACAAAAATTGTATCGAAAAAAGAAGGGACATCTCCCCTCAGTGTTTTTAACTCATTTGTCCGCGCTTTTCAGATTTTAACGCATCATACGCCATATCATGATGACAGTGGATACACAACGGAATTTATACGGTCGGTACAGGAAACAAAATATGAATACGGCATGAAAAAACCGGAAAGCTTTGAGCAATACACCCTCCTCTCGTTAGTCGCGCACGAGGCACTAGATCGTTTGTGGGAGGAGCAGCAACAAGCGTTGCGCAAAGAAAAACAAGAAGCAGAGAAACGGTGGAAAGATATGGGATTGGACAACGACAAAGATCCATGGATGGAAAAATACTATCGCGTTGACAATCGTTTTTACTCCGTTGCACACCATATACTGGATTGGTACTTGCAACTGGAGCCGGTACAAGCATATAAAAAATCCGCGAACAAACTTGCCGTAATCGCGTTTTATCTTACGAAACTGATCAACGAAACAGTGTATAAAAATTATGTTAGCCCGTTTGATGAGGGGTTGATTGCTTCTTTTGGCGGGTGGAAAAATAAGAGTTCGCTTACACATATGCGTTATAGCGCCGTACAAAACCTACTCTACAGCGTGCACGATCCTGATCTTTTATGCTACGATCCCGCAAACGTCCCGAAGGGCTGGAGAAAAAATCTTGCTTCTCTTGCTCCAGATTTTGTATAAGACCGAGATTTTAAGCACTTTGTTATGAATCAATCACAAGCGTTGAAAATATTGCAAGCGGGGCATAATGTGTTTTTGACCGGATCGGCTG
>CAZZDA010000056.1:0-5852 GCA_964652585.1 uncultured Gammaproteobacteria bacterium | reverse complement strand
TTCAGGCGACCCCACTCATCAAGCCACCCGCTTTGCGGGGGGTGTCTGACTTTAACCGTTCTCTCCAACGTCTCTCTCAAGCGAAGCTTATTGAAGAGAAGGTATTGTCCAACGGTTCTTTTAAGCTTGTACTTACTGAGGACGGCAAGCGTCAGGCAGGCATGCTGGATATTATTGGTCATTCCATACATTTCAAAAAACCGAAACGATGGGATGGTAAATGGCGGATGGTGATTTTTGATATTCCGGAAAAAGACAGAATATTTCGAACTATTTTGCGGGAACATTTGAAGGCGCTTGAATGTTTCAAGTTGCAACAGAGTGTATTTATTTCTCCATATCCTTTTGAAGCGCCCTTTATGAAGCTCATTGCTCTCTACAACGCCGAGCCGTACGTACGAGTTATGACAGTCACTAAAATTGATAATGCGGAGGTAATAAAAAAACACTTCTTCAAAAAACAACTGTCTCATAACATGACGGCCGTCTAATTATGAGACAGTTGGAATGATAGCTTTCTTGAATTATATATTTCACAATTAAAAACTATGTCAAAACTTATTATGGACATTGAGACCATCGGAGAGGATTATGACAAGATGGACAAGACCACGCAAGAAGTGCTTACGCGGTGGATAAAACGGGAAGCAAAAACAGAAGAAGAGTACAACATCGCATTAGAAGATCTTAAAAACGGTCTTGGCTTTTCTCCGTGGACGGGGGAAGTGGTAGCGCTTGGGGTGATGGATTATGATACGGATAAATCAGTCGTGTATTTTCAAGCGCCGGGGGAAACATATGGATCATTTGAAGAAGATGGGGTGACGTATAAACAAATGAGTGAAAAAGATATGTTGGAGAATTTTTGGCGTGGCATGAAAAGTTATGACGAGTTGATCACCTATAATGGCCGAGGGTTTGACGTGCCGTACCTTATGATTCGCTCGGCATTGCACCACGTTCGTCCCACGAAAGACTTTATGCGCGGACGGTATGTGTATCAGCATGCACCGGATGCGCGGCATATTGACTTGCAGGACCAGCTCACCTTTTATGGCGCAACGCGCAGACGGCCGAGCTTGCATTTATGCTGCCGCACGTTCGGCATTAAGAGCCCGAAGGCGGAAGGAGTCTCCGGTGATGATGTAGCAGGACTTTATAAAGAAAAAAAATACAAAGACATTGCGCGATACAATGTGCGTGACTTGGTTGCCACCAAAGCGCTGTACGAGTATTGGAAGGAATATATGCGATTTTAAAAGCTTCTCAAGGAAATGATAATAGAAAAAGCGTTTATGAGCGTTTTTTCTATTTTGTAATGGTGGTAATAAAAAGTTGCTTTTTTAAGAAAATATGCTACAGTGCCAAAGCTTTTTGTTCCTTTTTCAACTGAGAGGATGATGATCATGAAAGAGTTGCAACTAGAAGAAAGACTGATTGTTGCTGCTGATTACTCGCCCAAAGACTATGGAGGTATTCAGGGCGTCGAGAGTAAGGTCTTGGCTTTAGCAAGAGAATTAGAGGGATTGGGAGTGTACATCAAGGTGAACTCAGTTTTGCGGGCGGTTGGTTATGGCCTGATCACTCAACTACACGATCTTGGTCTCAAGGTTTTTGCTGATCTCAAACTCATTGATATCCCGAACACAATGAGAACTGACGGCGAAATGCTGACTGAAGTTAAGCCTGAAATTCTGACCGTGATGTGTTGTGCTGGTATTGACGGTATGCATGTTGTTCAGAGCGCCCTTGGCAACATGACGGAAGTTCTTGGTGTAACCATTTTGACCAGCCTCAACGAGGAAGAATGTCAGAGCATCTTCACGTGTTCAACCAGAGCCGGTGTTCTCAGATTTTCTCGTATGGCTCAGCTGGCCAGACTTGGTGGACTCATTTTGTCCCCCAAAGAGGCATATATTCTTGCAGAGAGGTTTGAGCTAACTCTCAGCCTCAACACCCCAGGCATTAGACCAGTGTGGTCTCTCGTTGAAAGTGATGACCAAAGCAGAGTCCTAACACCAAAAAAGGCCATCAAGAACGGCGCAGAACGAATAGTGATGGGAAGACCCATCGTGAAAGCCGGTTCAAACGATAAAGGGTTGCCACAAAGCCCAAGGGAAGCAGCTGAACGCACCTTGGAAGAAATCGAAGAGGCACTTTAATAACCTCAGAGCACACAGTAAGTCTTGTACATGTTCTCTTTACGGCGGTGGAGCAATCCAACGCCTTTTTTTATTTTTCATATCTCATTCATATCTCATACTGGACAAGAAGAGAGATGCAAGATAGACTTAATGTATTGATTAATAACATATAAATACATGAACTTTCTTTCTTTTTTAGACAACCCTTTTTTGCAGTATGAAATACTTGGCAATACACTAAAAGACTTTGGTTTTGCTGTATTGGCCTTCTTACTCTTTCTTGTTATTTTTAAAATGCTGCAAGTGGTGATTATCCACCGGCTGAAAAAAATTGCGGAAAAAACACCAACAGATATTGATGATACGCTAGTTGATATTGCAAATACTCTGCGACCGCCCTTTTATTCTTTTTTGGCGTTTTATCTGGCGGTACAATTGCTAAGCTTGGAAGCATTTGTACAGAAGTTTATTAATGCGCTTCTTATAGTCTGGGTGACCGCTCAAGTAGTGATTGCCGTACAAATTCTGATCGACTATTTGGCTGCAAAAAACCTGAGGCAGGAAGAGGATAAAGGATCTCGTGCGGCAGTTGGCGCCATAAAAGTGCTTGCAAAAACACTTATTTGGGCGGCGGGTCTGCTCATGATACTCTCCAACTTGGGGGTTAATATTACGTCATTAGTGGCTGGACTTGGTATTGGTGGTATTGCGGTTGCATTGGCACTACAAAATATACTCGCTGACTTGTTCAGCTCGTTTTCTATTTACTTTGATAAACCGTTTCAGCTCGGTGATTTTATTATTGTAGGGGAGCACATGGGTGTGGTGGAAAAAATAGGGATCAAGACAACAAGGCTGCGCGCGTTGCAAGGTGAAGAAATTGTTATTGCAAACAGAGAATTAACTTCCGCGCGCGTGCAAAACTTTAAGAAGATGGAAGAGCGGCGCGTGGTATTTTCATTGGGCGTGGCATATGAAACACCTTCAGAAAAGCTGAAGGGAATTCCCGGCATCATAAAAAACATTATAGACTCTATTGATACGGCACGATATGATCGCGCGCACTTTAAGCAATTTGATGATTCGGCGCTTACCTTTGAAGTGGTGTATTATGTGGGAGAGGCGGATTACAGTAAATATATGGATATTCAACAAGAGATGAACTTGCGTATCAAAGAAGAGTTAGAAAAATTACAAGTTGAAATGGCATATCCGACAAGAACACTCTACATACGCAAGGAACAATAAGCAGTATGCAAATTCGAGGAATAGTGATAGAAGGACAAAAGCATGCAAGGACACTTGGTTTTCCTACAATCAATATACGCTGTGATGAAGGGATAGAAAGCGGCATATATTGTGGTACCGTCATGTTTGATGGCGTGACCTACACAGCAACCCTCTTTAAAAGAGAGAAAACAAATATATTTGAGGCGCATCTCATTGATTTTTCAGGCAATGTGTACGGTAAAGAAATAGTAGTAACAGTTGGTAAAAAAATTCGCGAGGTAGAAAAATTTACACATGACGAAGATCTGAAGAGGCAAATAGCGAAAGACATTGTACTATGTTCACAGGAATCATAACCGCGATGGCGGAAGTAGAAAGCGTAGAAAAAGACCAGAGTTTTTTTGCGATATTTCAGAGACCACAAGAATGGAAATTACGTAGTGGAGCAAGTATTGCGATCAACGGTGTGTGCTCAACCGTGAGAGAATTTACCACATCATCTTTTGAGGTGGAATATATGCCGGAGACACTGAAGAAAACAACGGTTGGCAATTTTCAAAAAGGGATGGTAGTAAATTTAGAGCAAAGTTTGCGCGTGGGAGATGAAATGGGGGGACATATAGTACAGGGGCATGTTGATACGGTAGGAGAAGTAGTGTGTATGAAGCCGGAAGGAGAGGCGGCGATTATAGAAATTGAGCTCCCTGAAACATGGATGAAGTATATTGCGCCAAAAGGCTCTATCGCAGTTGACGGTATAAGTCTTACCGTTGTTGATGCGAAAAAAACATCTTTTACGGTGTCGCTCGTAAGCTACACATTGGAGCACACAAATCTTGGCAGTATAAAAAAAGGCGGTAAGGTGAATATTGAAGTTGATGTACTTGCAAAGTATGTAGAAAGATTGCTCGTTCATATTAAATAACACTCTATGCGGAGAACTATACAAAACGAAAATGTACAAAGTATAGATGGTACTAACTTTACCATTGGTATTATCGCGTCTCGTTTCCATGATGATATTACGGAAAAGTTGCTTGAAGGTGCAATGGATATTTTACTGCATCACAAAGTGCAAAAAGAAAATATAGAAGTCGCATGGGTTCCGGGATCATTTGAAATACCCTTCGGATGTCAGCAACTCGCACGTACAAAAAAATATGATGCTCTTATTGCGCTTGGCTGCGTTATCAAAGGAGGAACTGATCATCATATGCTTGTTGGAGGAGAGGCGTCACGAGGTGTTATGCAGGTGAGTCTGGAACACCATACTCCCATAGGATTTGGGGTTATTACTGCAAACACGCTTGAACAAGCACAAGAACGATCAGGTGAAAAAGAAAATAGGGGTACTGATGCCGCGCTTGCCGCACTTACTATGATAGTACAATAATGCTATGGAAACACCAGCGCTCAAAATTGAAAATCTTGTGAAATCATATAATGGTACATCGGCGGTGGATGATATTTCTTTTGTTGTTCAGGAAGGAGAGTTTTTTGGATTTTTGGGACCGAATGGTGCCGGCAAAACTTCAACGATCAATGCGATAACCGGTATTGGGAATTTTCAACAAGGAACGATCAAGGTATGTGGTCATGATGTGGTAGCGGATTACAGAGAGGCGCGAAAATGTGTAGGGCTCTCACCGCAGGAATTTAACATAGATGCTTTTGCGAGCGCTCGTCAAATCTTAGATTTTGTGGGCGGATATTTTGGTATGCGAAAAAAAGAGCGGCAAGATCGTACAGCGTACTTACTGGAAGCTCTAGATCTCAAATCATACGCTGACAAGCAATTTCGTATGTTGTCAGGTGGATTCAAGCGGCGGGTAATGCTTGCGCGTGCACTTATTCATGATCCGAAATTACTTATTTTAGATGAACCAACAGCAGGAGTAGATGTTGCACTACGACATGAACTTTGGAAACTTTTGGAACAGCTCAATAAAGAAGGTACAACCATTATGCTTACTACACATTATTTAGAAGAGGCGCAAAAACTTTGTAACAAAATTGGTATCATATATGATGGAAAGATTGTGGCACTTGAAACCAAAGCAGAGCTTTTAAAAGATGGTCAAAGTATTGAAGATCATTATTTGCGTCACACTACTCAACATACCTCCGCATAAGTATGCAGATCAATACTATAGGATTTTATACATTTGTACGTCAGGAAATTCATCGATTTTTTCGGGTGGGAATTCAAACATTGGTAACGCCATGGATATCGGCACTGCTTTATATTTTGGTATTTGGTGCGATTGTGGGCAAACGGATCGGTGAAATTTCAGGCGTTTCATATATTGATTTCGTTGTTCCAGGGTTGCTCATGATGAATATTATGCAGGCATCATTTTCGCAAACGTCTTCATCGCTCTACTTCCAGCGTTTCTTGCGCCATATTGAAGAGGTGCTGACTGCGCCCTTATCCTACCTTGAAATTATTGTTGGCTATGTTGTTGGCGGTGTGGTGCG
>CAZZDA010000055.1:0-6053 GCA_964652585.1 uncultured Gammaproteobacteria bacterium | reverse complement strand
ATGTAGTAAAATAACTGGGGATACCCCGTAGCTTGCTGCGGGGTAGTTCATTTTTAGTGATGGGACAATGGGTACTTCGCACAAAATCGGTGGTACTACATACTATAACTTTAGCGACGGAACAATGGGAACTTCTCAAAAAACAGGAGGTGACACGTACTATAGTTTTAACGATCCTGTATCAGAATATTCATTTAATTTAGGAGATGGTACTGATTTTACAGCATTCACTCCGCCTACAGTACCATTCGATAGATACACAACAAATGGAGAGTTGTTATATGATTATTGTAAAAATATCCCATCTTCTGAATACCCTGAATTTACGAAAAGAGGTAATGAGCTATCAGCCGAATGTTTGGAAAAAGAATGCCCCGATGCCAGTTGTGATTTTCCAGAATTTTATAATAAACTCAATGTATGTTTTGAGACGGGGGCAAATCAAGCATTCGAAGAAATAAAAAATATTTGTCTTAAAAAACAAGCTGAAATTTATGTAGAAAAAGTAAAAATTGCAAATTCACTTACTCCTGTCACAGAAAGTTCGGATCGGCAAGAAACATCAATAACAATTCATGATCAGTCACCTAAATTTTGTGATGTCGGATATACTTTATCCTTAGATAAAACAAACTGCATCAAAATTCCAGAACACGCACACGCTGTAAATAGCCTTACAGATGTATGGCTATGTGATGAGGGTTATAGAGAAGTTAATGAACATTGTGTTGAGGGCTATCAACGGTTGTTTGATGACAATGGCCAAGAAATAAATAACAATTATTCAACTACTACTGAAGAAATGACAAGCGATGAGATTACAGAAGTTAAAGAACCAGAAAAGAACGATACCGTAGTTATGGAACGAGGGAACAAGAGCGGCAGTGTAATAAAAAGTGTTAAACAATTTTTCAGAAAACTGTTTTTGAAATTATCAGATTTGTTTATATAGCACAGAGCAATCATTATAAATATTCGATAAAAATTGATCAATAAGATAAGCGGATATATGGGCAATGAAGATAAAGTCACATCCGAAGAGTTAGGAGAAATGGCATTTAATTTCTGTAGATTAAGTGCTATCAGGTTTGCAAAAAATATTTACAAGGACAACAATCTTAACTAAGCAACAATAGGTAAGCCACTGGTTTGACCAGTGCGACTTGAAAAGGTTTGACCGTTCCCTAAAGTAACAAAATACGAACAGGTCATTCCCCCGCCTAAGCGGGGGAATCCATGGATTCCACATCACGTGTGGAATGACACAAAGGCGAGCAAAAGAGAGTGCGGCGCCAGTACGTACAATGACGATTGCAACGTGAAATAACACTCTAAAAAATAAAAGGCCGTATGAGTACATGTATGTTCAAAGCACGCAAACATTGTATTTTACCACACCACGTGATTGCGGATGATCCCGCTTGGCGGGACCCCACTCATCAAGCCACCCGCTTTGCGGGGGGGTGTCTGACTTAGAGGTTCGTATATCAGAGGATGATATTGATTTCAGAGAACTATTGATAGCATATATGTGGGCTATGTTTGATCTTATGAACCATAATAAAAATATGAGAGAACAACACACTTTTTACATGGTGCCTATATGGACGAATTTAATTTGTCGGATACACAAGCAGAAAAAGAGACGAAACATATTCAAGCAAGATATCAAGAATATAAAGAAGCTTTCTGGGAACAAGAAAAACCAAATACGGAAAAGGTTTCTTTTCTCATCGCAAACAATGTTTTACAACGCTTGAACACCAATCCATTCTTTGGTTTTTCGCTAGGAGAACATTTAACACAATCTATTGTACAATTTGGAAAATTTCTTAAGGATGTTGTGTTAATAGAAAATGAACTACAACAATATGACGATTGATACTCATAATTATTTTTAGATTATGGCTATTCACGTACAGTTTTATAATATACTCATTCCAATCGCCGTAATAGAAAACTGCAAAGATATTGGTGGTTTTCAAGGTATTTTGGATTTTCATAAACAACAAGGAACCAGTAAAAGGATTTTATATGACGAGTATCTTTTCAGCGATAGAGCCATGAGTCCATCTGACGTAGAAACTATAGCCAAGTTTTGGGAGAAACAAGGACTTGCATGGACAGAAAAAAGAGATGGTAAAGAGTATTGGAAAGACTTATGTGTCGTTAGCTGTATTGAGGGTCCAACGCTTCCGTGTAAATGGATTGAATATGATCGTAATAGTCGTTGTGCTTGGATGAAAGGCACGCCAAAAGGTAAGATTATTATGTAATGCAGAATAATAATAGAAGCCGATGTCTCAACGTTATCGCCCATCCTATATTAAGTGTCCGGACTGCAACAATGTTCTTGATTTATTGTTCATAAGCAAATCATGCCCCAATCCGCTTTGTGACTTCAATTTTAACGGTCTGGAACAATTTTTACACGAAGATGAAGGAAAGCTGCGTGATTTGCTGCAAAGCAACGCAATGAGTCGAGATAGCAGAGAGTACAAGCTTATCCGTACAGCGGTTAAGTTTAATATGTTTTCCTATCTGACACACTTTATAGAATGTAGCTGGGGTGCGCACTATCAGACACTTTTTAAGGAGTTTATTATCCGTAACCTTGATGATCTCAACACGCTAAAAGAAGTGCTAAGATCCTGCTACATACGAGAAGATAAGCAAAACACTACTACTTCTAAGAATGGTTATAAAATGTTTTGGAGTTTATACTGTTACCTGATGAAAGTGTACAACATGGAAATCATTGGTTTTTTGCAGAAAGAGTTCCCGGATATGCATAGAAAACACTATCGCTTATTACACCAGAAACATATCCGTCGTACACATACGCAAAAAGCGCTGCTTTAAACTTATGCTTTGATGTGTTTAGTACGTTTTGTATTAAAAAATCATATTTTCTTTGGTTTGATAATCATGTTATGCCTAACGAGCGTGAACAACTAAAGGAACATGGTGTTGAACAAAACCTCATAGAAGTCAACTTGGTTGAAAACCCACATCAGTTGCAAGAAATAATGAGAGATATTTTCTAACAATATGGGAGTATAGTGATTGCTTGACAGAGAAAGTGTTGGTAGTAAGGTATATTCTCTGCTATAATTTAATATATGACCAATACAACAGAGAGATTAGACGCTATTGAAAAACGTCTTCAGCGTATTGAAGAGCGGGTGTTTCCAAAACCAGACGAAAGAACGGAAGAGGAACTCTTGGCGAAAGTAAAAGAAGTGATCAAACGTCATCAAGACCTGACCGCTACAATGATCCAGAGAAAATTAAAGATTGGCTACGCAAAATCAGCGAGGTTAAGGGATGTTTTGGAAGACGAAGGATACCTGCAAGAATCTGCATAGACAGTCCTTGAAAAATAATACTTTCTTTGATACACTCCTACTATAATACTCTGAAGACTGGAAAGTCTCCCCCCAGCCGCCTCTTTATGAGGTGCAGGTATGAGGGAAAGTGGGAGCCCCTCCAGAGTATATATCTTGAGGTTTTTGAGTTGCTGTACGACCGGGAAGACTTCCGGCTCCCTCTAACGAGGTGTCAAACGGAGGAGTTGTCGCCCTCTACAGCAGCTTAGAGGTTTCAAGCTTGATAGTATGACCACACAACAAAAAAAGAGAAGATACTAAAAACCGCAAACACAACCTTTTGAGTGAAAAAGGGGAGTTTGTGGTTTTTTATTTGCCCCCGTAGCTCAACTGGATAGAGCGAGTGTCTTCTATACACAAGGTTGCAGGTTCAAGTCCTGTCGGGGGTTCCAGACTAAAAAAGTAAGCACAACTTGTGCAAGCGAATGATTATGCTATGCTGTTTGTAGAAAAATAGTGCGTAGCAGGGTAGATAAGGTATACTTTTGGCATAGAATAACTACTAGCATTTGGTTTGTGTAACCTATACATAAGATGAGAACAATGATCAAAAAAATATGCATCACAAAATGAAACTCCAACCGAAACTATTTGAAAAAATACGTTCAGGGACTAAAACTATCGAATCACGTCTTTATGATGAAAAAAGGCGGCGGATTTCTGTAGGGGATACCATTGAGTTTCTAAAAGAACCTGAACAGCAAGATACCCTTGCAGTAAAAGTTGTCGAACTGCTGCACTATGATTCCTTTGACGCATTGATGAGCAGTGTTTCGCCTCACTATTTTGGAGGAAAAACTAAAAAAGAACTGCTCAATGAAATATATTCTTTCTATGCAAAGGAAGATGAACAGAAATATGGAGTGCTTGGTATTAGGATAGAGATTGAATCTTTGACAGCAAAATCCATGTGTGTTACGGTCTTTGTCAAGTAATAAGCACCTTACAATTGAAAAAGAGATTGAAAGCTTTTTCTGTAGGCATATTGAAAGGAGATTCAGATGAGTGTGATTGAAATACGAGAAGCATTACCTAGTGACTTTGAGTTTATCACTCGCATCATGGAAGAAGCACTTAGCCCTTTTTATGCGGGAGACCACCGTGCTCACGCGAAAAGGATTTTTGAGACGCATATCGCTGGCGGGGAAGACACAGTAGGTCATTTTTCCAAAGAACAGCGAATGTGGGTGATAACGGAAGATGGCATACCTGCGGGAATGATTAACATTGTGGGTAAACGTCAGGCAACGTACAAGATCAGTCCGTTAATCATTGATCCGACATATCAAGGGAGAAAAGGATTTGGTAGTAGACTACTCAATGTAGCCGAGCAATACGCGCAGGAACACCAAACTCGTCAGATGTATTGCACTATCGCTGAGCAAAATAACTCTGCCTTACAATTCTTCTTGAAGAAAGGCTACATTGTCGCCGGAAAGTCGGAAAGCCACTACAAAGCGGGTGTAACAGAGATGATGCTCTATAAGCTCTTTCTTGATTCTGTTGCTGAAGAACGTTTTGACCGACCGAATATCTCGGTTCTTCCGGCAGAAAAAGAGCATGAAGAACAGATTACCGCTCTTGTTTTGCAGAAGCTGCCACATCACTTCCAAGGCATTGATAATGAATGGATTGAAGCGCTCTTTAAGGGATATGAGCGTCGTGATACGCGCGATGTCAATGTGAAATACAAATTGATATTCGTTGCCGTTGACCGCAATGGTACGGTGCTTGGTGTCGTAGGCGCAACTCCAAAAAAAGGAGAGCCAATCAAGCTCATGCCCTGCACTGCCTATAATATCCAGGCGTTTACCGCTCTTCTAGCGGATGTACCGCAACTGCTTGTTCAGTATGGGCATAAACTGTACACCCATCTAGTTCCTTCGGTTGAGGAAACGGTCGCGTTACAACGGTTAGGGTGGACGCTTGATGCCGCGATGCCGGGATCGTACAAAGATAACCGAATCACACAACAGTGGGGCTATGTACTGGGAGAACACTTTATGAGAACCATGCGAGTCAAGCAACGTTTCATAGATCAAATCGTGAAGCGCCAAAAAACACTGGAAGTCAGAATCGGCTACGGCAACATCAAGAAAATAAGACCGGGGGAGCGTATTCGCTTGATAACACACAAAAGTGAACAGATTATTCGAGTGATTGATGTTCGTGTGTACTCATCCTTTGCAACTATGCTTGAGCATGAAGATGCAAAAAAGATTGTACCTGACTCTGACAAAAGCAAGGTACTCAACCTTCTTAAAGAGATTTATCCTCCCGACAAAGAAAAACTTGGCGTCTACGTTCTTGAAGTACGTGCCGAATAGCTAATGTTCACATAGCTCTGTTTCAGTACAGGGCTTTTTTTCTTTTAGTGCGTACTCCTTAAAAGATTTTTGTAGCAAACCTTTATAGCTATGAACTTATTGAAATTGAAACACAATATATAGTGACTAGCAGGGTGGGGTACAGTTTATACGTTCCCATGTACCCCAGAATACAACGCAGGAATATAAATACTCACATCATTCTTCTGCTCAAACACAGTTCTAACGTCCTGCACCACGCCCTGCCACGAAAAAATACTCAATTCTTTAGGAAAGTTGAGTATTTTTTGTTGACCAAAATAAAACTTTATAAAGATGTAGATATTGACAAACTATA
>CAZZDA010000054.1:0-6371 GCA_964652585.1 uncultured Gammaproteobacteria bacterium | reverse complement strand
GGGTAAAGCATCATAATTATACCGTATCTGTTCCATTTCCTTTATATAACAATATCTGTTCCATTTCCTTTATATAACAAATATGATAAGCTTGGAAGTGCGTGCTGAAATGTGGTATACTGTGAACAAAGCTATGCAAAATCTCTTACGTAAAAAAAGAACGCTCGAGGTGCAATCTATTGGCGCATCCGAGACGACAGTTCCGCCAACTTTGGAGTGGCAGGGCGAGGTGCTGCGTGCCCCTGAAACCTTAGAGCAACAACCGGGTGTGGAAGGACAACGGCAAGAAGCGGTTGCAAATACCGCACCTGCGGCACAACAGCCGGTAACACCTGCTCAACAGACGGTACCCCAAGGCATACCCATAGTATCTCTTGAGGCAATAGAGAAGGTATTGGAAGAAGATATGGAGAAGGTCTATTCCCAGCTTCCGCCTGAGGCAAAGCCGCTCTTTAAAAATGGAGGTGAACAGGCGGCGCGATCCATTCAACAGTTGCTCAAAAAAACAAAAGTAAAAGTTGCGCAAATTCGCGATGTTATTATGAGCTGGCTTTCGGTTATCCCCGGAGTCAATAAGTTTTTCTTAGAACAAGAGGCAAAGTTGAAAGCTGAAAAAATTCTGCGATTACGAGACAAAATAACAAAACCATGACGTGATCCTTATGTCATTCTTTCTCCCCATTCTCATTCTCTTCTTGATCATATTTTCTTTTATCGCTATGTTGGCGATTGGTTTTGGCGTGGTGCGTTATCGTCTGCGCAAGCATCATGCGTTGCCTAATTCACTTGATACCCAAGTGTATCTTGTGCGCGTGCCGAAAGAATCGGCACAATCCATGCGGGAGGCACTAACACCGCAGCAGGTACAGGAGGGTATCGCGCTTATGGAAGGTTTTGCGAGCAACTTGGGAGGGCTCAAAGCGCAAGGAGGTTTGAATGCGCTTATTTTTGGGAGAACGGACGAAGTATCATTTGAAATAGTCGCGCGCGAGGGGCATATTTATTTTTATGTTACCACACCCCGCTATCTTACGCGGTTTGTGGAGCAGCAAATTCTTGCGCACTATCCGGACGCGGAAATGACGCTTGTTGAGGACTATAATATCTTTGCGCCGCATAGCATGGTGGAGGGCGCGTACTTGAGATTTCGCCGCGAAAATATGTTTCCCATCAACACGTATTTAAAAATGCAAGCAGATCCTTTAAATGCACTAACCAATGCTTTAAGCAAGTTGGATGAGCGCTCAGCGGCCGCTATTCAAATTGTGGTGCGATCCGCGCATAAAGGCTGGCACATGCGGGGGCGTAAAGTAGCAAGCGCGATGCTTCAAGGAAAAAACTTAAAAGAAGCAATGCAGAGCGGCGGCAAAGGGACGTGGAAAGGTGTTTTTAAACAACTGGGAAAAGATTTTTTTAGCGGCGGTGCACGACGTCCATCTCAAGAAAGACCAAAAGAGGATCCGGAGCTTTACAAATTATCTCCCATGGAAGAAGAGATGGTCAAAGGGCTTGAGGAAAAAACCAGCAAAGCTGGGCTGGAGGCAAATATTCGCGTGGTGGTAGCGGCACCAACACAAGATCAAACACACACCTATCTGCAAACGATCACCGATGCCTTTTCGCAGTACAATGTGTATGAGTATGGCAATGCGTTTGAACGCGTGGTACCCACACTTTTTCGCGGGAAAGACACGCTTGTTCAAAGTTTTATTTATCGTCAATTGGTTTCCAAATACGCTATTTTGCTCAATGCTGAAGAGCTGACAACACTTTACCACTTTCCTTTGCCTTCAACAGAGACACCAAATATCGTTTGGCTTGGAGCGAGGCGCGCACCGGCACCGACCGATCTTCCAGCAACAGGAGTATTGCTTGGAAAAAACAGTTATCGCGGAGAAGATAGGGATATTTATCTATTGCCGGAAGATCGTCGCCGCCACACTTATATCGTTGGTATGACCGGTGTGGGTAAATCGGTGTTGCTTTCCGAGATGGCGAGGCAGGATATTTCGGCGGGACATGGCGTGTGCGTTGTTGATCCGAATGGCGATCTTGTGGAAGATATCATGGCCTCTATTCCTGAAAATCGCTTGGAAGATGTTATTGTGTTTGATCCGTCAGATGTTGATCGTCCCATAGGGCTTAATATGTTGGAAGCCGATACGCCGGATCAGCAGGATTTTGCCGTGCAAGAAATGATACAGATCTTTTACAAACTTGTTTCTGACCCGAATATGATCGGTCCTATGTTTGAGCATAATATGCGCAATGCCATGCTGACGCTCATGGCGGATAAGCAAGATCCGGGTACGATCACCGAAATTCCGCGCATTTTTACCGACCCTGATTTTCAAAAATACAAACTTACTAATGTGACCGATCCTGTGGTACGGTCATTTTGGGAAAAGGAGATGGCAAAAACTTCTGACTTTCACAAGTCAGAAATGTTGGGGTACTTAATTTCAAAAGTTGGACGCTTTATAGAAAATACCATGATGCGTAATATTATTGGACAGCCGGTGTCCGGTTTTAATTTTCGTGACATTATGGATTCTAAGAAAATTTTGTTGGTCAACTTATCAAAAGGAAAGATAGGGGAAGTCAATAGTATGCTCTTAGGTCTTATTATTGTTTCCAAGCTGCAAATGGCGGCGTTTGCGCGCGCCGAGATGCCGGAAGAAAAACGTCAGGATTTTTATCTCTATATTGATGAATTTCAGAATTACATTACCGACAGCATTGCGGTTATTTTGTCGGAAGCACGGAAATATCGCTTGAACTTGACGCTTGCGCACCAATATTTAGGGCAGTTGGTACAGAACGGCGATACAAAAATTCGCGACGCGGTTTTAGGAAATGTGGGTACGATGATAGCGTTTCGCATCGGTATTGAGGATGCGGAAATGCTTGCAAAACAGTTCGCACCGGTCTTTAACGAGTATGATCTCGTGAACATTGACAGATTTCACGCGTATGTTAAGTTATTGGTGCATAATACGGCGCAGCGTGCGTTTCATATGTCTACTTTTCCTCCGCATGCGGGCGATAAAGCACGTGCACAGCAGATAAAAGAATTGTCAAGGCAGCGATATGGCAAGGATCGTGCTCAAGTAGAACAAGCAATTTTGCGGCGCAGCCAGCTGGGCAACTTGGGAGAAAAAACACCCGTTGCCGCAACGGAGAGAACGACGTGATCTTAAAACTCACAACTCATAACACATAACTAACAAAAAAATATGGATAAAACACAAAATCAATTACCCTCGCTTGAAAACGATACGGAGACCACGGAAGAGAAAAAAACAACAGACGAAGTATTGGAAAATATTGATAAAGAACTTTCCTCACTTGTTGATGACGAAACATCGTCAGACGTATCTGCAAAGGTCAAAGATGAAGAGCAGTCAGATACGGGACAGCTCAAAGAAAGCCCGGATCAAGTACTCAAACATAAGTGCGGCCTGGTATTAAGTGTATTGCACGAAGTACGGGGGCAGATACAAAGTGCTATTGAGCTCATGGAAGGAACGGGTGCAACACCAAAGCCGTTTAGCGCGCCGCATGGCGATACGACTGCTTCTACGAATGTTATAGAAGGAGTTTTTAATGGTCAGCACATGACCGGACCTGATGGAAAAGAATACACGGTGCCGGCAAATTATGCATCCAAATCAAAGCTTGTTGAGGGGGATATTTTAAAACTTACGATAACCGGCGAGGGACGTTTTATTTTTAAACAGATCCAACCGATCGAACGTAAGCGTATTATTGGAACGTTGACGCAAGATCAGGAGACGCGCCAATACGCAGTGGCATATGAAGGAAAAAGTTGGAAAGTGTTAACCGCGAGCGTCACTTATTATAAAGGAAGCGAGGGAGATGAGGTGATACTCTTGGTGCCGGCAAAAGGCGAGACCGGCTGGGGAGCGGTTGAAAATATCATGAAGCAAAGCGCGCTTGCCGCGAATACGGACGTAAGAAGTATAGAGTAAAATATGGAATTAGCACTCTATCGAAAATATCGGCCTCAAATTTTTAAAGATCTCGTTGGCCAACAGCCGATACGCATAACTTTAGAACAACAAATAAAGACCGGGCGTGTAGCACACGCCTATCTTTTTACCGGGCCGCGCGGCGTAGGGAAAACAACCACTGCTCGTCTTCTTGCAAAGACGCTTAATTGTGATACACGAAAAGAAGGGGAGGGCGAACCCTGCGCAACATGTGATTCGTGTACGTCAATTATAAAAGGAAGTTCTTTGAACATTATTGAAATTGATGCGGCGTCGCATACCGGAGTTGACAATGTGCGCGACAACATTATTGAAAGCGTCAATGTCGTAACGCAAAAGGATAAATGGAAAGTATTCATTATTGACGAGGTGCACATGCTTTCAACAGCGGCATTTAACGCGTTATTAAAAACACTTGAAGAGCCGCCAAAGAATGTGGCATTTATTCTTGCAACAACTGAAATACACAAAGTGCCGCAAACTATTATTTCTCGATGCCAAAGATTTGATTTTCGGTTGGTTCCGGAAGAGGCGCTGCACAAACGTCTTAATTGGCTTACGGATCAAGAGAATGTTGCGGTGACCGATGGTGTGATAGATAGGATCGTGGAGCATGCGCATGGCAGCGTGCGGGACGCGGAATCACTTTTACAAAAATTGATGGCGCTTGGTGAAGAAAGGCTCACCGGAGAGTTGGTTGACCTCTTGCTGCCTCGTTCTGATATGGGGAGCGTTGTTGCGTGGTTTGAGCTGCTTGCGGAAAATAATATTCAGAGGTCGCTTGAACATTTGGAAACTATTCATAATGAAGGGGTTGATGCGGATGCGTTTTTGCAAGATGCGCTGCGCCTTTCTCAGCACCTACTTGTACGTACCTATAGCAAAGGACAGGTAACGGTTCTTTCCCTTGATCCTGACATGATGCCGCGCGTGCAGAAGTTGGGAGATTCTTTTACCACAGAACGGCTTTTACGCTTGATAGATATTCTTTATGAGGTACAGTCATTAGTAAAATCTTCTTCCATTCCACAATTTCCCGCAGAAATTGCTACAGTTAAGTTTTGCGAGCGTTTTCGCCCAACACCGAGTGTTGAGGAGGATCAGCCAGCTGGCGGAGACGGGAAAACACTCGGTGTTTCAAGCGAAAGCGTCGATGTCAAAGAGAATAAATTACCTACTAAAAGTGCCAGTCAAGTTCAGCCAGTTACAGTAACGCCAAAAATAGAAAATCAGCCAGCTGGCGGAGAGTCAAAAGAAGTGGTTCAGAAAAGTCAAGAAAAGAAAAAAGAAAGTAGTAGCACATCTCTAGAAAACACCATATTGCAAGAAAAATGGAGCGAGCTTATGAAGCAAACCAAAAAATATAATCACGCCCTCTCGTTTATTTTGGAGGGGAGTGCGCCAAAAGAGTGTAAAGACGGGTGCTTGGTATTTTCCGTGTCGTATAAAATGCACGCGGATAAAATGCAAGATATTAAAATGCGAGAAGCGCTTGAGCGATCGGTGGAGGATGTGTATGGCGTTAAGGTGCGTTTGCAAGCGGAGGTTGGTACTGCACTTCAAGGGGTGAGGAATGGTGCGACACCACAGGTTGTAAAAAAAGACACAGATACAAAAGAGGTGGATGCGTCCGGTGATACAAGCGGTACATCGCTGCAAGACATTGTCAAAAATTTTGGAGGGCAGATTGTTAAGTAATATTTTTCGGGAAAACATCGGGTGTCAAGGAGGAACGAAGAAACGGGAGCACACCCGATGTTGAGGAGAAAAATCCATTGAAAATAACGGGAAATTTTGCTAGAGTAAGTGCGCTTTAAAACAATATTTCTCTCCAGTGCTGCCGGATCATCTAATGGTAGGATGCAAGGTTCTGGTCCTTGTCATCTAGGTTCGAGTCCTAGTCCGGCAGCTTTGGATGGAAGTTATAAATGATATTTGTTATGGAAATTGAATCTACACAAAAAGGAGCTATAGAATATTTTAGAGCAAATATTGTTGAAGCAAAGACTGCTTACACACTTCTAAAAGCATTATATTTAAGTAGATCAGAGTATATAGTTGGAAAAAATCTTTTTCACAAGTATTTTGATATTCAAAGTAAATATAAGAATTTTTTTGGCACTATTGAACAAGGGGTATTTATAACTTTTGTAGTAAAAATCTGTCACTGTTTTGATAGAGATGATAGATCATATTCATTCAAAGATATAGATAAAGCAGGGTTGGAAGTTTTTTCAAGTCAACAGATAAATGTCAGTGTCATTAATGAAATTAAAGAAATGAGGGATAAAGTTATAGCTCACTATCACTAGTGTCCGGTTAAAAATCCAATAAAGACAGTTGTTTCTGAGTCTGCTC
>CAZZDA010000053.1:0-6734 GCA_964652585.1 uncultured Gammaproteobacteria bacterium | reverse complement strand
CACCAATATAACATTACCTATATGTCAAAAACATTTTTTGAACATTGTAAGCATCCGCATATTCTCAAAACATCGGCACGAGCTGCATTGCTTGTTGGTTTTGTTTTGGCGATCATCAATCATGCCGATAGCTTTATAAACGGCAAGGTATCCTATACACAGATTTTACAAATAATTATTACCTTTTTAGTGCCTTTTTCTGTAGCAACCTATGCCGCAGCAAAGCACGCACAGCGCTTGGAGGAAATGGAAGAGAAATTCCATCATATAAAAAAATAATAAGGCGTTGTAATAAAGTAGAGATTGTACGACCTCCTTTTTGTGCGGTTTACAACTTCGTCAGTTCTATGCATGGAATGGGGTTGACAGGTTTTTTTAAAAATGTTAGAGTGTGCAGGCTCTTTCAATAGTATCAACTTCAGCGTGGTTGATGTCGCGATGTCGTAGACCACTCCCTCCCTCTACGTCATGCCCGATATCTCACGCTGTTGCGGACCGAGGGGTCAAACAAAGCCCAAGGGCTTCCCCTCCTCCCACCTAAGGGCTTTTCCCCTCGGTCCGTTCGTATTTCCTTCTTGGCGGGTGCGTAAGCGCCCGAAGCGGTGATCGGTGCTCTCCTGTTTGCACCTATCCTCCCTCTGCAAAGTCTGACGCCTCTGCGCCCCGCCAAGTCCTTCGTTCTTTCACCCGCTGTGCATCGCACTCGGGTCTTTTTTTATTCACTTTTATTTTTATGGGGGTAAAACAAGGCAATCAGAATGCCAAAAAATCCAAGAACAAATAATGCTGTCCCGGTATATTTTTTTACACCATTCCACCAAAAATTCTTTGGCTTGGGAATGGAGGCGTCTGTTGCGTATTCACTTTCCTCGCTTGCGCCTGCAACAACACCTTCCTTTTTTTCTATATCATCGGCATTGCGCGGTAAAATACGAAAGCCGGCGCGCGTTTGGCTTACGAGCCCGGTTATGGCAAGGTAATCACCTTTTTTGTATGCTTTTGCGTCTATGCCTGTTGAGTCTTTGATATAGGCACGTACTTCTTCTGTGCCATCATCAAGATAAAAAGAATTGCCGCGCTTTTGTACCACTTCGCCCTCAATTGTCACTAAATAGCCTTCATATTCTTTTGCGATATCAGCTGCCGCAAGTGTAAGAGGAGAAACTATTTCTTGCGTTCCCATGCGCGTGATCACATCCGCGCTTGTGAGTTTGAGCCGATGTTCACCTTGTACGGTGCTTAAGGTTCCGGTAACCTCGACTATTTCTCCAACAGACAATTCCGGCCATTCCCCACTGTGCATATACAACTGAATGCCTGGCGATCCTACAATATACAAGGTTGTTTTCCCAAATGTTCTTGGGGCGACTGCAATGATGCCGGTAGTAGTGATATGCTCTCCAATTTCGTGTTGGCGAATATCTTCCAAGGCAATATGACGCGCTGGTTCGGAGCTCTTTTTTGCAAGGGTTGATGGCTCAACGAGGACATTTAATTCCCCGGGAGTCGGTTGCTCGGTCCATCGCCACTCATTTCCCAGCTTTATATAACTTGCGCCTTCGGCTATCTTGTCAAAATAGATGCTGTCAACAAGTTGTTCATTGGATGCGAAAAGCCGTACCGCATCGTGCGTATTATTAAGTGCGAGTTTTGTTTGTGATCGTGGAAAGGTAAGAAAATTATTTGGATCAATGATTGTGTATTCCGGAATGGTATATGGGCGCGACCCTTCTTCATCATCATCCAGGGTCCATAAAGAGAGGTCAAAGGGCGTAGCACCAATATTGATCAGTTCAATAAATTCTCCTTGCGTGTCATCACCGGGTGGATTGGGATAGAGCTCATTGATGAAGATAGTATGATTAGTGGGGGTGTATGGTGATGTGCTTACCGGCTCAAGTATACGAGAAGGGGTTGAGGTGTTTGTTGTCGTACTGATAATAATAGTGCTGCTTGTTGCGGTTGTAATGCTGCTATCAGATATGGTGAGTGCGACGGTATAGATTCCTTCTTTTTCAAAAATATGCAGTGGTGCGATACTGTTGGCGCTCGTAGCATCTCCAAAATCCCAGGCAAAGACAAGTTGGTCATTGTCCGGGTCGGTGGAATCTGAAGCGTCAAAGGCAAGTACTTCACCGGGCTCGTATAAAGGGTTCGCGGCATTTCCTTGATAGGCGATCTCAAAAAAAGGTACAGGCGATTGATTTGGTATGGTAATAGTATTTGATTTTCCTTCGGTGGTGGTGAGTGTCCATTGCCATTGACCCTCGCTATTACGCGCGTAACTTGTGCCTTCTTCCGCTTTTTCCGTGTAGGACGTACTATCTGAAAGTACTTTGTCGGGATGAAAAAGTTTTACAGTTTCTCCTCCGGTATTATTGAGCGCAATTTTAGTGATACTTCTTGGCAGTACAAGAATATCCAAGGGGCTAAGAGTAGTTGTGCCAAGATCTTCTTGGGTAAGTGTGTAGCGCTTGGTTGTTGTGTCCCCAATGATCCACCCTTGCACATTCACGGCAATGTTCCCGATATTCAAGAGTTCAATAAATTCAGCATCATCTGTTCCAGGAGGATTTGGGTAGAGTTCATTGATAACAATGGTGTTGGGGTAAGAAGAATATGTGGTGTTTGGTAATGACAATATGTCGGTGCTGTTTTCGTTATTTTCTTGCGTGACAATATTGCTCGTACCTTTTGTGGGTGTAGTGGTCAGCGAGAAATCTGAGGCGTTATTAAAAGAATTTAGTCCATCAATCTTTCTAGCAGTGCTGTATGGATCTTGCGCTTTTGGCGCGTTGTCGTTTTTATTGCCGTCATCCCAACCACCATACGTTACCCGATCAATGAGTGTATGTTGCTGGGTGTAGAGAAATATGATGTCGCCGGTATTATTAAGCTTACCCTTTGGTTTTTCTATGACAAAAAATCCTTTAGAGTTGATAGTTCCGGAAATCATGGTTTGCGCTTCGGTACCGTCTTCTATGACCCATCCTTCAAATGAAATGGTTTGGTCGGTTGTGTTATAGAGTTCAATCCATTCTACATCCTCGTCGTCTGGATCAGATACAAATTCGTTAACGAGTACGTTGCCAAAAGAAATGGTGGGTGATGATCCTGATGAACCGGAAGATGGCGCCGTGTTTTCCGGCGCAATATCTTGGTTTGTGATCTCAGGTGTTGTTGTGGCGGTAGTATCGTTTGCAGTATTGCTAGAATCATTATTATCAGTAGTGCCGTCATCAGCAGTATTGTCATTTTGGTTTGTATCATTATCGCTAGCGCTATTTGCTCTCCCTGCGCTATTGCTTGTAGAATGCGGTGTCCAGTTGGCGGATGTGTAGTCAAAAATATTGCTATCAATTCGTTCAAGAGAGGTGTCCGGTGTCGCAAGATAGATAAAATCTTCTTGTGCTACGCCTTCCGCGTCAAGAAGCTGTACACGCTCCCCGCTTTCTTTGAGCGTTCCCCACGAACTATCCAAAATAGTTACTGTTGTTGATGCGTGATCGGCAAGAAAAATATCTGCTTTCTGTGCGATAATGGCGTATGCACTGGGTGCGAGCAGAAAGCTTCCGTGGTGTACGGAAAGAGAGTGTTTTATGCCATCGGGTTTACTTTCTGTAAATCCTTCCACAAATTTCCATCCTTCAAGATTGATGCTTCCGGAAGAACGATTGAAAATTTCTATCCATTCATGATCGGTAAGTTCATATGCACCGATCTCGGTGATAACAATGGGAGTTTCTTGCGCGTGTAGTGTAAAAGGTGAGAAGAATAAAAAAAGAGTAATAAAAAAAAGACTTGAGGAAAATAATCGCATAAATAAAAAAAGCATTTACTAAATAAATGCAAGGAAACAAAATCCCTGCCCACAAGAAGTATACTAGACAATGCTATCACGAGCAAATAAAAAACAGGTACATACCTGTCAGTTATGTGGTGCCGGGGAGAGGACTTGAACCTCCACACCTTGCGGTACGTGGTCCTAAACCACGCGTGTCTACCAATTTCACCACCCCGGCGTGGCTCTACAATATCACGATAATACTCTTGACACAACCCTTGTGAAACGCTATACTGCGTGAGCTAGTAAAGAACTTTATTTTTATGTGGAAAAGAGGTGGAAAACTAGCAACAATTCATATTTTCTTCAAAAACCCTACGGGGGAATACGCTATGAGCGATAAAATGCAATTTTCATTGTGCTAGGCGGTTAAACTCCCGGAAAATTCCATGGGAAGGAACCGCTTGCAAGCGGTTTTTTTGGTGGAAAAAGTAAGTGGTCACACCACTCTCAACCATAGCAACAACAAGTGGAACGACCACTTTTTATCTGATTTTAGCAATAAGCTCGCAAGATCTTTGCTGGCTTATACACTGAAAATAGATCGTACGTTGACAATTAACCTCAATTCAACACAGGAATCTCTTGAAGATACAGATCAGCATTTGATAGAGATTCCAAATCTAGTCAGAGAAATCTCTTATGGATTCCCGCCTTCGCGGGAATGACAAAAAGTAGATTTCTCAACACTATGAAGTCGAGCAAATTGACATACGAATGCAACCTTTGCAATTGGTTGCCAACACGTATGTCAGGATAATCAATAAGAGTATACGGTGGATGCCTCGACACGAAAAGCCGATGAAGGACGTAGCAACCTGCGATAAGCTTCGGGGAGGTGGTAAGCAACCTTTGATCCGGAGATGTCCGAATGGGGCAACCCATCTTGAGTCATGTCAAGATATCACACACCTGAATACATAGGGTGGTGAAGGGCACCCGCTGAAGTGAAACATCTCAGTAAGCGGAGGAAAAGAGAACAGTAATGGGCGATAGGCGTTTACTCTCAGCTGGGGGTAAGTGCCTATTGTCTTGTGATTCCCTAAGTAGCGGCGAGCGAAAGGGGAAAAGCCTAAACCGTAGCAGTGGTTGGTTTTGCCGGATGGAGAGTCTTTGACTAACCTGAAGGTGAGACCGTTGCAAGGTACAAGCCGTTGCTGCTGCGGGGTTGTGAAATGGTGACGTTCGAGCGCTTGTAAGCTCGGGGTAAAGATGCGTGCTTCCTTAGTAGAAAGGGTTGGAATGCCCTACCAAAGAAGGTGAAAGTCCTGTACGCGAAAAGGGTAAACACTTTACGGTTATTATTTTCAAGTACCGCGGGACCCGAGAAATCCTGTGGGAATCAGGCGTGACTATGCGCCAAGGCTAAATACTTTTCGTGATCGATAGTGAACCAGTACCGTGAGGGAAAGGTGAAAAGCAGGCCGGTGAGGCCGATGAAATAGTATCTGAAACCGTATACTTACAAGGAGTCGGAGCCTTTCGGGGTGACGGCGTGCCTATTGAAGAATGAGCCAACGAGTTTGTGTATGCTGCATGTTTAAGCTCTACGGAGCGAAGGCGCAGGGAAACCGAGTCTTAACCGGCGTGTGTCCCGTCTAACGGGATGCGAGCAGTATGCACAAGACCCGAAACCAAGTGATCTAACCATGGCCAGGGTGAACCCCGACGACAAGTCGGGGGAAGGCCCGAACCCACGCGCCGTGCAACACGCGGGGATGAGCTGTGGTTAGCGGAGAAATTCCAATCGAACTTGGTAATAGCTGGTTCTCCTCGAAATAGCTTTAGGGCTAGCCTCGGAATTTAAGCATCTCGGTGGTAGAGCACTGGATGGGAAGCGGGGGGTAACCTACCCTTTCCAATCAAACTCCGAATGCCGAGAATGTATGTCCGGGAGTCAGACCATGGGGGCAAAGCTCCATTGGTCAAAAGGGAAACAGCCCAGATCCTCATCTAAGGTCCCAAAATTGTCATTAAGTGTAAAAGGTGGTGTTGTGACTCAAACAACCAGGAGGTTGGCTTAGAAGCAGCCATCCTTTAAAGAAAGCGTAATAGCTCACTGGTCAAGTTGTTTCGCGCCGAAAATGTATCGGGGCTCAAATGACATACCGAAGATAGGAATTTCCGTGATTTATCACGGAAGTGGTAGAGGAGCATTCCAAGGGCGGTGAAGTCGTATCGTAAGGTATGGTGGAGCGCTTGGAAGAGAGAATGTTGGCATGAGTAGTAAAAAGGCGGGTAAAAACCCCGCCCACCGTAAGCCTAAGGTTTCCATGGGCAACGAAAATCGGCCCAGGGTTAGTCGGTCCTAAGGTGAACCCGAAGGGGGTAGCCGATGGATGAGCAGGTTAATATTCCTGCACTTGTATGTGTTTTCGATGGGGTGACGGAGTGCAAAGGCCGTAGCGTTTTTTGGCTATAGGCGTTGCTGGCGAAGTAGGCGTGTGTCCCAGGCAAATCCGGGACACGTGAAGCGTTGAACGTTGGCAGAAGGGAAAGCCCTCGGGCAGACCCAATTACAGTGAATGCACTTCCAAGAAAAACCTCTAGAGCTAAGCGCATGCAATCCGTACCGCAAACCGACACAGGTAGGCGAGTTGAGCATACGACGGTGCACGAGATAACCCTCGTTTAGGAACTCGGCAAAACAGCGGCCGTAACTTCGGGATAAGGCCTGCCCTGAGCAATCAGGGCCGCAGCGAAAGATGTCAAGCGACTGTTTACCAAAAACACAGGTCTCTGCAAACTCTTAAGAGTACGTATAGGGGCTGATGCCTGGCCAGTGTCCGAACGTTAAGGGGAGGGGTGAAATCCTTCGGGACGTAGCCTTGAACCGAAGCGCGGATGAACGCCGGCCGTAACTATAACGGTCCTAAGGTAGCGAAATTCC
>CAZZDA010000052.1:0-6760 GCA_964652585.1 uncultured Gammaproteobacteria bacterium | reverse complement strand
TTTTCAAGTCGCACTGGTCAAACCAGTGGCTTACCCTTTGGGGGTGTGAGTTAACAAAAAACTCAAGAAACGGTCCAGTAAAAGGCAGTGTTTTTGTGAGATACGCTACTTTTCCGGTCTGTGGATGTTCAAATATTTTCTTATACATACCCCTCACTTCTTTGGACGGTATGTGTGCTAATCGCACATCAACAATTGCATTAAACTGTATGCGTGGATGCTGTCGTGCTATAGCCAAGAGATCTCCAAACATTTTTTCTGCTTTTTCAGCTGTTTGCTCACCGCGCGTAAACACGCGTAATACATTTGGTTCTTCAAAATATATTTTATCTTGTTCTTGCATAGGTCATCAAAAATAGTAGCCCTATTCATGTACAAGTTCTTCGCCAATTTTCCAGACATCCCCTGCTCCCATAGTAAAGAGAATATCATTTTCGCGCAAGTGTGTTTTTGCATATTTTTCCGCCTCTTGTAGATTCCCTACATACACCGCATTTTTTTTATTGTGTTGAAGGGCAGTAACCAAATCTTCGGCGTGCATGGTACCTTGTTGTTCACGGGCAGAACCATAAATATCCATTACCCATACCATATCCGCACAACCTAGACTGGTAACAAAATCGTTAAACAACACTTTTGTTCGGCTAAAGGTGTGTGGATGAAACAGACACACTAAACGCTGCTCTGGAAACTGCTCTTTTGCGGTCGTAAGAGTTGCCGTAATTTCTGCCGGATGATGCGCGTAATCATCATACACCAGCGCATTGTTATATGTTCCTATTTTTTCAAAACGCCGCTTGGTTCCCTTAAATTCCGCAAGTGCCGTACAAATATCAATAAAATGAGCACCAAGAGAGCGTGCCGCCGCTATTGCCGCAAGCGCATTTGACACATTATGCTCCCCAAAAAGTGGCAACTCTACGCTTCCTAACACCTTACCATGATCCACAACGTCAAAAGTGGTGGCACGCCCGTCGGTATGTAAGTTTCGCGCTATAATATCAGCACGTACGCGCACACCATAGGAAATGGTTTTTCCTTTCAAGTTTTTTGCCAAAGCAACAGAATTACGATCATCCGCATTATATACAAGAAAACCTTCCGCTGGTATTTTTTTCAAAAACTTTTCAAATGCAGCGTCATACGCTTCTTGAGTTGCAAAAAAATCGGGGTGGTCATAATCAATATTCGTGAGTACCACGCCGAACGGTTTATAGTATTGAAATTTATTTTGGTACTCATCGGCTTCAATGATCGTCAGATTGCTTACTCCCACGCGCGCATTGCCGCTAAATTGTGGAACAGCGCTTCCCACGATAACCGTAGGATCCAACCCTGCGCGCTCAAGCAGCGTACCCAAAAGAGCGGTTGTGGTAGTTTTTCCATGAGACCCTGCAACCGCGATACCCTTCCCGTCCTCAAAAAGCATACCCAATCCTTGCGGATACGTAATGGTAGGTATGTGTAATTTTTTTGCCTTTTGTATTTCCGGATGCGAGGTGTCGTAAGCGGTTGAATAGATGACCAGATCAATATCGCTGGTAATATGCTCCTCAGAAAAAAACTTGCACGTAATATTTGATTTTTCAAGCACCTTATCGGTAAAGAAAACTTCATCCATATCCGAGCCGCTTACCGAAGCACCGCGAGCTTTCAATACGTGCGCGAGCGCGGTCATACCCACTCCTTTTATACCGACAAAATGTATGCGATTGTATGGAAACATAGTTGAGAGGTTCGCTTATATCTTGAGGAGTTCTGCAACGCTCGCAAGCGCATTTTTTTCCATGGAGACTGCCATACATTGCTCTAAGTTTTCCCTTTCTTTTTTGGTAGTCAAAAGTTTGTTAAGAGATGCCGCAAAGTCTTGTGACGAAGTGTACTCCTGATCAAGAACAATGGCGGCCTTTTTTCTTTGAAAGTACCGTGCGTTTTTTTCTTGATGTGAATGCGGTATAGGGATAATAATAGCCGCTTTCCCCAAATAAGCAAGCTCAGACAATGTGCTCATGCCGGCGCGTGTCACGATAACATCTGCCGCTTTATACCAATCTAAAAGCTCGCTACCCAAAAACTCTTTTTGCCAATAGGCATCACGCGTGATATCGTCATGCTTTTTCCCGCTTCCCGTCATATGCATAATATATGCTTGCGGCGACAAAGACGCAAGTCCTTTCCATATTAGTTCATTCAGCGCCGCGGCTCCTTGTCCACCGCCAAGAACTAAGAGTACAGGACGATGTGGTTGCATATGATAACGCTCTAAAAGCGCCTCACGATCACCATGTGCAATATCATGCCGCACCATATTCCCCGTTATCAAAACCTGCTTTCCTTTGAACATTGCGGCAGATTCTTCAACGCTCACACTCACCGAAGCCGCAAAAACTGCCATACAACGATTGGCAAGCCCCGGTACAACATCCTGTTGATGAATATGTATGGGCACCCGATAGAGCCAGCACGCAAGCGCAACCGGCGGTCCGGAATATCCTCCTGCTGATATCATGTGTGTCGGCCTCCATCGCATGATATACCAACAAGCGGCAATAAAACCGCCAAATACCCTCCCTCCATCAAGCAAGTTTTGCCATGACCAATAACGTCTCAACTTTCCCGATGGAATTGTTTGATAAGAAATATTCGCAGAACGCACCAACTGTTGTTCTAATGTATTGTTGCTGCCAAGCCATAAAAAGGAGGTATCGGTACCCTTGCTACGCAACCTTTGTACCAAAGCAAGAAGCGGCATAACGGGACCTCCGCCCGTTGACCCGCCGACCAGGAGAATTTTGTGCTTTGTGCTTTGTGCTTTGTGCTTTGTCATTTTTAAAATTTAAATCCTTAAATACTTAAATCTTTAAATTCTTAAATATTTGTTGTTCTTATCTCGTGTGCCTTGAAATATTTAAGAGTATGCCTACCGCTGCTAATTCCATAACTAACGCGGTACCGCCGAAACTAATAAAGGGAAGGGGTATGCCTGTTAAAGGAAAAACACCTACCATAGCACCAATATTGAGAAAAGCCTGTATGCCGATCCATGATATAATTCCTCCTGCCAGCAGTTTTCCGAAAGCATCCGGTGCATGCCGCATCAGTGTAAACCCGCGCATAATAAAAAAGAAAAATGCGAAAACAACTAGTGCTGCGACAAAGAATCCAAGCTCCTCGCCAATAATTGCAAAAATAGAGTCGCCCGTTACTTCCGGTAAATACTGGTACTTTTGACGAGAATGACCAAACCCCCTCCCCAAGATACCCCCAGAACCCAAGGCAAGAAACGCTTGATTAATATGATACCCAATGCCTTGCGGATCAAGTTCCGGATGAAGAAAAGTCATAAAACGCGCTGTTCTGTATGGCGCCATCTTGATCAAAAGTAAGAATGCTCCGGCACCAGTTACTGCAAGAGCGCTCACATGCAGCCAGGCGCCGCCAGCAAGAATATAGATCAAGAATGCGACTCCCGCAATAATGGCCAAGGTGCCAATATCAGGCTGCAGCACAATGAGAAAACCTATAAGAGCAAGACTTCCTAGAAGAGGAATTATTCCCTCAAAGGTTGTACGAAGTGCTTCAGGTTCTTTTTTTGCAAAAATTGCCGCTAAATAAATGATAAGCGCTAATTTCGCAATTTCGCTCGGTTGAAATGATATACCAAGATTGATCCAGCTCCGCGCTCCACTGCCATAGCTGGTACCAATTCCCGGGAGAAAAACCGCAGCCAAAAGTGCAAGTGCTCCAAGAAATATGGGCATGGCCATTTTTTGAAGGTAGTGATACGGCAAAAAAAGAAAGGTGAGCAGCGCCACGCCGCCCGCGAGCACTCCGGAAACAAGCTGGTGCTTCACGTGCCAATAGGCGTCGCCATATGTTTCATAACCCACCACAGCTCCGGCAGAGCTCAGCATGAGAAGTCCAAATACTACAAGAACTATGGTGATCGCAAGGAGCGCCATATCCGGTGTAGCAATAGCTGTTATATGTTGTTTCTTTTTTCGTTTTTGAACCATAGTCTCTTCGTAGCATGAAAGAGGTTATGAGCTGTAGGTTATAAGTTATGAGATCGCGCCTCTTTCTTAAACTGCTCTCCTCTATCAAATTCGTTCAGAAAAAGGTTAAAGCTTGTAGCAGCGGGCGAGAGTAAAATAGTATCACCTTTTTCTGCCAGCGCAAATGCTTGCTGTACCGCCTCTTTTATTGAAAAAACATAAAAAATCTTTGTGTATAAAAGATGCTTCTTCAGTTCATTGGTAGCGGTTCCGGGAAGCAATACCACTCCTTTACAATACTTTGGAATAATACGTGCCAATTCTTCATAGGAAAGCTTCTTATTCATTCCTCCCGCAATCAAGATAAGACGCTGCTTGTCGCCATGCGTTTCAAGTGCGGCACGTGTCGCGTCAGGAGTGGTAGCAGTGGTGTCATTAATACAGCGCACACCGGAGTATGTTCCAATATCTTCCAGTCGATCCGGTACGCCCTGAAAGGTAGTCAGCACCTTTCGTATCTGAGAAACCGGCACACCCTCAAGAGCCGCAACTGCAATAGCGGCAAGCGCATTTTCAAGATTGTGCTTTCCTTTGAGGAAAATATTCGCTGTAGAAAATACTGTTTTCTCCTTACCATGTATCCGTATCGTTATCACTCCCTTGCGCACAAAGACACCATCACCCGTCCGTAATACTTTTGTAGAGAACCACATGATACGAGACAGCGCTTCTTTTCCAAAATCTCTTGTTTCTTTATTATCATAATTCAAAACCACCACATCTTGCGGTTGCTGCCATAAGAATAGTGACTTTTTTGCACGCGCGTAGGCGGCAAAATTCTTATAGCGGTTAAGATGATCGGGCAATACATTGGTCACTACCGCGATACGCGGCGCCGCTTTCCAAAAATCAAAATCCTCCAGTTGCCAACTGGAAAGTTCTAAGACAACTTTACTTTTTTCATTAAGTTTTTCTATAAATGACAAAGGCGAAACTTTCATGTTGCCTCCCATATATGTTTTTGCATGTTTTACACGCAAGAGTTCTGCAATAAGTGTCGTGGTTGTTGTTTTTCCTCGTGTACCGGTTACCCCTATAGGACGCACAGGAGAAATTGTGAAAAAGAGAGAGCAGTCATTGTGTATAGGTGTATTTTTTTTTCGTGCAAGAGTAAGCAAAGGATGCGCGTAAGGTACACCGGGATTGCGCATAATAAGATCCGCATCTCGTATATCTTTTTTTCTGTGCCGCCCTAATACCCATACTATAGTATAACGCTTGAGTCCCTGTATTTGTTCTCGCAGTACGATCTTTGTTCGCAGATCTGTAATTGTTATCTTCGCTTTTTGTCGCAAAAAAAATCGGGCAGCTGCCATGCCGCTACCTTGCGGATAGACACCAAGACCGAAAATAAGTACTTTTTTCCCGCGATATGGGTTTTTCTGTTTTTTTTTCTCCATTACCACTTTCTCCCTTAAATCTTTAAATGCTTTAATCCTTAAATATTGCAGCACTTTGTGCCGCTACCACCCCCTATCCATCATAAAAATAATAAGTCCCACTACTGACGATAACGCTGCGACGATCCAAAAACGCATCACAATCTGTGATTCAGTCCATCCCAAAGCTTCTAAATGATGATGGAGTGGTGCTGATAAAAAAAGTTTTTTCTTCAAGACATATCGCCATAACCATTGCAACAATACTGAAACTGATTCAACGACAAGAAGTAAGGCGATAATGGGTAAGAGCAGTACGGTATTTGTTAAGATCGCCAAAATAGCAAGGGTTACTCCAAGCGCCATCGCACCCGTATCTCCCATAAAAAACTTTGCCGGTGGAATATTGTACCACAAAAATGCTAAGAGCGCTCCAATGATCACTCCGCAAAATGCCGCAAGATCAACCTGCCCGCGCGAGAACGCGATAGCTCCAAACGTTAAAAAAGCAAAAAGGAGTGCCCCACCGGCCAGACCGTCAAGACCGTCCGCTTCATTTACTGAAAACGCCGTACCTAAAATAACAAAAATAAACAAAGGAATTGACCAAAGACCGATCTGAAAATTACCAAAAAATGGAATACGTACAAAATCCCAATCCAGCTTGATATAAAACCACAGAGCACCTATCACCGCCACGCCGCCTGCGATCAAGGTATAGAGAAGCAAGCGATGACGCATCTTGAGTCCCCCGCCATTTGGACCGATATTACGAACATTGAAATAATCATCCACGAGCCCTACCAACGCCGTTGCGACTAATGCACCTAGGGGCAGCAGGGTTTCCGCGCGTGTTAAAAAGTTGAGTTCCGCGAAAAATGTCGCGGGAAAAAATTTAAAGGCTGCAAAAAAAATTAATGCTAATCCAAGCGTAGTACCCCACACGAGTATGCCGCCCATTGTGGGTGTTCCCGATTTATGTTTGTGCAGTTTTGAAAAAATAGGCGCGCTTGCTTCGTCTCTTATCTTTTTCCCCACATGATAGCGCTCCAAAACACGGATAAAAAATGGCGTCCAAAAAAGCGTTACCACGAACGCAAGCGTGGTGAGGATAAAAACTTTTAACGCGGGAAGGTAAAGCATGTTGATTTCAATGCTTAAATTCTTAAATACTTCACTGTTTATCTTGTTTCTTGAATCCTTAAATCTTTAAATCCTTCAATGATTCACCCCTTCAATGTTTCAATATGTAAATACTTAAATATTTCTACTGGCTCTAGACTAGATAACCTAGTCTTTAAGATAAATTTGTAAGATGTTCCACAG
>CAZZDA010000051.1:0-6806 GCA_964652585.1 uncultured Gammaproteobacteria bacterium | reverse complement strand
CCGACACGGGTTAAGCGAATCGTTAACATAGCGGTAGTGGGGGAGATATGATAAGAGATTGTTTAAAAAATCATGCCGAGCCGAAATTTTGCGGTTTTGACCGGCAAGTATATTTTTCTTATACTTTGCGGTGAGTTTTGAAACAGTCTCTAAGTAAGTAAGCAGTAAAGAGCATACAGAAAAAGCAGAAGAAAGTCAATGGGGTTGTATTTTTTCACCAACGTGCTACCATAGCCGCACGTACGATTTCTTGGTCTAAAGGTTTGGAGATACATAGCTTTGTACTAGTACGCTCATGTTTGCATCAAATACGTTTCAAAAAAGATGAAGAATAGCGAGCTATTTTGAAGATTTTTTGAAGCGGAGGTGATGTGAAGATGAGATGTAATAGATAAAGCTATGTATCGATAAGCCTTCACCCACAGACATTTGGCTCAGAGAGCAAAAAGATATGGGAAGACTCGGAAAAGGCGTATAAATAGACAATTCTTAGTCCATTTCTACCTACCTATCCATAGCAATCGTGTCGCGATTGTTTTTATTTACTATATATTAAGATAACCACTTCTTCGTCGTATGCTAGAAAAAAGAGTCAAAAACCGCATCATTAAGAAGTTTCAGACACATCCTAATGATACGGGATCAAGCGAGGTACAAATTGCCATTCTCACCGAAGAGATTAGGCAGCTTGCTGATCACCTAAAAACACACGCGAAAGACCACTCATCACGCAGAGGGCTCATTCGCAAAATCAATGAGCGCAAAAAGCTTTTGCGTTATCTTGAGCGCAACAACCTTAAAAGTTTTGAAGAGCTTGCGACAAAACTCAAACTGAAGATCGCTAAAAAATTTGCGGAGCGCAAGGAGCCTGATGAGTTTGAGGAAGAATTGCTCCCTGCTAAAGTTGAAGAAAGCGATGAAGAAGAAGTTGTTACTCAAACATAAATATATATTCTTCCCTATGATTAAACATAAAGAACAACGCGTAGGTATATTTGTTGACGTACAAAATATGTACCACTCGGCAAAAAACCTCTACGGCTCCAACGTTAATTTCAAAGAGATATTGGAAGCTGCTACCGCTGATCGTAAGCTTATACGGGCTTTAGCATATGTCATCAAGTCCGATTCCGTGGAAGAGGAATCTTTTTTTGACGCGCTCTTCAAGCAAGGATTCGAAGTGAAAATGAAAGATCTACAGATCTTCGCGGGAGGAAGCAAGAAAGCCGACTGGGATGTAGGCATCGCGGTTGATGCCATTAAAATGGCTGACAAGCTTGATGTAGTCATTATCGTAACCGGAGATGGTGATTTTATACCGCTCGTCAATTATCTACAGCACAACAAAGGATGTTTGGCGGAGGTTATCGCTTTTGGTGAAACAACCTCGTCCCGCTTAATGGAAGTGGCAGACGATTATATTGATTTAAGTCAAGATAAAAAAAGATTTCTTTTAAAGAAGCACTAAACATATGACACATTCTAATAAAACATACGATATTGAATGGGGAGGACGAAAACTCACCATTTCTTTTGGTAAATTCGCCCTACAGGCAAATGCAAGCTGCACGGTACAGTATGGCGACACTGTTGTTTTGGCAACTGCCGTTATCAACAATACGCTCCGAGAAGGTCTCGGCTATTTCCCGCTTTCTGTGGATTATGAAGAAAAGCTCTACGCTGCAGGAAAAATTAAGGGTTCACGCTTTATTAAGAGAGAAGGGCGTCCGACAGATGAAGCAATTTTGACTTCGCGCATGATAGACCGCGCGGTACGACCACTTTTTCCCTCATGGCTCATGAACGATGTACAGGTTGTTCTTACCGTACTCTCTGTTGATAAGGAAAACGATTCTGATATTCCCGCACTTATTGCGGCATCTTGCGCGCTTACCGTCTCTAATATCCCTTGGACTGGACCGATCGCCGGCATTCGCGTTGGACGCATTGACGATGAGTGGGTTATCAATCCAACATTTGAAGCACGTGAAAAAAGTAAGCTTGACCTCATTTTTGCCAATTACCAAGATAAGGTCATTATGGTTGAAGCAGGAGCTAAAGAAGTACCGGAAAACATCGTCTACGATGCATTTGTCTATGGCACGAAGCACATGTCTCCCGTGCAAAAACTTCTTGAGACCATACAAAAAGATATTGGTCAAGAAAAAATGGTTGAACCGCAAACGGCTATTGAAGAAGATGGGGAAGAGGATGCAGATGAGACCTATCTGCAGCTGACAAAAGAATTCTTGGGTAAGCATCTTACTACTCATCTCTTTGATACCGCGCATACGACCAAAGCATCTCGCAAGGAAGCAATTACCCAACTCAAAGAGAAGTTAGATGCGCATCTCCAAGAGAAACAGGTCGGTAAAGAAAAAAGAAAGAAAGCGCTAGAAGCAGTATGGAGCGCAGTAGAAACAGAGATTACGCGAGCAATTATCGAAGATAAAAAACGTGTAGATGGACGAAAGCTTACCGATATTCGCACACTCGTATCAGAAGTTGGTCTTTTGCCGCGAACACATGGCTCCGGTCTCTTCTCTCGCGGCGAGACACAGATTCTGTCTGTCATAACACTTGGTTCTCCGGGAGATGAACAAATTACTGAAAGCATGGAAAGCAACGGGAAGAAACGTTATATGCACCACTATAATTTTCCCGGGTTTTCTGTAGGCGAGGTAAAGCCCTTACGCGGACCGGGACGTCGTGATATTGGTCATGGCGCACTCGCTGAAAAAGCATTGATACCCGTACTGCCTGACAAAGAAGCTTTCCCTTATACCATTCGCGTAGTTTCGGAAACACTTGGTTCCAATGGCTCGTCTTCTATGGCTTCCGTATGTGGTTCTACACTCGCACTCATGGATGCTGGCGTACCTCTTAAACGGCCAGTTGCCGGTATTGCTATGGGCACTGCTTCACGTGAAGAAAGGGATGAATTCACCGTTTTGACGGACCTACAAGATCTTGAAGATGGGAAAGGCGGTATGGATTTTAAAATAGCCGGCACTACAGAAGGTGTAACGGCAATACAAATGGATACCAAAACAAGCGGACTACCTCTCCGCGTAGTGGAACAAGCGCTGACCCAAGGAATTGACGCGCGAAAAGAAGTGCTTCAAAATCTCGCAAGCGCATTAGCAGAGCCTAGAGCCGATCTATCTCCATACGCACCTCGCATTATCACTCTACGCATTGATCCTGATAAGATTCGCAATGTTATTGGTCCCGGCGGAAAGATCATCAACGAAATTATTGATACACTTGGTGTACAAATTGATATTGAGAAAGACGGTCTGGTCATGATTACCGGCACCAATGCGGAAAATGCGCAAAAAGCGCTTGAGTGGGTCAACAATTTAACTCGAGAAGCAAAGCCTGGAGAAACTTTTGAGGGTACGGTAACACGTATTATGAACTTTGGTGCTTTTGTCGAAGTACTACCCGGACAAGAAGGGTTGGTACATATTTCCGAGCTTGACTGGCAGCATGTACCATCCGTTGAAGATGTCGTAAAGGTTGGCGATAATATTACAGTAAAGGTATTGGAAATTGATGATCAAGGACGCATCAATCTTTCAAGAAAAGCTTTGTTGGAAAAACCGGCAGATCACCAAGATCGTCCTGAAAGAGACAGCGGCGGCAACAGAGGTAGTCGCACAGGAGGAGATCGCAGACAACAGCCACGACGCTTTAACGATCGTCGTGGAGGACGCTACTAATTCTCTCTATAATCCAGATAAACCCCGCGCCATAGAAGGTGCGGGGTTTTGCATGTACAAAAGTTGTGATATAGTCTCTAAATATTATGTATACTTACTCTTATCATTTCCTACGAAAGATCATTTTTGCTCTTTTTTGCTGTGTACTTATACTTGCCGGCATATTTTTTATACAATCTCACACCACAACACTGCTCGCACCGCACATACCACGCAGTGCCCCCGCAACACTTATTATTGACACAACCCATAAAGAAACTCGCTCTCTTGTACATCATTTAATGAAGAATGCTGGTTTTTCGACAACAGAGACAATTATACAAGAATCTCATGAAGTAGCTTTTGTGTATACCCCCGATACCTCCCTACTTCTTTTTATCGCACCGAAAACCAATACAAAGAAGCAGCTATTTTCTGCGGTACAAGACATGCCGCACCCATCTTTTGTGACGCAACATTTTGTGGTACTTGGTACAAGCAACGATGCACTTACCTGGTACCATGATCACGCGCCATCTTTGCAACAAAAGTATCTCACGCTACGCAAAAGAAAAAAATCTACCGTATTTACTGGATCACTCTATCCATCACTACTTGTAACAAGCTTGAACGATACAACTCTTGCCGCAGCAATAACACATATACCTCCACTCTCCTTTAAAGGAGAATTAAGATCCTCAGCTATCTACCTTACCCTCAAGATGTCCAAGCCGAAAAACACCCCTTTACCGCAACAAAATCATATACAAGAACAAGTACAGCACCTACAAACACGCATTCCTCTTGATGCGTCTTTGGTATTGTTTAATCCTTTATCTCTTACCACCGATACCGCAACAACTCTACCGCCATTTCTTCTTGCACTTGGATCCTCTACAAACAATTCGCTTCTTACGCGCATACACTCTGAGAGTATACTGCACTTACCACTTCATACTCTTTTTTCTCTTACACTTCCATCAAACAGCATTCCTCACGAACTCTATGAGCGTTATATAAGAGATTTGCAATATCGCCTCGCAAACACATTTGCACGACACAGCACACCAACTCTTCCCGACGGAACCAACGCTACTTTCACTATTGCATCAACCGACGATTTTCCTCTGACTAGAGAGCAAACAGCTTCAAGTACTGTCATTTCACTCTCAAGTAGAGAAAATTCTTCATCAATTATCACCCTCTCTTCACATGATGACTGGACAACGTTGTCCTCATTTTCTAGCACCACAATAAGTGCACAATCACCATTTATGAATAGCTCTTGTCCAAAACCATCGTTTTCTTTGCCTTTTGCTTATGTCTCTCTCCACAAAGTTGTGGATATCTTTCCACTATTATCCACACTATTCCCACAAGAATATAAATATTTTACGCTAATATTAGCAAAAAGTAGTTTTTCTTTGTGCATAACTCCTTAGTGGAAAGTATATATCTCCTATTTTGTACATAAAGCCTGTGTATAACTCAGACACTACCTGTTCTATTCAGGATCTTGTATTATAAATTATTTGCTAATGTTAGCAAATTAGTTGTCACCAAGTTCCTTATACATTGAAAAATGTCTCGTTCTATGCTATACTATATGTACGTTCTTTTCACCTATGGAAAAAGTCATCTGGAATACTACCTATAATGGTGCATAAGCCAGTACAGGCAGTGTTCCCTCCTCTACTTTTCGTAAAGGTATAGTTGCTGACCTATGCCTAATCACTAAAAATAAAAATAAAAGTAAAGGGTTGGTTGTAAGATCAAAAATATATTTCTTGCAGTTGGCCATAAGAGCGGTAGAGGGGCAAGCTTTTTCCAGTCGGCAAAAAGCTCTTCCGAGTTCTTGATCTCAAAATCTTTACTACTGCATTGCAAAGTGCGGTGATAAAGTGAGTTAAGAGCTCTGGGGCGCAATCGGCCTATTTAATATCAAAGGGGCGCAGATTGCGCCCCTTTGTTGTTTAGAGATTTTTTTATTTGCTTTTACATCCTCTTTTGCTATACTGAATGAGCAGAAAGTAATCTTTCTCTCATTCCTTATCCCTCATTCATAATTCCTGTCTTTATGGATAAGCAATTTATTGAACAACAACGTGCGAAACTACTCGAAAAGAAAAAAGATATTGAACAATCGTTAGTATCACACTCAAAACAAGACCCGCATGATGCTTCAAATTTTGCACCTCTCTTTCCCGACTACGGAAGCAAGGAAGAAGATAATGCCGAAGAGGTAGTACAATTTGAGCAAAATATTGCTCTTGAAGAGCGTTTTGAAGAGTCTATCAAATTGATCAATGCTGCTTTAGAACGTATTGAACAAGGTACATATGGCACCTGTACGGTTACCGGCAAGCCTATTCCAAAAGAACGGCTCACCGTCATGCCTGAAGCGGCAACCATTGCGGAAGTGTAAATACATGAAACATATAGGATGGTGGTTATGTTTATTCGTGGTTTTGGTGTGCAGCGATCAGTTAACGAAAATAGCGATAACCACAGCTATAGCACCGGGAGAGTACATGCTTTTCTTTTCTTTTGCTTCACTTGCACATACACTTAATCCCGGTATTGCTTTTGGCGTACTATTGCCATTGTGGCTGCAGTATACACTCATTATCGGCATTGCGTTTTTTCTTTTCCATCTATGGAAGGGCAATAAAAATCCATACTTCCGTTTGGGTATCGTTTGTGTAAGTGCCGGCGGAGCAAGTAATGTTATTGATAAAATACTATTCGGCGGTATCAGAGATATTATTCATCTTCATGGCTTTACGATATTTAACCTTGCTGATATATGGATATTGACAGGTGTTGCGCTTATAGGATATAATTTATTTCTTACAAAACAAAAAGTCGCCTGATCTTTCCAACATAGCGTGATTTATCATAAAGGGGGTATCTCATGAACTTCTGTCAACGTAATAAGTGGACATTGATAGTTATTGGTGTTATTTTGTTTCTCGGCGCTCTCGGATTTCTCGATGTCCATCACACTGTCCACAAGAAATACGGCAGCTCATCGCCCACACCTCTTACCTACGATATTGAGGATACCTACTACCAACAATCGTTCTGAACCAAACTGTGCGC
>CAZZDA010000050.1:0-6928 GCA_964652585.1 uncultured Gammaproteobacteria bacterium | reverse complement strand
AATAATAATACATACACAAGATGAGAAATAACTCGCGCTGTAAAGCTCTTTTCAACCCAACGTACACAGAAAGGTAAAATCATGAACCGAGGATGCGCGCGTCAAGAGATTGCAGAAGCTCAACGATGGCTTGAGTGGGACGAACAAGAAAATGGTCCGCACTTAGAAATGGTCATGACTATAACTGACTCGTTCTTACCACCTCTCACCACAGATCAAAAACAACGATTGTACCAGCGGGGATGGACATATGGAGAAGTTTATGTTTTTGTTCCAGAAGTTGAAAAACGGCACCTGAATCCTGATCGTAAGGTGAATTTACGAGCGAAAGGATGGACAACTAGAGACCTTCAAGTATGGGATCTTACACCAACTTTCGGTATGACTTGTATCATCATCTCTAAACTTTTCTTCAAAAAGGTGCTCGACGCTGAAGACATCCTCACTGAAGAACAGTTCCTACTGCTCGGATACCTCTGTGCAATAACTAATGAAGGAAATAGAATCGGCCCTATTGAAGAAACACGAGATCTCTAATTTCCTGTACACCAAAAAGAGCGAGGTATATCCCCGCTCGTTTTTTTTTACCCACAGAAGTCGGAAACTTTTTTTTTATTTCTCCGCTACAAAATCACTTCTCTCTTTTATCACTTGTTCTTCGGTAAATGATGAGATAGTAAATACCGTATCATCACCTTCACGCCAAACAAAAGGCTCAGCACCATCTCTTTCCGTTATGTACAGTATTGCAAGCAGTGCATCATCTTCTCCAAATAATTCTATAAAATACGTTGGCTCAACCTCTTCGTCGCTTGCCTCATCCTTAAATCCACTTGCGCGTAAAGAACGAACGGAGCCTGCAAAACTTTCCACACTTTCTTGATCAACTTCTTTCCATGCTTGATCGGAAAATACCCATACATCCTCTTGTTTCACGAGAGGCACTTTTGTGATACCGCGCGTTAATTCTATACGATCAATTATAGCCTCTCCTAGGTCGGTAATCGTCTTATCCCGCCAATCATCCCGTTCCTTACGGAATACCACCGATAAACTTCCTTCAACTTCCAATACCTCATCACTTTCCGGAAGTCGTATATAGGACTTCCCGGCACCTGCGGATTTACCAACGATCAACTCTCCCTTAATCACTTTGTGGTCTCCACCGCCAAAAAACTCCACGCGCGCCCCTGAAACAGCGTCAACTTCAAATTTCGCATGATTATCAGGATTGCTTGCCGCCACGCGAAGTACCTTGCTTGCAACAAGTGTTGACCATAGTGTATTCATCACTTCTTGATCAATCGTATAACCATCTACCGTCCATATACTACCGTCTTTTCCAAGTACATACGAAGCATCGCCATGTGTGATATTCATTCTACCAACATCTTGTTCCGTGAGCGCAAATACCGGAACAACAATATCTGAAACAGTTGCTTTTTTATCCACTCGTGCGCCAAAAAAATACGCGGCAACACCTACCACAAGAACTACGAGAAGAATAAGTAGTGTTTTCGTTTTCATATTACGAGTATGTTTGTCGGCTCTTTTTTCGCCTTCTATAAATATGCGCAGCGCCAACAAGCGCAACGATCATTGGCACGCCCACTACATTACCAAACTTTACCGCATTTTTTTGTTTCTCCGAATCAAAAAGCAATACGCGTTGCGCGGTATCTCGCGCGCGTAGACCTGCTAGCGCTTCATCTGCTGCCAACCAATCAAGCGCATTCAAAATAAACGCACGACCTTCCGCGTCTTGTTGGGTAAATTGCCCTGTCAAAAAGTCAGCTGATCCTACCACAACCGCGCGGCTTTCAGCACCGCCCGCAAGCAACACTCCTTCAGCATATGCGGCAAGCGGGAGCTCTTGCAGTTCATTTTGCGCAAGCACGGGAAGTTGTTGGGGATCCAAAACAAAAGTCTCTCCCGTCTGCATGCCCGCGTATGGAGAAGTGGCAAAAATAGGAGCGACATTTCTCTCTTCCGTACTTGGCGCAAGAGTAAGAGACCCTGTCCATGGAAAAACCGCTGATTGAATATTTCCTAAAAATGCAACGTCCTCTGCCGCAAGCGCTCGCGGCCATAGAGGATATGGCAGTACAAACGGTAAAAACCCTCCGCCAAATGATACTGACTCATTGGAACGATAATCCATCACGAGATTGTTGTTGATACTCACGCCTATTGCTTGTGCTAAAGCAAGTATATTTGTTTGATTCGGAAATGCTTGAAAAGATGTTTGTTCAATCATAATAGGACTGACCGCTAAAAATATATTCCCCCCACCGTACATATACGATCGCAGTGCTTCCATCTCCGTTTCAGGAAGCGGCGAAGTTCCACCCGCAACCACCAGCACACTCGCATCTTCCGGTACGCTACTCACACTCTCGCTAAATGTTAAAGGTTCAACGTTATATTGCGCGCTCAATTCTTGTTGGAGACCGCCAAGTTCTTGGGTGAGATCTTTTTCTCCGTGTCCTTGCAAAAATACGATCTTGTCTTGCTCATCAGAGGTCAGACGATGCATCAATCGGGTCAGCTGGTATTCCAAATCACCCGTTTGCTGAATAAAAGGCATAACCTCTCGTTCGTCCAAATATTCAACCGTAAGTCCTAAATACCCTTGTCGCACCTGAAAGGCATCTTCTTCAATAACATTAAACCGGATAGGAGGAACGCCTGCTACCTGTGCTTCTTGCGCTGCCTCATCACTCGCATCGGGAAACTTTTTTATCACGCTCACCTTTCCATTTGAAACATTCTCATAATCACGCAATATATCCTGTACATCACGCGCCACCAATGAAACTTGCGGAGGCAATTTTTCGGAAGCATAGAGTGTAACCGTTACCACATCGTCCAAATTATTCACTAAACGCTTTGTAGAAGCGGTAAGGGTATAGAGCTTCTGTTCGGTAAAATCAAGACGTCCGGGTATAAATCCTCCCAAGAGATTGACCACAAGCGCAATTGCAACCAATGTTACCACGCCCGTTTGCAACCTTCTATACGATGGAAGGGCGCGATGAATTCTTTTTCGTTCAACAACGACGTAGGTTACGGCGGCAAAAGCGGCAATAAGCGACACAAAATATACGAGATCGCGCATATCCATAACACCGCGCGCCATGTTTTGAAAATGTGTTAACACGCTCAAATTCTGGAAAGCGATGTTAAGCGGGTACGGTAAAGAAAGCGTCACCACAGGAAATCCCGCAATCACAAGAAAAAAGGAGAGTCCCATACCCACAATAAACGAGAGTACTTGATTTTTGGTAATACTGGAAGCAAATACGCCAACAGCGACCAGACCCGCAGCCATAAAGAGCGCGCCCAGGTACTGCCCAAATACCACCCCCCAATCAAGCGATCCTCCGCGAGAAATACCATACACCGCCGGCAAGGTCAGTATCATCGCGGTACTCACAAATAACCACGCACCAATAATTTTTGCGGCAATTATTTCCCAAAGCTTGAGCGGCTGGGTCAACAAAAGTTCTAACGTTCCTTCCTTTTGTTCCTCCGCGATAGTACACATAGTCACCGCGGGAATAAAGAACATGAGCAACCAGGGCAAGAGATCAAAGAGAGGGCGCAAAGATGCTTCACCGCTTAAAAATACCGATCGGAAAAAAAAGAAAAAATTAATCACCAAAAAAACTACCAGTAAAATATAAGCTGTCGGATGATCAACAAATGCTTTCCATTCTTTTTTGATTATTGGTAAGAGATTCTGCATAAAAAAGTATTATTCTGTTTTCGTTAGGTGCGTAAACACATCTTCAAGACCTTTGCTTTCCAACCGCAATTCCCACAATACCCACTGATGCCGTGTTGCGAGATGAAAAATATCCGGACGAATATCCCGACCGCCCGCTGTTTCAATAGTGATGTGTTTTCTTCCCTCATGTAATGCGTAATTGCGTATATATACATCTTGAAGCGTTTCGAGACGCGTACGCACCCTCTCACCCTCTACTTCACATACCACTCGTTGTTCTCTGTTTTCACGTGAAAGAAGTTCCGCGACCGTGCCTTCGGCCGCAAGCGCTCCTTCGTGAATAATAAGCAAGCGATCGCAGGTATGCTGTACTTCCGGAAGTACATGAGTACTTAAAAGTACGGTATGATCTTTGCCTAATTTTTTTAAAAGTTCGCGAATCTCCAAACGCTGATTGGGATCCAGCCCCTCTGTCGGCTCATCCAACACCAAAATTTGCGGCTCATGCAAGATCGCGGAAGCGAGTCCCACGCGCTGTTTGTATCCTTTTGAAAGCTCGCTCATTGGGCGATAGAAAACAGGTCCGATCCCTGTAAGATCAACCGCTCTCTCAAGAGCATGTGCTAAACGATCTTGCGCTATGGAGCGCAAACGTGCGATCATGACAAGATATTCCTGAACCGTCATGTCTTCATAGAGCGGATTGTTTTCAGGAAGGTAGCCAATTTTTTTCTTAATATCTAAGGGGTTCTCACTTATCTTTATGCCATCTACTACAATTTCCCCGCTATCAATCTCGTAGTAATTGGTAAGCATGCGCATGGTGGTCGTTTTGCCAGCGCCATTCGGCCCCAGAATCCCTACCACCTCGCCTTTATCAATCGTAAAAGAAAGGTCTTTGACCGCCTGTGTTGAACCAAAGCTCTTAGAAATATTTTGTACTTCTATCATAAGAATTCTTTCCACAGTTTTTCTACTACGTATGATAGTATAAAACACGTACAATTTACGTCAACCCCACACTAACTTTTTACATAGCAACTTCGTCGTATTATTTAGTTGTGAGTGGAAAATACACTATCTAGATAAAATATTTGCAACCAAAATACGCAATAGTTTAGAGAATAGTAAAAAGTTGGTGTGGGGTCAAGTGTGGAAAATGTTGACCTTGTGAAATAATTTTACGTGTTTGACAAAAATTCTATATTAAGTCATGTTATCATTAGCTCTTTAAATTAAGTAATTTTCCTCAAACAACCTTCTACTAGGAGATGTCATGCAGACACTGCTTAACATCATCACAGATCTTATTTTCGCTGGTGGGTTATTCTTTGCTGTAATTTGTCTCTTGCTTGGATGGAAAATTTACACTTGCGACAACGCTACATATGAGAAAAACCGTGAAGCTGCGTTGCTCTGCAAGAAACATAATAGAGGTCTTTGGCTGTATGGTATTGGAGATATATTTTTTTGGATATATTTCATTTGCTTACTACTCATCTATGTGCCAAGCCGAAACAGATGGTTAGAGTTGAAATATCTACAACTCGTCAGAACTTATCGCTGGTATAGGATATTCACACCAAAAGAACAAGAAGTTTTTGATAGGTTTGTAGAGAATGGCACTGTTATACTTAAGCCGATTGGAAGTTTAGCAGTGGATAAGAGAACGAATCGTTGGATCGTACCAACAAAAGCTCGATTATCTGAATCTGCGGTAGATGAAATACTCTATCACAATGAGTAAGAGCACATCGTTGTACCCTCACCTCACCAAGGTTGAGGGACTTTTTTTATAAAAACTATAACTATACTGTTGATAGCTCAACTAGCGCTTAGAGGCTATTTTTGCTATACTGGAGGTAAGAAAAAGAGTGAATTTTCCCTATTCCTCTATTATAAACAGAAGGGGGGTGTGAAACATGCACAAAGAATGTAATGTAGGAACAACCGATAAGATCATTCGCGTAGTTATTGGTCTTGTAACTATTTGGCTTGCGGTACAATTCAGTTATTGGTGGTTGATTTTGACCATTATCATGTTTGCAACTGCCGGCATGGGCTGGTGCCCTGTTAATAAGATGCTGGGAATGAATACCTGTCATGTAAAAGGTGGTCACGGCAAGGATGAACATAAAAAAGAAGAATCGTCAAGCCAGCAGGAAGAAAAAGCTCCTGCAGAAGAGTCTACACATCAAGAGGAGGCTCCTGCAGAAAATAACGAGGAAACTACTTCAACAGAAGAGGAATCATCTGAAGAAGAACCAAAACACGAGATGTAGCTTCAGAGATTCTGTTACTTCATACTTAAAAACCCGACGTATAACGTCGGGTTTTTGTTGTGAGTTGTAGGTTAGTTCAGCATCCAAGATCACCTTCACCGCACGGAGAAGGTACATCACGTACCGCAGGTACTCCCGGCTCAGAGCCGCTCACAATATAATCCTCAACATTCGTATTATCCCATTCATGTTCATGATTCCACATCGTCCAAAAATACCGCCATTCGTTCCAACCGACACCAAGATGTTGTACATACACATCATTTTCTGCCAACATTTTACCTACTTTTCTTCCCGTCATACAAGGTATGCTATAGCAGTAGACAATAATGTCTTTGTCTTGATCAAGTTCTTGAAAAGATCCAACAATGCGCTCAACATCGCCATACGCAGAAGTATTAGGATCTTTATAAGCAGGAATATTGATCGCACCAATGATATGTTCTCGTTCGTACTCCTCAGGACTTCTGAGATCCACCAAAATAAAGGTATCATCTCCTTTATCCATATGGCGGCGCATCCCGTGAGGACTCACGTGCACTGCCGCTTCTGTTAAATAAAAATCTTTGATGAGCTCTTCTTCTGTTCGCTCATTGTTCACCTTGTCTTGTTGCAGCACTTCTTCTCCACGAAGAAGGTTGGTGGTAACGCCTCCTGCGAGAGCACCCACAATAGCTGCAATCACCACAACTTTTGCTGTCTGTTGCATAGAGTATGAATATAGTTAAAATAAATCAATAAAGACCCTCATACTCTAGCAGACATAGCATTTCTGTCAAATACCTTGACTGACGAGGTATACTATGACACCATAGATGAGTGAAGTATTCTACATAGAGAGCGGGTATGGTATAATGGCTATTATGTCAGCCTTCCAAGCTGAAGATACGGGTTCGATTCCCGTTACCCGCTCTCT
>CAZZDA010000049.1:0-7234 GCA_964652585.1 uncultured Gammaproteobacteria bacterium | reverse complement strand
AAGAGCAGACTCAGAAACAACTGTCTTTATTGGATTTTTAACCGGACACTAGTGGCATTATACCTATGTGAAAGATATTTTGTGCTTCTTCTATATAAGTAAAATATACGATAGTATGTCAACTTGAAAATTTCACTACAAGGGCTTGCAAAAAAATACAAAATCATGTATACTGCGCTGGCATTTATATATATATTTCTTCGCCATTTTTAGCTTTTAGTGGAGAAATGCTTGAAGTATCACTTCAGGTTAACTGCTTTTCACTCACATTTACACCTTCATTCCTTCATCTGTAATAGTAATATACATCTGAAGGGGAAATGAGAGAGAAGCGTGATAATTGACCTATGACAACAGAATCATCTACTACAAAAGATACACAACATATCTCGTTTGAGGAATTATTGAAAGATAACGATGCTTACACGACCGTTCCTCATGTTGGGAAACTCATAAAAGGAACGATATTAAGCATTACCAAAAAGGAAATTCATATTGATGTGGGAGGGCTTACCACAGGTATTGTGAGGGGAAGAGAGCTCTTTGAAGATTTTCAGGAGTATCAGAACCTTCAGGTAGGAAATGAGGTTGAAGCAACCGTACTTGACCTTGAGAATGAAAACGGGGAAATGGAACTTTCGTTTCGTTCTGCAGGGCAGCAGAAAATTTGGGATAGGTTGTTGGATCTCCAGCAGAAAAAAACAGTCATACCTGTAAAAATCATTGAAGCGAATAAGGGTGGACTCTTAGTGCAGCTTGAACAGATGCGCGGGTTTCTTCCGGTTTCACAACTAACCCCTGAACATTATCCAAGAGTATCAGGCGGCGACAAGCATAAAATTTTAGAGCGATTACGCTCCTATGTAGACCAAGAGTTTATGGTCAAGGTTATTGATATTGACCAGGACGAAGAAAAGCTCATCGTTTCAGAAAAAGCGGCTTGGGAAGAACAACAAAAGGAAGTTTTGAGCAAATTTACCTCAAATGAAATTGTAGAAGGAACTATCAGTGCGCTGACGGACTTTGGCGCCTTTCTCGCTTTTGGAGACGGTGTAGAGGGGTTAATCCATATATCAGAGATTGCCTGGCAGCGTATCGATCATCCGAAAGACGTACTTACCGTTGGCGATAAAGTAAAGGCACAGATCCTAAAAGTTGATGGTGCAAAGATATTCCTTTCTCTGAAGCGTCTTGCGGAAAATCCTTGGGATACGGTTAGGGAGAAATATGCGGTCGGTCAAGAAGTCCGGGGGAAAATTATTAAAGTGAATCCTTTTGGTTTTTTTGTGGAAATAGAACCGCAAATTCACGGCTTGGCTCATATCTCCGAATTGGGAAAACGAGGAATAGTTCCTGAAGATATTGCACAGGTTGATGAAGAACATACATTTAAAATTATTTCTCTTGATGCGCAAGCGCACCGGATGGGTCTCAGCTTATCTGTGGATGGCAAAGGCAAAAAGGTGAAGAAAGATAAGAAAGTACAAGCAGAAAAGGAAGAGGAAATAAAGGATGCATCAGCAAACGAGAAGACCTCAGAGCATACACAAGAGAAAGAAAGTGTACTGGCAAAAAAGGCAGAACAAAAAGATTCTGCGCCAGAAGATAAAAAATAATATATATGAAATCAATTTTGAAGAATTTCCTTCTTCTCTTGGCCGTATTTCTTATTATTGCGGGAATATTCAGTACACTGACCTTGACTGCTGAAACGCCGGAAGAAGTAACTCTCTCAACGCTCATAGCGCAGGTGGAGCAAGAAGAAGTGGCATCCATTGTGGTCAAAGGAGATAATCTTGAAATAGTGTTAAAAGATGATACACAAGAACTTGCGCGCAAGGAATCATCGGAATCACTTGTAGCGATCTTTGATCATTACGGTGTTCCCAAAGAGAAGCTTGCTGCAGAGCATATTACCATTGAGGTGCAAAAAGAATCCGGTGCGGCATTTTGGGCAGCCGCTGTCTTGCCATTTCTCATTCCGCTTCTCCTTCTTGGCGGCTTCATCTATTTTATGAGCCGGCAGATTCAAGGCGCGAACTCACGCGCTATGATGTTTGGACAATCGGGAGCGCGTGAGTCAAAGAAGGATGAAAAGGAGAAGGTTACTTTCAAAGATGTTGCCGGTGTAAAAGAGGCAAAGGAAGAGTTAGCGGAAATTATAGACTTTCTTAAAGACGCGAAAAAGTTTTTAGCTATCGGTGCGAAGATTCCAAAGGGCGTGCTGCTTATGGGCTCGCCCGGTACAGGGAAAACACTTCTTGCGCGCGCAACAGCGGGCGAGGCTGGCGTGCCTTTTTTCCATATTTCCGGATCGGAATTTGTGGAAATGTTCGTCGGTGTTGGCGCTTCTCGTGTGCGCGATCTCTTCCGTAAGGTGAAAAAATCAGCACCGTGTATTGTCTTTATTGATGAAATTGATGCGGTGGGACGGCAGCGCGGTGCGGGACTTGGCGGTGGCCATGACGAACGCGAGCAGACGCTCAATCAGATACTTGTTGAAATGGATGGCTTTGAGCCGAATACGAATGTGATCGTGATGGCGGCAACCAATAGACCTGATGTGCTTGATCCCGCACTCTTGCGTCCCGGACGCTTTGATCGACGGGTGGTTTTGGATGATCCGGATATTGAAGACAGAGAAGCTATTTTACGTGTGCACGCAAAGAAAAAACCGCTAGCCAAAGAAGTGAAGCTTCGTGTTGTCGCGACAAGAACTCCGGGATTTTCCGGCGCGGACTTGGAAAATGTCTTGAACGAGGCGGCAATTCTTGCGGCGAGGAAAGATAGAAAAGAGATCAGTATGGATGATATTTTAGGAAGCATTGAAAAAGTGATGCTTGGACCCGAGCGTAGAAGCAGGGTGATATCTCCAAAAGAAAAAAAGATCGTTGCATATCATGAAGCAGGGCATGCACTTGTCGCGCATATACTACCGGATGCGGACCCTGTCCAAAAGGTGTCTATCATCTCACGCGGTAGAGCAATGGGCTATACCTTGAAGCTTCCTATGGAAGATAAGCATCTTCATAGCAAAGCGGAGCTGGTTGCGGATTTGGCGGTCTCGCTTGGCGGTTATGTGACAGAGAGAGAAATATTCGGTGCAGACGCGCTCACAACCGGTGCAAGCAATGATCTGCAAAAAGTTACCTCTGTTGCTAAGGCTTTAGTCACCCAGTATGGCATGAGTAAAGATCTGGGTCTTCGCACTTTCGGTCAGCGTGATGAAATGGTCTTCTTAGGGCGTGAAATTCATGAACAGCGTGATTATAGTGAAGAGGCTGCAAAACAAATTGACAGCGAAATTTATCGCTTGGTGGAAGAAGCGGAGCGCACCGCGGTCACAATAATTCGTGAACAAAAAGACAAATTGGAAATTATAGTAGCGGCACTCTTGAAAAAGGAAACATTGGAGCGAGAGGTATTTGAATCATTAATGAAGGGTGAAAGCATAGATACAAAACCACAGGAAGAACATACAACAGAGAAAAAATAAACGAATCCCTGAAATAATAGGTATACACCAACATCCCGCTATACAGCGGGATGTTTTTATGAGGGTGGGGGGGTTACCTTGCGCAGGTAGCTCGCATACGGTATGATAGACATATGTTAAAAGATTTATTTGCAAGTCATAAAAAAAGCATTCGTGTAAGCGTACCAACGGTTGATATAAACTCACAAAAATCAGCAACGCGCTTGCGTACTTCTCACAAAGATATGCGGCATGCGCAAAGCTTGGATGGTGCGTGGAATATGGAAGATATGGGAGGGTCGCTTGCTGTTGATATATGGGAAACTGAAGATGCGCTGGTGGTACATTCAACAATGGCGGGCGTGACACCTAATGATGTTCATATAGGACTCTCGGGTGATCTCTTAACTATTCGGGGTGAGAGACATCATCAGAGATCCTTATCAAAAAAAGCGACACCATTTTATCAAGAATGTTATTGGGGAAGCTTTTCTCGCAGCATTATTTTGCCGGTTGCCGTTGAGGAAAGTAAAGTACGCGCGGAGCTTGCACACGGCATTTTAGAAATTGTTTTACCAAAAAAAATGCAGCCAAAGACTGAAACTATTATCAAGGTAAAAAGCACGTAACATAAAACTCATAATCTCTCTTCTAATAGGAGAGAAAAAAGATCACAAGTTCCAAGCTACAAGTATGTATAAAACTGAAGCAAAGATCGAAAGAAATGAAGAAGGGAATATCACCTTAGAGGCAACGGTACCTGAGTCAGTATTTGCAAAAGGCTCGCTACTCAATAAAGGTGATAAAAAAACACTTTGGATAAGTGAGCAAGAAGTACATCCGGCTGATCCTAAAGACGTACTGAATGAACTGCTCGCCAGAGCATCTGAGTAGAGGCTTCATAAAGGAATACAATGCGTAACATATTCCGTAAAAAAAAGCATATTTTTGGTGTACTCCTGATCATCGGTGTTGTGGTGTTAGGAGTGCTTGGCATAAGCGTGTGGGCACGGAGCTATACAAATACTCACGCGCCTGGTGTAGTGTTGGCAGGCGTGTCTCTGGACGGGAAAGACGAGGAAACGGTCAGACAGCAGCTCCATGAAAGAATTGATGAAGTGACGACCAAGGGATTAACCTTTCGCTATCGCAACAATGTATATACTTTTGATACCGTGCTTGTAGGTGCTGCTGATCGTGATTTTGCCTATGAGCTTTTTTCGTATGATGAAGACGAAGCGCTTGCACGCGCATTCGCCTACGGCCATACCGGTTCATGGTATCGCCAGTTTTTTGAACGCTTATTTGGTCTTATAACAACACACGAGGTCGAGGTGCCGGTTGAGGTTTTTCAAGAGGAGTTAACCTCTATTTTAGTGGATACTTTTGATGAGTATACCACACCAGTGTATCCGGCGCGCCTTGCAATTTCGTGGTATGGTACAAAACCTTCTCTAGAGGTGGTAGAGGAAAGTGCGGGAAGTATTTTTCCGTATGACAGGATCATTACACAAACACTACACGATCTGCAGAAAATAGAATCACCTGATATCACCTTGTCTACGGTAACAAAATATCCGACACTTACCAAAGAACAGGTAGAATCGGTTGTGCCTGAAGTGGCGGACATCCTAAAACAAGAAGCGCTCACGTTATTTTTTGAAGAGAAAAGCGTACTACTGAAACCGCGTGTGGTAGCCGAGTGGCTAACCGTTGAGCTTGCAGCAGGGCATCCGAAAGTAATGCTTGATGACGCTGCTCTTGCAGAGTATCTTGAAAGTACGTTTGGCGATCAAGAAAGAGTTGCTCAAGATGCGAAATTTGAGATGGAAAACGGCCGAGTGGCAACCTTTCAAGAAAGTCGTGACGGTCGCGCTATGTATATTCCTTCTCTCAAGAGAGAGATGGTGGCGTATTTGCAAACAGGCATGGCTGCGACCTCAACACCCCAAGGAAGTCCCGCAATAGAGGTATCTATGCGCACCATAAAACCAACAATCACGACCGAGGATGGCAATGATCTGGGTATCAAGGAGATCATTGGTATTGGCCGGTCAAATTTTGCAGGCTCTCCCGCAAACCGTAGACATAATATTGCGGTAGGTGCTGCAGCATTAAATGGTCTGCTTATCAAACCTGAAGAAGAATTCTCGCTAATCACGGTGTTGGGCAATATTGATGCGGAAAATGGATATAAAGAAGAGTTAGTTATTAAAGGCAATAAGACGATACCGGAATTTGGTGGGGGACTTTGTCAAATTGGTACGACAACTTTTCGCGCAACATTGGCATCAGGCTTGCCTATTACGCAGCGGCGAAATCATTCATATCGCGTGTCTTACTATGAACCTGCAGGAACTGATGCGACCATCTATACTCCCTGGCCTGATTATCGTTTTAAAAATGACACAGGCGCCCATGTATTGATACAGACGTATATTGAGGGGGATGAACTTATCTTTGAGTTTTGGGGAACAAAAGACGGTCGCGTAGTTTCACAAACCGAGCCGCGTGTGTACAATATTACCGCACCCCCGCCAACAAAATATATTGAAACGCTGGATTTACCGCCGGGAAAGGAAAAGTGCACGGAAAGTGCACATAGTGGAGCGGATGCGGAATTTACTTATACCGTCACCTACGCCAATGATGAACAGAAGGAAGAAGTATTTAAAAGTCACTACCGTCCTTGGCAAGCAGTATGTCTTATAGGTGTTGAAGAACTTTCAAAACCCGAAGAAGATATATCGGAGTCAGAGAGCGCAACCTCAACGGCGGAGGTATTGCCAACTGCCGGCATCTAGTGGTTACTAATCTCTTGTATTAAAAAAACTCTCGTAGGGCAGGCAAGAAATTTTTATCGGGAAATGTTCGAGCCGAAGCCGGAACAGATCCTCGAGCAAAAATCCCATGCTTGTCGTGCCTGCCTTGCGAGAATCTTCTTTTTTATGCCTATTTTTATGCGCATGTACGCATAAAGCGTAATAAAAATCAGCTGTAGCAAAGGGAATCTTCTAGCTGACTACTCATACTAGCATATGACATAAAGCTTGTCAAGGTTTTTTTGCAACTCCCGCATTCCATACAATGAGGAAATAAAAAAACTCCCATAGGAATTGTTAATGGAGTATGGTGGGAGAAGAGCTTATGTCCACGCGTTCTCGGAGCATTACTTTAGTTGCTTTGCAGTTTGTGCATTGTACGAGATTGTGTACGAGCAGTAAGTGGTGATAGAATTGCACCTTTGTTTCTTTGATGGTCATACCATTACCGCACAAGGTGCATTGAACGAATCGTTGTTGAAAGCGCCTTTGTTGCCAATGGAGAAGTACTGCTTGTCGGAGAGGTGGTGAAGCGTTGTGAAGAGTGACGGTAACTAATTCAGGAGTAGATGCTCCCGATCTCTCAAAACCATCGACCTTCTGACCGTCAAAAGATGACAGTGTAGCGAGCACTTTGTAGCATGGTGCAACAAACGTTTCACAGTTGTTCATGAAAACCCCTCTTGGTGAAAGGAACGTAAAGATATGATTAAAACAACAAAGAGTGTACTATATTCTTGCTATTTTAGCAAGCCACCGTTCTCTCTCATGTCAAATGCGACATTGAGGCAAATTCAGCAGGTGTTTTCATATTGAGCGATAAATGCGGTCTTTTGGTATGATAGTAGTGGAGAAATTGGTTTACTTTTTCTTGTATGATATACATACTTACTTTCTAGAATCTAACGCAACAGCGTTATTCATAAGTTGATTAAAT
>CAZZDA010000048.1:3454-7993 GCA_964652585.1 uncultured Gammaproteobacteria bacterium | reverse complement strand
CTTTTCAAGTCGCACTGGTCAAACCAGTGGCTTACCCTTTGGGGGTGTGAGTTACCGCGGGACTCAGATCATGCAGAGTAAGTGAGTGATCGGTGGTGAGTGTTTCCGTGGTACCCAGCGTCAGAGTGAAAGGATTGTCGCTCTCCGCATCATACTGCGTATCTTTTGCAAGCGAGAGCAGTGTTGCCGATGGCTTGTCTGTGCGCCATTCTATAGTAGCAGTCGTACCCGCTACCGTTACACGCGGCACCTCACCAAGAACATGTGGTTCTTCAACCAAAGGACGTACTTCTTCCTCAAAACTTGCAAGGGTATGAGCAATATCTTCCTGAGCGTTCTGCTTGCCAAAGAGATCTACAAATTCCGTAAAGGCTGTTTTTGCTTTTGCGAGAAGCGATTGGCTTTCCGCAAGCTTTTCTTCACCTTCTGTGCGCTGTTCGGGGGTAAGCAGCGCTACAAAGTCGCTTGTATCTGCTGTACTGTTCGTATCTTGAAAAGCATAGCCTTTTGTAGTAAACACCGTATCCGTACCGATTCCCAAATTACCCGAGCGATCTTGTGATTGAGGAAGCGCATGATATGTTGTCCCACCGTTCAAGCCGGTAAGTATCGCTTCATGCTGTGTTGTATATGTGTTGAGCGTACATACATCCCAGCCGATCTCATTTGTGTAAGAAGTGTCCGTACCATACGCGACAATAGTATTCGCGTCTTCAGATGTACGCCACGTCAGTAACGCACTGCGATCAGTAATGCCGGTTACCGCAATCGTATGTACTCGCGGCGGGATCGTATCTTGGAAAGACCCCCCACCTCCTCCTCCGCACTGCGTTATCTGTGTTATCTGTTGTATGGTTTGCGATATGGTGGAAAAGCTCTGTTCTGCAGAGGTTGCGGAATTACTCTGTTCATCCTTTGAGGTTACCGTATAGTAGTATGTCGTATTTTCCGTAAGACCGGAAAGAGATACCGCGTGCACGAGAGTCAGTGTCGTATCAAGCGCCGTGCTTTGATCCAAACTACCGGATGTCGTACCATAGTGTACTTGGCTATCCGCGTCTTCATCGGTCAGCCACACAATAGTCGCCTCAGTCGTACCGCGCGACGGAACATCAATTGAGGAGATAACGGGCGGTGTCGCGTCTCCGGCAACAAAAGTGTAGTCAGGGCTATATGTGGTATTTCCATCAGTATCAGCTGATACAACACGATAGTGGTAGGTAACGCCGCCGTTTAGGCTTGAAAGTGAAATACTATGACTGGTCGTAAGCGATGCGTTTGTAGACGTTGCGCTATAGGCAGTGGTTGTGCCATAAGCAACCGCTGAATCCGCTGCCTCATCGGTCGTCCAGGTAATATCCGCGCTACTCGCAACACTAGAGCTTGCTGAGAGCGCTGATATAACCGGTACCGTTGAATCTGCGAGCGTTGTCACGCTATAACCATTCCCACTTGTAGGATCATAGCCAAGATTGCCTGAACTGTCGGTGGATCGCGCTTGAAAGTAGTAAGTCGTACTTGCGGACAGATTTGAGAGCGCAACGCTATGGCTGGTAGTAAGCGTTGGGGAACCCGCTTGCGTTGAAAAATTTCCCGCAGTCGCAGAATATCCAATCACTGAATCCGATGATTCATCAGTCGTCCAGGTAATAGTTGCACCGGACGCTGTTACGCTAGAGGTTGCCACGCTGGAAATAACCGGTGCAGTCGTATCGCCGGTCGTAAATATATGATCGGGGGAAATAGTTTCGTTATTTGCCGCGTCAACGGAACGCACGCGATAGTGATATGCCGTGTAGGTAGCAAGCCCATTTGCGGACGTAAGATTGACCGTATGAGCAGTTTCCAACGTCTCATCTTTAATAGTGAGCGTGCCATAGCTAGTCGTTTGACCGAACTCCACTTGGCTGGTTGCGGCTTCATCGGTCGTCCAGGTAATACCGGCTGCCGCAAGTCCTGAGGTAGTACTTGCCGTAACAGCGGAAATTACTGGACCGGCACTATCCGAGAGCGTGGCAAAGCTGTCATTGCTATTGTCGTCAGTTACTACATTACTGGAAGGATCATAAGACTTTACTTGATAGTAATAGGTAGAGCCGGGGATAAGACTTGTGAGCGTTACCGAATGGCTCGTAACCATGGACGCAACACCTTGTTCGGTTGTAAAGACATCGGTTGTGGTAGAAAAGCCAACGGTAGAATCTGAGAGTTCATCAGTAGTCCAGGTAATAGTTGCGCTATTTGATGTTACATTTGATGTTGTAATATTTGATACAACCGGTGCGGTTGTATCACCGCCTCCGCCACCCTCGCCGGAACCTTGTACGCCATCAGGTGTACCGGACACCGCGGAAGAATAGGAAGAACTATTCGTGTTGCTGTCTGCCGTTACCACTTTGTAGTAATACGTGCTCGTAGACGCGACCGAATTGTCAGTATAATAGTTAATCGTCCGATCGGTAATAGTTGTTACCGGTACCGTTCCGTAATCACTGCCGTCCGTTGATCGCCACACTTGATAGCTTGCAAATCCCGGTGTTGGCGCAGTCACCACACCCCAGACAAGAAAGAGCCGCTCTTCATCGGGATCAGTCAGTGTATTCGTCGTATCCTGTACCATGAGTGATGCGGGTGTATTTGGTGTAGTTACATTTTGTATGCTGGTTACATTGCCTTTTGCATCTTTGAAACGCGCATAGACAACATCCGGATCGGTTGCAAGAGAGAGGGTGGTAGTCGCACCATACGACACATAGCTTGCACCGGAAAGATCGCTTGCAAGCCCCGCTTGCATTTGCAGCGCCGTATCATCGGTCGCGGAAAGCGTCAGCAGCGCGGGCGATGTAGTTGCCTGCACAAGTATCGGATTCGCTCCCACAACCGGATCTTTCACATCAAAAACAAATGAAGATGATTCACTTGTTCCTACTTGATTCGCCGCGTTACCGTCATTTGCCAACACCTTGAGATACGCACCACTTGAATAAATGACATCCAAATCGGTTGCAACCGTCCATGCGGCAGACTTTCCGGATCCGGTAGCAATAGTTCCCGTATCTCCCGAGGTCGTACTTGCTTTCACATAGACTGCCATGCTGCTGGTGTGCGCTACGGCATTCGTTGTATTTGCTCCACGAGTTAGTCCGGTCAAGTCATTGCTTGACTTTCCGGTATAGCTGATCTCCTCGCTATCTATAAGAATTGTTCCCGATGTGGGAAAGAGCGAGGCATCTGAGAGTGTTATAGCGGTTGTATCACTGTTGGTCAGCTCTTCATTGAGCATTGTACCAAAACGCAGAAAAAGTCCCATGGTCACATTGGCTTCCTCAGCGTCAGTTACATCATAGGTTACATTGAGAGCGCCCGCACTGTCTTGGCTTGCCGTCACATTAGAAATGACCGGTGAAGCATTGATAACGTATTCCAGTGTTATGTCAGAAAATGTTGCGGTGTCCGATCCATCAGAGGTGAGAAAGAGTTTGTACTGTGTCCATTGTTCATCCGTACCGTCCCTGTGGTTGCTATTGATCGTCTCTCCTCCCGTATAGTCCGTGTAATAATCGCCCGTACCGGTTGGCCCCAGCCAATTAGTCCAGGTACTATTGTCCGGCGAGGTGCGTAGTTGAAATTTTACATCAGTACCGCTTGCCAGCGACTCCGTCCAAGAGATCTGTGTGAGCACATTAGTTGCGTCTCCCGTATCATAAGGTGTAGACATCAGTGTAGCAGATGTTGCATATGCGTTATAGCCAATAGTAATATCATCAAGCGATGGCGTTGTTGCGGTATCCGCCGTTGAGAGTGATGCCTGATATTGAATGTACTGATGACCATTTGTTGCACAACCTCCCGTAGAAAGTGCGTTACCGCTGGTAATTGATGAACAACTTCCCCACGCGGTAGCATCCGCGAAATTACCATCAACGTCAGAGCGAGCTTTCATGGTGATTGTCTCTCCGCCGGAATGGGTCCAACTCAAATTTCCCCAACTCGGTACGCCAAAGCCGACATCAATGGCGCCTGAGGTATAAGTGCCGGAAGTATTATATTCAGGTTTTTGATAAGCAAATTTAAGATCATTGTTAGTATCATCAAAGTACGAAATGTACACATAATCATCAGAAGGTCTTATGGCAGTAGAGGTATATAAGCCAGTATTGCCGGTTGAATCAATAGTAGCAATGTTGTTTGTTGAACAATCCGCGTTAGTACATTGAACGAATTTGAGATCATAATTTGGCCACTGCTCATAGTATCCAATACGCGCATAACCGTCAGATCCTATGGCTATAGAAGTATACCATCCATCAATATTTGTATTGTCAATGGTTGTTGTATTTTTAGTAGAGCAGTCGGCATTAGTACATTGGGCAAATTTAAGGGCATAGATACTATCACTGTCTGTTACATAGTACGAAATGCGCGCATAGCCGTCAGAGCCAAGGGCAAGAGAATTATACTCTCCTGCATATCCTCCACCCAAAGAATCAACAGTAGTAATAGCATTGGTTGAACAATCAGCATTGGTACATTGAACAA
>CAZZDA010000048.1:0-3354 GCA_964652585.1 uncultured Gammaproteobacteria bacterium | reverse complement strand
CATCATAATAACTGATGCGTGCGAAGCCGTCAGAACCAAGGGCAAGAGAGGTGTACTGTCCGACATTTCCTGCTGAATCAACAGTAGTAATAGCATTGGTTGAACAATCAGCATTGGTACATTGAACAAATTTAAGATCAAGATTCGTTGCATCATAATAACTGATGCGTGCGAAGCCGTCAGAACCAAGGGCAAGAGAGGTGTAACTTCCCACATCACCGGTAGAGTCTATTGTTGTAATATTATTTGTCGAACAATCAGCATTGGTACACTGAGCAAATTTAAGATTTTTCCCTGCAAAATTCCAGTCATAATAGCTGATGCGTGCGAAGCCGTCAGAACCAATATCCATAGAAGTATATTGACCAACATTACTTGAAGAATCCACTGTTGTAATATTATTCGTAGAACAGTCACTGTCTGTACATTGTACAAATTTGAGATTTGCAGAAGTAGTATATGCATAACTCATCCTTGGATAGCCATCCGAACCAATGGCAATGGAGGTATATTGCCCAACATCTCCTGTTGAATCAATGGTAGTGGTAGCCCATGCAACTCCACTGGAAGACAGTACCACGCTCGCGCTATCTCCTGTACCACTCACTTCCGTCTGCGAAAAAGCGACTCCTGAGAGATTAAACCCCGTATTGGTCGCCCCCTCATTTGTTTGCAATAGAGTACTGGTGCTCGTTGCGGCAGTAACTTCGGTTCCCACGCTCGTTGTTGCGTCCTTTGAATAAAACTTTGTCCATCCGGTAACATTTGTCGGATGTGCTGCAGTTGTTTCCGTATCCGCACCTCCTGACCAATCAGTCTGCAAAAACGTATACGTTGCCGCATACCCCTGAAAGATAGGTGGTACGATGTAGGAAAGAAATAAGTTAATGGCAATGGTTGCTATGAGCACCGTGGACATACCGGAAAGCGAAAACAGTCGTACTTTTTGATGTTTACGTTTGTACTGATAATATGAAGCCGTACATGTGTGCGTCTGCGGAACAAGTACATTTTCTTTTGGTGCTCTTTTCTTTCTGAAAGCATTGTGAGGAAGAGAGTCAACAAAAGTCTTTGCCGGATGCAAAATAAGAAAAGAAAAAAACTTCTGGACTGTTGTTATATGCTTTAATAACATTGTGTTCATAGTATGTTATCTTGATTGTTTTCTGATACAGTCAAGTACGTGCGATAACGTTGCCTCCGCTTTAATTATGTAGTTGGCAGCACCAAGTCGTAACGCTTCTTTTTTATCATCACGGTGCCCTAAGTTGGTGAGCATACATACCGGAATATGTTGTGTTATTTTATCTTTTTTTAGTTTCCGCAAGGTTTCAAATCCATCCATCTTCGGCATAACAATATCAAGTAAAATGAAATTTGGTATTTTCTCTTTTGCCAATACAAAACCTTCCTTGCCATTAGCGGCTGTCAAAACAAAAAAACCCTCCAAACGCAGCTGGGTTCGGTAGAGTTCTCGCAGTGTTTCGTCATCGTCAATGAGAAGAATGGTAAGAGATTTTGATGGAAGTCTTTTTTTAATTTTTGGCATGGGAAAACGATGTTGTGAATACAGCACCTTGTTTTTCACTATACCATTTTTCTCATTTTTTTCAAAGAGATTTTTTTTTATGTTCCCTGCGCCACTCTTCTATTTTTTTATGATCGCCGGAGAGTAAAATTTTTGGCACGCATAGTTTTTTCTTCTCTTTTGTGGTAAAAACCTCCGGGCGTGTATAGTGCGGATACTCTATCTCATTTTCATTACTAAATGATTCTTCATCACTTGACGCATCATTACCTAACACACCGGGAAGAAGCCGTGTTACCGCATCAATAATAATCGCGGCTCCAAGCTCACCTCCCGTAAGTACAAAATCACCGACCGAAACTTCTTCATCAACAAGTGTGGCAACGCGTTCATCCACTCCTTCGTATCTTCCGCAAATAAATATCAATTCGTCATATTTGGTAAGACGCCGCGCATCCTTTTGCGTAAAGCGCTTTCCCTTCGCACTCAAGAGCATTACATACTGCTTTCTTTTTATACGTTTGTTCTTTACCTTGCGCATAGCTTTATACAATGGCTCAACCATAAGCACCATACCAACACCGCCGCCATACGGCTTGTCATCAACTTGGCGATACTTTCCCATGCCAAAATCTCGTACATCGACAGAGCGAATATGCACCAGTTTTTTTTCTTGCGCGCGTTTCACAATAGAAGTTGAAAAATACGAAGCAAGACTATCAGGAAAAAGTGTGAGAATAGTATAACGCATAACTTATGTAGAGTAGCACAAAATAAAACCCCCTCACAAGAGAGGGGGTTAGATTGTCTTTTTTGTATGGTGAATTAGATATTGAGATCATCGATTGCTGAGATATCGACATCTGCAAGCTCTTTCTTCTCTTGCGGTTTACGCGCCTCTCTATTGTCTTCACGATCGCGGTTAAATCCACGTCCACCCTCCGGTTCATGAATCTTTAAGTTAATACGCGCATTGTTTTTGGCGCCAACGATCTTGAGCAAAGTGCGCAAAGCACGTGCTGTTTGGCCTTGGCGGCCAATAACATATCCCATATCTTTGGGATCAATGTGGAGCGTGATCAACACACCCATTTCATCAATCTGCCGTTCAGTCTTTACTGCATCCGGAATACTGACGATGGACTTTACGACATATTCAATAAAGTCTTGGTCTTCGTAGCGTTCTGCCATGATACATCTTCTTGCGTTTCGTAGTATTTTATACTTGCACTCCTTCGCTCAGCATATTGAGAATAAACAAGTGTAAAACTCTACAACGCTTACATAGATAATGTGTGCGCACTATACTACAGTACACACATACTGTCAAAATTATTTTTCCTCTTCATTGGCATCATGTCCCTCCGCGGCATTTTCCGCTTTTTCTTCCGTTTTCTCTTCTTTCGCCCCCTCAACCTCTTCTTTTTTCTGAGGCTCATTGTTCACTTCTTCTTCCTCTTTTATGGCTTTTTTATTTGCTATTTTTTCTTCTTTTTCTTTCTTTGCTTCTGCAAGCTTTGCCGCGCGCTTTTTTGTTATTTTCACCGGTTTTTTCTTTTCTTCCTTTTTCAACACACCTGATTTAATCAAAAGATTGTGCACTGTTTCTGAAGTTCCTGCACCTTGACTTAACCAATAGGCAATGCGCTCCTTTTTTAAAACAATATCCTTTGTATGCGGATTATAATTTCCTAGCACTTCTAAAGACTTTCCCCAAGGATCGCGGGATTTTTCAGAAATAATAAATCGGTAGGTTGGATACTTTTTCTTTCCGACACGGGTTAAGCGAATCGTTAACATAGCGGTAGTGGGGGAGATATGATAAG
>CAZZDA010000047.1:0-8583 GCA_964652585.1 uncultured Gammaproteobacteria bacterium | reverse complement strand
CATCTTTAGCGCTTCGCGCCAATGTGTTGCGTTAGATTCTAGACTGGAAGATAGTTATTGTAGAACCTTACTCTCTTTGTTAGAATAACATTTGTGTTATGAGAGATGTTATAGTGCTTCCAACGTATAATGAAAAAGAAAATATCAGAGCGATGATCTCTGAAATATTTTCTGTGGTACCACAAGTGTATATTGTGGTTGTTGATGATACTTCTCCCGATGGTACCGCCGCGATTGTCAAGGAAATGATGAAGACGCAAAAACACCTTTCTCTTATTGAGCGTCCCGACAAAAAAGGTTTGGGCGCGGCGTATAAAGATGCTATTACGCACGTTTTAAAAGACACCGGCGTGCGTTCAATTATTACCATGGATGCGGATGGCTCTCATGACCCTCGCTATATTCCGGTGTTGCTGAAAGCGCTTGAGAGCCATGATCTTGCGGTCGGGTCTCGTTATGTGCGTGGCGGAGGTATTGCTGAGTGGGAGATGTGGCGCATGCTCTTAAGCAAGTGCGGGAATTTGTACGCGAGGCTGCTTACCCGAACCAATATAAAAGATCTTACCGCAGGTTTTATTGCGGTACGGCGAGAGTTGCTGGAGAAGGTGGATTTTCAGCATATTGGATCTGGTGGATACGCCTATCAAATAGAGTTTAAAGTATATTGCGCGCGGAAGCTTCATGCGCGGATCCAAGAGATACCAATTATGTTTCAAAGCCGCCGAGGGGGAGAATCAAAACTTTCCAATCAGATTATTCATGAAGGCATGCGCGTGCCGCTCAAAATTTTCATACGCTCATTATGGAAGAAAAAATAAACTGCCATATATGCGCGTCACAGGACGTACAACAATATTGTGTCAAAAACGGACACACGATCTATCAATGCGGGAATTGCTTTCTCGCTTTTGTTTGGCCGTTGCCGCGCGATAGTAAAAATCTTTACACGAAAGAATATTATCATGGAGAGGGTGATTCGCATGGGTATATGGACTATGATGATGACAAAGAGCCGATGAAAAGTGTTTTTTTACGGTATCTTGCAGTCATTGAAGAGAGTGTTGTCGGAAAAAAGATATGCGATGTTGGGGCGGCTACAGGGTATTTTCTTGATCTTGCAAAAAACGCCGGATGGGAAACATATGGGAGCGAAATATCGTCATTTGCCGCTGGTGTTGCAAAGAAACGAGGACATCGTGTGGTGGAGGGAGATTTATCGCTCATGGAGAAATCAGCGTATTTTGACGCGGTGACCATGTGGGATGTACTTGAGCATGTTGAGAGCCCTCGTGCGTATCTTCAAGAAACACATCGCCTGCTAAAAGACGGAGGTATTGTGGTGATAAATACGATTGACATGAACAGTCTGTGGGCGCGTCTGTTGGGACGTCGATGGAACATGCTTATTCCACCCGAGCACCTGTACTATTTTTCACTCAATAATCTATCAGCATTGCTTGAACAGACGGGATTCACTATTCTTGAGAGAAAAACCATAGGAAAGAAATTTTCTTTGGCATATATTTTTAAGACGCTCTACAATTGGCAAAAAATATTCTTATGGAAAATACTGGCGCATGCTATGAAAAAACCTCCTTTTCAAAAAATAGCATTTCCCTTGAATGTAGGGGATAATGTATTTGTACTAGCACAAAAGAAAGGTATAGACATCACGCTATGAAATCGCACTCCATAAGACAACAAAAATGGCAATCTGCTTGTTTTTCTCTCGGAAAAATCCTCACCGTAACTACGGCTACACTTGCGGTTTTTCCTCGTTCCAAAACTGCGTATCTTACTCATTTTTATTGCTTCTAAGCACCATTTCATAGCGTGATGTCTATAATGATTAAAATTTCACCTCATTTTCCGGCAGTGCTTCTTGCAATAGCAATAGGCGCGGCAACGCTTGTTCCGCAACTTATCGCACTCCATGCTTTAGGCGATCAGTTTGCAGGTGTGTATCCGATCAACAATGACGACGAGCTTTATTATCAAGTGCGTGCTCACGAGGTGCTGGATGGCTATCCGTTTCTTACTAATCCGTATTTGTACGAACATAAAGACGGCAGTCCCATGCAATTTTGGCTGCCCGATTATATTGAGGCGCGCCTTGCCTCATTGTTGTCGCAGGACTTTAAAGAAGGCTATATTGTTTTTGATTTTTTGCTACCTCTTTTACTTGCCTTGCTGACTTATGCTCTTGTCTATAAACTTTCTCGTTCCACAACGCTTGCGTTACTTGTGGTCGTGTTTTTACATCTTGGGCTTTTTGTGGAGGATTTTAACCGCGCGCCTTCACCGCAGCTCACCTTTGTTTTTTTTCTTCTATTTTTGTATGCTCTTTTTTCGTATCTGCGATTGCCTCAAAAACGTTTTCTTGTACTAGCAGCTATAGCGCTAGGGCTCCAGTTTAATTTTTATCCCTACCATTGGACCTATACACTTGCGGCATTAGGCATATTTTTTTCTGCAAGTTTTTTCTTGGACAAGGATTTTAAGATTAAACCTTATCTGATGATGCTTGCGGGAGGAGGTGTTTTAGGTATACCGTATTTTTTTGCGCTGGCGGCGAGTATGCGCAATCCTTTTTATGAGGAGTCGGTGTATCGCTTGGGACTTATTGATACGCACCTGCCGTCAGGATTTTCTGTGGTGACGGTATCAGTGACCGTGCTTTTGTTCGCCGCTTTTTTATATTACAAAAAGATCGTAAAAATACAGCCCATATTTTTGCTCGTAACGAGCATTGTTGTTGGAGGGATATTCGTGATGAATCACCATGTACTTACGGGTAGGAACTTGGAGTTTTCCAGCCACTATTTTATGCCGGCAATGTTTGGTATCGCGTTTTTATTTTCTTATCTTATAGGCGTATATATGAGATGCATCGGAGAAAGAAAAAAATGGATGCCGTTTGCACTATGTTGTATGCTTGCGATTTTGGTTATACCATATGCGGTAACGCGTACAAAAAATACCTTTGAAAAACAATCAGTGCCTAGTGGCGCGGAACAAGACGCGCAGCGGTACGCGCCGGTATTTGACTGGCTTCAACATCATAGTGAAAAGGAGAGTGTAGTGTATGCGGATGCACGATTGAGTGCGTTTATACCAGCGTACACACACAATAATGTTTTCTACGCGCGCGAGGCAAATCTTTTCTTTCTGTCGGATGAAGAAGTGAAAGAACGGTTTGTGGTGAGTTCGTTTTTTCACGAGCCGTTTGACCGCGCCTATATGCTGAAAAATGAACGCGCAATATGGGGGGTGCACTATATTGATGAAAGAGGTCACAAACGGCAAGTGCAAAAATTAACAAAAATTCTGCGTATGAAAACGTCTTCTGTAGCTACAACCCCTCCCGAAGAAGAGCTGCAAGAGGTTATGCGTATACGGGATGACATTATGCAAAAAGGATTTACGGAAGCAATAAAATCCTATAGGCTTGACTATGTGGTGTGGGACAAGATACAACATCCAAACTGGCAGCTTGATATGTATCCTTATTTTTACTCTATCGCGGAACTTGAGAGTTTTACGGTTTATGAGGTGTTGTAGAGAAAAATTTATATCTTGAGAGTTTAATATAGTTGCTAGTTGACAACCAGTGTAAAGTACGCTACCATGACTTTATGGCTATAAAAGGACATATTTCAATAACTGATCTTGCGCGAATTTTTGGTGTAAGCAGGCAAGCGGTTCAAAAAATGCTCAAACCGCACAAAAACCTACCCACTAAAAAGGTTGGCGCAGGTTTTTTGTATGAAATTAGCTCCCTTCCTAAAGAAATAAGAGAAAGAATACAGACAGCGCAGAAAGCGGCAGTACAAAAGGCAACGGCTCTTGGCAAAAAAGCAGGACATGATTTAGAATTTGAAAAAGAACTTTGGAAAGCTGCGGACAAGTTGCGTGGCAATATTGATGCGTCAGAGTATAAGCACATTGTGCTTGGCTTGCTGTTTTTGAAGTATGTTTCAGATTCGTATTACCAAAGGCGATGGCAATTGGAGCAGTGGACAAGCGATAAAAGAAACAAAGAATACTATATTCCAGAAGCGACAGATAGAAAGCTTATTATTGATGACAAAGACCAATACAAAAGTGTTGGTGTTTTTTATATTCCAAAAGAATCACGTTGGGAACAGCTTCGTAACCATGCGATGCATACAGATATCGGAAAGTATATTGATGAGGCGATGGAGGCAATAGAAAACGAAAACCCAAAACAACTGAAAGGTGTATTGCCAAAAATATATACCAAAACACATCTTGAGCCGCAGATATTGGGGGAGCTCGTGAATATCTTTTCCAAAATACAATTTGACCATGATATTGATAAAGAGAAAGATATTCTAGGAAGGGTGTATGAGTATTTTTTGGGGCAGTTCGCGTCAGCAGAAGGAAAGCGCGGTGGAGAGTTTTTTACCCCTCGCTCTCTTGTAAAACTTCTTGTTGAAATACTTGCACCGTATGAAAACGCACGAGTCTTTGATCCGGCGTGCGGGTCGGGCGGAATGTTTGTGCAGTCAAGCGAGTTTTTGAAGATACACCATAGTGACCAATCAAAAATTTCTTTTTATGGACAAGAGAGTAATCCAACCACGCTGCGGTTGTGCAAGATGAATTTAGCTATTCGTGGCATAAGTGGACATATTGCAGTCGGTAGTTCCTACTATGACGATAAATTTCCGGACTTGCGTGCAGATTTTGTCCTGGCGAATCCTCCTTTTAATGCTGATTGGGAACCGCAGAGACTACACAACAACGATCCTCGCATACAGTACGGCATACCTCCGGGAAGTAACGCGAATTTTTTGTGGATGCAGCATTTTGTGCATCACTTGGCGCCGAATGGTATGGCGGGATTTGTTATGGCAAATGGTGCACTGGCTGTTTCGGGAAGAGAAGGGGAAATACGCAAAAAAATGATAGAGGATGACTTGGTAGATATTATTATCGCGTGCCCTCCAAAACTATTTTACAACGTAGCGTTGCCTGTTTCTTTGTGGTTTATGACAAAGAACAAGAAAAACGGAAGGTTTAGAGGAAGGGTTGGCGAAACATTGTTCATAGATGCACGTGAAACATTTGAACAGATTTCCAGAAAACAAGTGGTATTTACTGACGAACATATTCAGAATATCGCGAACACGGTGCGAATGTGGAGGGGTGAAGAGGGAGCAAAACAATATAAAGACATACTAGGATTTTGTAAGTCAGTAACAAAAGAAGAAATTGTGAAAAGTGGTTATGTGTTAACACCGGGCCGATATGTAGGTATTGCGGAGGAAGTGGATGATGGCGTGCCGTTTGAAGAGAAAATGCAAAAATTTACCACAGAGCTTAAAGACGCGTTTAAGAAAGGTGATAGACTGGAAAAAGAAATTTTAGGGAACTTGACGAAAATTAAAATATAAAAACACATGTTGTACAAAGTTTTTATAGATGAAAGCGGTAAAAAAGAATATATCACTCCTTACTCGCGTGATTTTATAGATAATCCCCCTGTTTTTGAAAAATATGAAGATTTTTGGCGCGACAATTATTTTGTATTGTGCGGTGTACGTGTTAAACAGAGTGATCTTAAAGAAATTAATACAAAAATCAATCAACTGAAGAAAAGATATTTTGGAACACACAAAGTTGAAATTAAATCTGATTGGTTGCGAAATCCACAACAGAGAAAAAAACGATACCTTGATCAATTTACGATAACGCACGATCAATTAAATGAATTTGGAAATAAGTTTGTAGATCTTATAGCACACTATAAAGATGTACTAAAAATTATCTCAGTAGTTTTTGACAAGAGGTATTATGGAGATGCAAAAAGACAAAAAGCAGAAGGTGCGCCGCTACTGAAAACTACACAGATATTGTTTGAGCGGCTACAATACGCCGGTAATTATCACATCGTAGTGTTTGATCAAATGGAATCATCATTACGGCTGACAGCCGGTCATCATCACAAAATACTGAATATCTTACAAGATAACACTGGGATGGAAAAAATTTACGTTGATCAGTATGACACAATTTCAGACATTAAGTTTATGGAATCATGCAACGAAAATTTTTTGCAAGTCGCTGATGTATGCGCGTATAATATTTTTCGTCAGTTTGTGGAATATGGTCGTGAATGGAGCGGATCAACAACAGAGCAAAGCGGTAAGTTCACAATGAATGGGTACGATTATTTTACAAAAATTCGATGTAATTTTTTCTTCAATCCTTACAATAGGCAAGTGCGGGGTGTGGGGCTAACTTGTGTTCCGGATATAGAAAAAGTGAATTGGAATCTGCTTAAAGGATGTTTTGACAACAAAAAAACCCCGTAATTACGAGATTCTTTTGGGGTCAGTCTCCTTGCGGATATCCGCATCGTCGAGAGGCGGACTAACTCCAGAAGAGTAACCGACCACCTATATAGTATCACAAAAAGAGGGGTGATGTCAAGAGTTGTGCACATATATGAAAAATACCAAAAAAGAGCTGGTGGAGAAAATAGGGATGAAAAATCTCGCGCTTATTGAACATAATGCGTATTGCGGTACGTGCAGTACTACAACCATTGTTGGTTATGAGGACGGTATAAGCGTGATGGAGAATGGCGACATTGTTTTGAACGGTGTATGCAAACACTGCGACAAAAAAGTTGCGCGAGTTATTGAAACCGGAGATGAGTAAAAAATATGCGCAATAAACAAGACAATGGATATTTCTGTAAACAGTGTGGCAAGAAAAAGTGGCTACGCTATGCGTGGAAGAATGCACAGTGGTGCTTGCGGTGCTGGAAGTGCACAAACACACATGTGAGATTTTGTGTGTCCGATACCATTGCTATTAAAGATAGAATACGGGTACGAAGAAAAGGGGAGGTATTTAAAAAATTTATTAGCGAATACCTTGGAGGATGGTTTCCTAGCGGTGATCCAAAGCTAAGGGATGGGGTATATAAAACAAGAAATGCAGACAAGGAAAAAGATACGTACGATGAAGTTGTAAAAGACGCGCGTACCGGAAAAGTAATTCACGAATGCCACGAACCATTGAGCGAGCATAGAAAATAATATGACCACAGAAACTAAAGCAACATGGCAGACGGTGCAATTGGGGGATATTGCTGAAATTTTATCGTCTAAAAGAATATATCAATCAGATTATGTGAAATCCGGTATTCCTTTCTATCGTTCAAAGGAGATTATTGAAAAATTTGAGAATAAAGAAATTACAACAAATCTATTTATCGATAAAGAAAAATTTAGAAAGATAAAAACAAAATTTGGCGTTCCAAAAGAAAATGACATACTTGTTACATCGGTAGGAACACTCGGTTTCCCATATTTTGTATCAAAAAATGACAATTTTTATTTTAAGGACGGAAATCTAATTTGGTTTAGAAACTTTAATAAAAAAACACAAAGCAAATTTTTATATTATTGGATACAATCTTCTATTGGGAGAGGGAAATTATTAGAAACATCAATCGGTTCTAGCCAAAGTGCATTTACAATATCTAACTTAAAAGAAATAGAAATCAACCTACCTTCTCTTGATGTTCAGAAAAAAATTGCGAAAATCCTTTCCGCGTTTGACGAGAAGATAGAAAACAATAACCGCATTATCAAAACATTGGAAGAAATGGTTAGAAGCATCTTCAAAGAATGGTTTGTAAAATTTAAATTTTCTGGACATGAAAAATTAAAAATGAAAAGCGAAAAGTTGTTTGAATTAGGGAAAATAGTATGCGGAAAAACTCCTTCAAAATTAAATTCAAAATATTTTGGAGGTGAAATACCATTTCTAAAGATTCCTGACATGCATAATCAGATGTTTATGTTAAAAACGGAGGATTCTTTAACAGAAATGGGAGCAGATAGTCAAAAAAATAAATTTGTACCAAGGAATTCAATCTGTGTTAGTTGTATTGCAACTGTTGGTTTAGTTTCAATTACAACCAAAGATTCACAAACCAATCAACAGATTAATACGATTATTCCAAAATCAGAGAGTTATCTGGAATTTCTATATTTAGCGTTAAAAATAATTAAAAACGATTTGGTGTTGATTGGTAGTGGAGGCTCAACAACGTTAAATATCAATACGGGAACTTTTTCCAATATTGAGGTTTTAGTTCCAGAAGAAGATGTGATTAATAAGTTTCATAAATTAGTAAATCCAATGTTTAATAAAATTTTCCAAATTGAAAACGAAAACCAAAAATTAACTACGCTTCGCGACTTACTTTTACCAAAATTAATAAGTGGGGAAATACGAGTATGAATGAAAAACAAAATAATAATCCAAGAGGAAAAAAGAAAACGATGTCTTTTTCAATGCCTGGAGAATGGGTGTTTGAAAAAATATTTGGCCCAAGCTTTGAAAATATAGGAAAAAAACTTGGTGAGATGGTAAGTTTATTGTGGACAAGTAAAAAACGAACAAGAGAAGGATATTATACTCTGAGAGAATTACTTGAAAATAATCAAAGAACATATAAATGGAAAAGATTTCTTGAGAAGAAAACATACTTCCAGTCTAGAATCTAACGCAACACATTGGCGCGAAGCGCTAAAGATG
>CAZZDA010000046.1:0-8684 GCA_964652585.1 uncultured Gammaproteobacteria bacterium | reverse complement strand
TTTTCAAGTCGCACTGGTCAAACCAGTGGCTTACCCTTTGGGGGTGTGAGTTACTCGGGAAATGGTAGGCTAAGGTACTTATGGATATCTGAAATCATCTCACGCGCATCAAGCGTACAGCCGCCAACCCTCAGGTGGCGTTGTATGACGCACTCATCCTTGTGCATATGATACATTTTCGCTTTATGCAGTAATTGTACAATCTCGTTGCGTAATCCATCATGAACAGCAGGTGATAAAGCTTGCTTACATACTTGGTACTTCTCAAAAAGCTCAAGCGCAATATCTTCTTGTACCTTGCGATCCCACGCGGCTATGTCAGCAATCACGCCGTGACGCAAATTCAGCATGCGCCGTACGACATTGAAAAACTCCACGCACCAATCTCCACGGCGCACACAGTATGATTGAATATTACCACTACCAACAACAATTTTGAGTGGAAACAGAGGATTGGAGATTTCCCGATTGAATACGTGATCCTCAGTTGTGTAGTAATACCCTTCAATAGGCAATTCCAGCCGCCGCCAATCACCTTGTACAAGATCGGTGAGTGAAAACACGGGATTGCGCTTTTCAACTCGCGGAAAATCATCAGTAGCGCGATAGGTGTCTCCACTTCCTGCAAAAGATTGTACCGCGTAGTGTGGAAGAGCGATCCGAAAATCCGCATCACACACCGTGATATACGGCGGACCCTCATTCAGCAACCCAAGGTGCAAGGTTGTTTCAAGGTATTGGAAAGATGCGGGGTGCGCTCTTTGCGGGTGCGGTGATCCCAGCACGCGGTGCATAACAACCAATGCTAAATACCCGTGTTTCGCGTTATGAAAAAAGGCATCTTTCATCCAATCTGCAATATCCCGCATCGTTTTGGGATTTCTATCTGACAAGGTACCCATAATTCTGCTCCTTTTTATTTTATGAAAGATCAAAAAGCAACTCTACCTTATACCAATTCTTTAAAATGGGCAAGGTAGAGGAAAATATTTTGCATTGGCATATAGATTCCCGCTGGAGTTTATCCCGTACTTGATACGGGACGGGAATGACAGAAATAGAGCTGCGTTTTTAGATGTTGCGTTAGTTATCAGAACCGTTCGGAACTCGAGCACCTCCTCACCAACTTTTTTTAGTGTTGTGCTGTTTGTGAGGAGATATCAAAAATCCACCTTCAACTTCCAACCAGGCTGTATAACCTCACGCACAATGGAAGGGTAGGTGTCTTTATTGTACGCGATAATATCTTTGTAGGTATGCTCGCGCGTCATGTGCTTCGCATCAATACTGATGAGACTATCTCCCGACTTCACCGTATAGATCACATATGCCGGCTCAACCGACGGTAAGGTAAGCATCCACCCTATTTGCAAATGTCCGCTTGCGATGCGCGGATACTTCGCTTTATTGGCTTCAATAATATCAAAATAGGTTTGCTCTTTTTCTAAATGCTTTGCCGCAATAGCGGAAAGCGTGTCTCCGGACCTCACGGTATACGCCGTACTTTTTGTTGTGGGAGTGGTTGGTATAGGTGTGGGTGTGGGTGCCGTAGTTGGTGTTGGAGCAACTGTAGCATTTCCTCGAACAGTAGTTCCATGCGTACCATCCGCACCATCTATACGCATCTTAAATGCTACGACTTGATCATCGCCAAAGTAGACTGTTTTTCCATCAAGTAATAGTTTGAACTGAAGAGTATAGATTCCTGGGTCCATATCGCGCGTACGCAAGCGATAGGTAAATATTCCTACTTCCCCCGGATTCACAGTGCGCTCATGCATCAGCGCCGGTGTGTTTTTATCAATCCAGTCTGATGAATCATAAAGTGCACGTGCTTCATCATTTTCAGCAACAAGCTTTATTGCACGAGAAGTCCATGGTACCGTTCCATTATTTTTGAGCCCTACTTTTACATTTGGACGCCACCCGACGCGTGTGGCAGTCGGCATGGTGTGACTTGCGACACCCGCTTGCCTGCCTGAACGTACTTTGACTGTCATATCTAACACGCCGCCGGTAATATCTTTCTTCGGCCAAATAAGTTTGGGGAAGCTGGTATTTCTTTCCGTATAGCGCCGCAGTACGATATGGAGAGGATAGATTCCCGGAGCTGGCGCGCGCAAATGCACTTCAAAGGTAGCAACACTGCCCGGTGCCACACTCTCTTCTGTTGGAGCAAACCAGCCATACATACTATTCCAACCGTCAGCAAGCTGTGTTGACCTATCAGGTCCTTCGGTAATTTCTAGAAAGATATCTTCGCGAAGCCAAGTCTCGTCACCTGTATTCTCAAAAGTGAGGAGTGTTTTTTGTGTAGCCTCCGCAGCGAGTGCCTCAGGCACGGTATGATTTCTCAACTCTGCCAAGTATGCCGCGTCTCCATTCACGAGCGTCACCGTTACTTCGCTACCAGGAAACCACCCTTCCTGTCCTGAAGCTAAAACATAGGTGTGCTGCTCTTGTGCGCGATTTGGCGCGGTTACAGCAAAAGAAAACGTACCAACACTCCCCGGAGATACCAAAGCGTTAGTCGCATAGGTGGTTACATAGCCGTTCCCGCCATTTCCCCCATTACCCGCGCTTGGTCCTCCCGCTACCGCCAGTTTATAGGCGCCGAGCTGTGAGAGACTTGTACGCGCCAAGCCATTACCCAAGTAAACGCCTTTGTTTGGAAAGCTGTGCCAGTTGGTATTGCCATTATTTTTGTATGTAATGACCACATTTTTGGTTTCTCCCGGCTCTAAAACGACTGTTATGTTCTTCGGACTCGTAAGCGTTGCACTTCTTGTAATACGCGACGCGATTTGCATGGCTTGAGCTTTTGCGTCTCGCCGTAGTTGCGGTAAAAATGCCGCCACGCGCGATCCCGGACAATTCGTGCAGTCGAAATCGCTATGCCCGCCCACATTGGGGAAAATCTCACCGTTGTAGACGCTGGTTTTTTCAGGATCAATGCCAGAAAGCGCCGATTGATACGCAACCAGCTTGGTAAGCGCCTGTTGCACAAAAATGCTTACCGTATCACTTTCATACTCACCCAAAATACCAATGCCGATCGTACCGCTATTAAATCCCTTTGCTTCTTCCACTTTTCCAAACCGGTCTTTATTGCACGCAGCAGATCGCAAAGTATGCCCCCCTTCAACACCCTCGCCGCCAGCACGTCCTTCATAAATATTGCCAAGCGGATCAATGATATAATTATAACCCACATCACCCCAGCCAAGTTTTTTGGCATGATAGGTATAGAGATTGCGTACCATGACCTCGTAGTCGCTTCTTGTGATGACGTCATCTCCCGTGACGTCTTTGAGTTTGCCCGCGGTATGATGCACAATAATTTTATCAATGGTTTTGTATTCGTCTTCCCAGAGTTCCTTGCGCGTGTTCAATGATACTTCATCACTTCTTGGCAGCCAGCGCTCTCTCGGTATAATACCGATCTCTCCTGCAAGTCCTGTGCTGACTCCTGCAAACACGGTTGAGTTAAAGTTATGCTGCGGTATGGTGAATGTGGTAACAGCAAAACCCTGTATCGGCGTATCTGCGGATACGCGCGCACTACCTTGAAACTGCAGCCACTCTCCTGTTCCATAGTGCAGATCGCTCACTATCCAACCGCTCGCAACCGCATCAGCAAAATGTGTTGGCACGTCAGCCGCTGCCGCCAAGTCGTACCACTCACTCCATGTTTTCCCGTCAGATGAGGTGCGATAAAAAAGTTCGGCGGATAAAGTATCAACCCACTCGGCTGAAAAGCCGGTAAACACCGTATGTACTTGAAGCTTCTCACTCATCCACACACCTTCTTCTGTCATATTCCACGAAAGCGTATCGTAGACCGCAATTGTGGGAGAGGTAAAAAATTGTTGCACAAAAAAACCAAGCGAGAGTGCCGCCACCCCAAAACTTGCGTAAAAATACTTTTTATACGTAGTGACGTGCATGAGGATTATTCGCTTGGTGTTTGTTCGCCTAGAAAAATATGTATGGTTGATGAAGAAAATTCCGCATCTTCTATCGCTTGAGGTGTATAACCTTCTTGTATCGCGAGCTCGCCTATTTCTTCTACGAGAGATAATGCCGCCGGATTGTTATAATAAATTTCCGTCTTTTCATAATCAAAACGTTCTGCGTTTGTTCTCTCCACTTCAATAAAACCATTTTCCTCAAGCACAGAACCAAATGATCCCGCAACACCGCGAAGCCCATTGCCGTTGTATACCGTAATATCCAACATATTGCGTGCGGGAGGTTCCGGCTCCGGCTCTTTCGGCTTTTCCTCAATTACCGGCAAGGTAGGTTGCTCTTCTTGTACTATGTCTACCTGCGGCTGTTCTTGTACAGTGTTTCCAAGTAATCGCAGTTGGTTGACCCAAAACCCTACACCAAGAATAAGCAGCACCGCAAAAATACCCGACCATGCGCGAACTCCCAATTGCGGCAGATATTTTTTTTCTTCCGAATCCGGTTTCGCTTCAGTATGTTCAGAAGATGCTGTTGCGGTGGTTGCAACACGCTTCTGTTTTTCTTGATACCAATCTCTGCCCACGCGCACCATGAGCGAGAGAAGATTGATCACCAGCAGCACCATCAGGAACAGCAATATACCACGCAAAGGTACGGCAAATTTTGTTATCTTATCAAGCCGCACATGCGCGGTAATGCCGTTCTGTTCATATGATATAACCGGTACGAATGCTGCCAAGCCAAACCAAGGATACGTAAAATCCATACGTATCGTTTGTTGATCTCCCGGCACCAGTGTCAGTACGCGCTCCTGAGCTTCATTTCTATGAGGAAACAGCTTATCAGAAAGAACAACTACCACTTGCACCTCCCGCTCTTCGCTATGCATGTTCTCTAAGTGTATGATCGCCCGTGCTTCTTGGTCAGTGTCTGAAAGCTCCACGGAAAAATCAGCCGTTATTTCCTGCGCTCCCGCAAAAGGAACGCAGAACAAACCACCGACAAGAAGAAAGAAAGTTGTGAGAAGAAAAATTGTACGTCGCATAGGTAGAGCCATTGTACCATACAAAGGAACTTCTGAGAAACTTCGAGTGGATTTTTTTAGAAGTTCCTTATAACAATTTCTGTTGTGATGGAATGCGCGCTTGAAGAACAACACTCATCGCCACCATCAGCCAAAATAACACCGAGAGGTCATTTTTAAAATACGGTACGTCAACCAATCCATGTACCAACATAACCGTAAAAGCAGCGGACACTGCAAGAAGCAATCTGCGCTGTACAACAGGCTCTGGATCAAGCGAGAGCTCTGCGTGTCTTTGCGCTATGCCTTGTCCAAGCCACGCCGTCCTTACGAGAATAAATAACCATAACCCTAGAAGAGCGATCATACCTACAAATCCCACTTCACTCCAAAAATTGAAAATGAGCGTGTGCGGATACAGATACACTTCAATATGATCCGCAGTGTGAAAGGGCGCAACAGCCGCTTGATAGCCGGAAAGTCCCGCACCTGCCAGCGGTCGTTCCTGAAGCATGGCCCACGTTTCTTGCCACTGCATGCGCCGTATTTCTCCTGATACGCCTTGGAGTGTTACTTCTTCCCAAAGAGGTATACGATAACCCGGGAGCAAGAGCAGTACACCCACGCCCATAAGTATAATTGCGCCGGTAATTGCTGCCGAACGCCTGCTCAAAAGCATGCCGAAAAAAACAAGTCCCGCGGCAAGCGCAAGCACCGCGCCATGGGACTCCGCGAAAAGAATTGCCGCTATACCAAAGATCAATACACTCATCTGAAAAAAAAGCGTGATCCAATAGAGACCATCCTTTACCCGTTGTTGTACGGACGTCATCAACCAGCCAAAGATCAATATGAGTATGGGTGCCGCATAGAGCCCTAGTGCATTTGGATAACCGTAGAAACTCGTAACGCGCCGCGTCTCCTCTGCCGCCCAAAAAGGATTTGGTATACCCCAGCCGGTAAATTCTTGATAGGTACTCACAAGCGACATCAGAAGTGCTGAAATTCCCAAGGATCCAATGATCCACGGAATATCTCGTTTTTTCAATACTACCGTTGCGACGATATAGAAAAGAGTCGGCTCAATAATATATGCTTTCCACACACCTAAAGCGGCGCGTAATTCCGGAGCTACAAAAACCGCGAGAGTCGCGGCAAACACAAAGACAAGTATGATGTAACGATACGGAAGCGAGGTAAGATGTTTTTTTAGCTGCCGCGGTGATGTTTGTATGCACCACACAAGCACGGTCAGTACAAGCAAAATCTCTAAAAACGTTGCCGGTATGCCAAATACGGGGAAACGTATAAGATAGGTCGGCAATAACGCGGCAAGCATGATAAGCGCAAAACGCACATTGCGCCATGCGCTATACGCAAAAGCAATTGAAAGAAATATGAGAAAAAAAATATACATGCGGTGTTTTTCAGAGATTCCTTACGTGAATAGCTTGAGAAGTTTTTGAAAATTCATAGGGAGTGCGCGAAACACTTGTGCAAAAATAAAGAAGCTTATGGTACCTGTAAAAAGCAGGATAAAAAGAGACGCGTCGCGTACAAGCCACAGTGTAGCAGCCATACCCAGCGCAACACCCGCGCTCTTCATCACACCAAGCAGGTGAAGTCGTATGCCGCTTTCACCGCGTGCCACAATATACGTACCCAATAACACCAATCCTTCAACTACAACGGTCATCCAAGCTGCGCCCCACACGCCATACGGTGGAATAAAAAGACGGTACCCTATAACCGCAACAACCGCGCTGGCGAAAAATACCGGAATAACTCGTCTTTGCCGGTTCAGCGCAATGACCACATGACTCCAAAGCGTTGAGAGGAACATAAAACAGATCGCAAGCGTCAAGACCTGTAAAAGCGAGCCTGACAAGCCAAAGCCTGCTCCTGCAATCATATGCATGAGCGGTACGGCTATAAAGTACATACCTACTCCCATAGCAAACGTTACAAGAAGCAATATATCAAAACTTTTCTGAAGTACCTGCATGAACCTCTCTTGATTGTGCGCAACCCATGCGGCAGTCAATACCGGCAACATCAGTCCCATAAAAGCTGTTGGTATATAAATAAGTACTTCAATGATACGATAAGGAGCACCGTAGAGTCCAACTTCCTCCTGTGAGCGATAGAGAGAGAGCATGACCGTATCAAGCTTGAGATATATGAGGTTGCACACCGTTGTTAACGCAATGGGCCACGCACGGGCTATAATATGTTTTGCGAGCGCAGGGTCATAACGAAAGTGTATGGGAATAAGCTTTCGTGCGTAATGAAAAGATAAGAAAAACATCAGCGCATTACCAACACCCATCGCTCCTATAATAAGCCAGAATCCCACAATAGTGGGCGAGATGAAAAATGCGATGCCGACCGTAGCCGCAAAAAGTACGGTACGCCCCACGATCTCACCAAGCATGAGTTGTTGCATTTTCAAGTGCTTTTGAAAAATACCGGTGAGCATTTGATGAAGGCTCCCAAAGAAAAATGCAATTGTGACCAGCGCGATACCCCATTTGAGCTCGGTAGGATAGGGCAGAAAAAGAGCGACCAATGGCGCTATTCCCAAAACAACAGCAGCAGACACTACACGCAAGGTAAAGATGGTGCTTACTAGCTCTTCTGATCGTTCCGGTTTTTCAGAAATAAGCTGCAAGAGCGTAAGTGTTATGCCAAGGTCTACCACAATGGCAAACATTTGCATAAAAGTTGTTGAGGTGGTGTACCAGCCAAAATATTCTGTTCCCAAATAGCGCGTTAAAATGCCAAGAGTCAGCACGCCAAAAAGAACGCTTAAAGCGCGTCCGCCAACTTGTATAACTGTATGAAGTGCTATTTTTTTCGCAAGCATATTATTGTTACCATAGGGTAACGTACTTATCATTATTTGACAAATAGCATTATTTTTGTTACATTTTGTACGTAATAGCTGGTAAATATAAGAAAGCGAAGTCGAGTCTTACTCGACGAAGTCCCGCACCGCTTGAGCGCAGCGAAACTGGTGCTGGGAGAAAGGTCAGGATTGTCTTTTGGCATCCCGCGACTCTATCCCTACATCATGGACCTATCAGAAAATAATCCTGCTTTTTTCTTTGATCGTTCTTTACCACTCACTGTCTTCCTGTACTCTCGCCTAAGGAGGAAGCTATGTCTCACAAACATTCTTTCCCGCTCATCGTTGATTGTCCAGGACATAATGGATACGCAGAACTACTCAATGACAACCCTCCTTGCTACTATTGCAGTGTTTGCGGCACTCAAGTTGAGCCGAAGCCTGTCAAGAAAAGTCCAACTCGCACGATACTTCCAACAACCTTCTCCGGAAACGATATTGAAGGCGACCCTAAAGCGTTGTATATTCTTGAGCGCTTGACCAGCCTTCCTGCGCAGTGTAGGTGCGGAAAAGACTTGAAGCTCGACAGCTACCAGCTGCCCGACAGATCGATATGTAATGGGATTTTCTTTTTCACGTGCTCCGACCCGAAATGTACATCGAGGAGAATACTGTTTTCTTGGACTAGCTGAATTTCTCAACTCTTTCCCCTGAAACGAATTTCGTGCCAGGGGGTTTTTTCTTTTTCAGTTCAAATTTTACAAAAACTGAAGCCTCACTGTACACTCACCGTTCTATTCTCAAAACAAATGCGACATAGGGTATACTAAGGTGTGTCTTACT
>CAZZDA010000045.1:0-9734 GCA_964652585.1 uncultured Gammaproteobacteria bacterium | reverse complement strand
GACATTAAAAAAGCGCTTGAAGAAGAACAAATAAGTGTCAAACCGCTTTTCCCCAATGCCATACAGCCCGCAAGTATTGATCTGCATTTAGATAAGTACTTTCTCATTTTTGACACCTCGTATCATCACGTTATTGATACGCAAAAACCGGTAGATGACCTTATGCGTGAGATTGAGATCAATGAACATCGCGCGTTTATTCTTCACCCGGGGGAGTTTGCCCTTGGCTCTACGTTTGAAGAAATTGGCGTAGCTGATGACATGGTAGGACGACTTGAGGGCAAAAGCTCTTTAGGACGCATTGGTATTATTATCCATGCTACTGCAGGTTATTTGGATCCGGGAAACAAACTTCATATGACGCTTGAACTACATAACATCGGCACCCTTCCTGTGAAACTCTATTATAAAATGCCCATAGCACAAATGTCTTTTTCCCCTCTTTCTTCCAAAGCAGAGAAGCCGTACGGCATAAAAGAGAACAGCAAATATTTTGGCGCGTCTCGACCGCAAGCAAGCGCGATGTTCAAAAACTTTAGCCCAACACCAAGCGTTAATCTTTTTGGGAAAACATCAGGTGTCGAGGAGGATCCGTCAGCTGGCGGAGACGGAAGTACACCCGATGTTGAGGAAAAAAGATTAAGCAAAAGCGGCAATACGAAACAGCAAAATGCCACCCCAAATCCTTTCACCGCACCAACACCACCCCCAGGATCATCGGAAAATGATCCAACCTCTGTTGCCGATATTTTGAAAAAACGAGTGGAAGCTGAAACAACATCGGAAGAAAAACCGGAAATTCGCTCATCTCTTACTCCCCCGACACTATAAATGCAAAAAGTAAAAATTAAACGCATAGACACCTCACTACCTCTTCCCCGTTATGAAACTTCCGGTGCGGTCGGTTTTGATATGATAAGCAGGGAAACTATCGCTATCCCACCAAAAACACTTATACGTATTCCAAGTAACTTAGTTATAGAAACTCCTCAAGGGTACGCGCTACTGGTTGTACCAAGAAGCTCTACGCCAAAGAAGAAAGGCTTGCTCATTCCGCACGGTATAGGAGTGATTGACCGGGATTACTGCGGACCGGAAGATGAAATCCTTATTCAGCTCTACAATTTCACAGACGAGGAAGTAACCGTAAAGCGCGGTGAGCGTATTGCGCAAGGGCTCTTTACTCGCGTTGATCAAATGGAGTGGCATGAAACAGAAAATATGGAGTACAACAATACGCGAGGAGGATTTGGAAGTACGGAAAATCCCAAAACTTAGGATATAAATATTACGCGCCATGAAAGGAAAACTTATCGTCATTGACGGCACTGATGGATCAGGTAAGGCAACGCAGACAAAAATTTTACTTGATCGACTGGAACAAGAAGGGGTCAAAACCGCTTCTTTTGACTTTCCTCAATATGGAAAAAAATCAGCCGGACTTGTAGAAAACTATTTGAACGGCAAATATGGCACAGCAGAAAACGTAGGCGCGTATCGCGCTTCTCTTTTTTATGCATGCGATCGCTATGACGCCAGTTTCGAGATACAAAAAGCACTTGAGGCAGGTAAAACCATTATTACCAATCGATACGTCTCGGCAAATCTTGGCCATCAGATGGCAAAGATTCAAGACGCACAAGAGCGAAAAACATTCATGCACTGGTTGTATGATATGGAATATAATATTTTTGGCATCCCAAAACCCCATCTACAGATCATTCTCCACGTAACACCTGAAATTTCACAACAACTTGTGGATACTAAAGGACATCGAGATTACGTTGGCGGAGCAAAGCGCGATATTCATGAAGCAGATATCAATCACCTCCGAGCCGCAGAGAAAGCATATGTAGAAATTGCTGCACTTTCCGATTTTACACTTATTGAGTGTGTGGAAAATAATCATATCCTCTCCCGAGAAGCTATTGCGCAACGCATTTGGCAAACGATACACCCTTTTTTGACGAAAAAGTAAGATGTGCTACAATGCCTCAGTATGAAGTACGAGACAATCATTGGCTTAGAAATTCACGTACAATTGGATACTAAATCCAAAATGTTTTGTTCGTGCGATAATTCCGGTGAGAACCAATCACCAAATACTACGGTGTGCCCTGTATGTATGGGACACCCCGGAACTTTGCCGGTTATGAACAAACAAGCTATAGAATGGGGTGTCAAAGCGGCGCTTGCACTCAATTGCACTATTCCGGAAGAATCAAAATTTGACCGCAAGCATTACTTTTATCCCGATCTTCCAAAAGGCTATCAAATATCACAATATGACCAACCTGTTGGTGAGAATGGCTGGATCGAATTTGTAGTGGAAGGCGAGATGAAGAAAGTTCGTTTTAACCGCTTGCATTTAGAAGAAGACGCGGCAAAGCTCACTCACGCGGGCTATGACTCACTAGTAGACTTTAATCGTGCAGGAACACCTTTAGCGGAAATTGTCACCGAAGCTGACATTCGTTCATCAAAAGAAGCAAAGGTATTCTTACAAGAACTTCGCCGAATCATGCGCTACCTTGACGTATCTGAAGCTGATATGGAAAAGGGACACCTGCGCTGTGATGCAAATATTTCCCTTCGTCCCAAGGGTGGAAAAAAACTCTACTCAAAAACCGAGATAAAAAATCTTAATTCATTTCGTGCGGTAGAACGAGCAATTGCGTATGAAGAAGAACGGCAGAAGGAGCTTTGGGAAAAAGGAACGCCCGTAGATTATCTTTCTACCCGTGGCTGGGACGAGGGCAAGCAGAGTACCTATGAACAGCGCATCAAAGAAGAGGCAAATGATTATCGTTACTTTCCCGAACCCGATCTTCCACCACTACAATTTACCAAAGACACTGTAGAAAACATACGACAAGAACTTCCGGAGCTTCCGGCTGCAAAACGTAAACGCTTTCAAGAGCAATATGAGCTCGCACTCACCGATGTTGTTATACTCACCGATGATAAAGCTATTGCCAATTATACTGAACAGGTGATATCTGAATTAAAGAACTGGTTGAACCATGTAGAAACCATTGAAGGATCAGAAGAAGAAATATGGGCTACGCATAAGAAAAAACTTGCCAAACTTGTTGCCAACTGGATCGGGACCGAACTCTTCAAACACTTGAAAGAAAAAAAGATCGTACTTCATGACCTGAAAGTTACCCCGGAAAATTTTGCCGAGTTTCTGACACTCATTTGGGATAAAAAGGTTAACTCCTCTGCCGCGCAAACCATTTTGGAAGAAATGATAATAACAGGTGCTGACCCATCGCATATTTTAACCGAAAAGGACTTAGGACAAATGGAAGATAGCACTGAACTTGAAAGTATTGTTGAAAAAGTTATTAATACAAATCCAAAAGTAGTAGAAGAATACAAGAGCGGAAAAGAAAATGTCATTCAGTTTTTAGTCGGTATGGCGATGAAAGAGAGTAAGGGAAAAGCCAATCCGCAAGTAGTGTTGGAAATATTGAAAGGCAAATTATTATGATTTTTATTTTCTAACTGAGTAAATATATGGAAGGAGAAAAACCAACAAGTCCTGAAGAAAATACAGCAAAAGGGCTAGAAAGAAGAACTGTAAGTGAACGAGACAATATTTATGAAATTACTGGCGACAAAACAGTAACAAAAAAAGAGCTTGAAGAAGATATGTCCGGTATTTTTGATACAGACAAAGAAGCAGCATAATCATCAGTAAATTTGACAAGCCTGAAAGGATGTGCTAGTATACCCTACAGTATGCGAGTACAAAAAAAACAGTACTATTCAGTGTTGTTCCAAACCGCAGAGCACTGCGGGACGCATGTCTATTTTCCAAGAATCAAATCATTAAAAAATTCCTCTCACTAGAGAGGAATTTTTTTGTTCTTTGATTTTTTTTTCGTAACGTTCTTTGATTACATCTCATCATAGGGAGGAAGTCATGATACCATGCGTATTTGCATTTCTTGGTTGCCATCTCCACAGCAAACCCTGCTTCAACCTGACCAACCCATCAGCAGAATGCACACAATGTCAGATCATGACCGAACGTACGCCCGGTATGTCATTTGAAGCTTTTGATGAACGTGGATATCGCATCATCAGAACAACAAAGTGGCTTACTGCTTGTAACAACGTACATGACGGAGGACGTGTTGACATAGTTATCAATCACGGACCAAATGACGTACATTGTCGACGAATACCTGTGTCATTACAGCAAACGGCAGAAGAACATCCATTAGTTGCTATACAACAATACACTGCCGCCTAAGCTCCTCCCCCGCTCTTTCACTCAAGGTCGTCTCTGACGACCTTTTTTCTTTAAGCAATCTCTACAATTTACTATCTCCACATGGCTCATAATCTGACGGCCGTCAGATTATGAGCCGATATATTTTGAGTAATTTTTACAATGTTTTGTGTGTACTAGCATAGAAAGTCATTTACCAATCCCTCCGCTTCCTTTATATTCTTAATCCACTGTATACGTTTATCACGCTTCAACCACGTCATTTGCCGCTTTGCGTACTGTCGCGTTGCAATACATATTTTTTCAATAATTTCTTCAGGAACTTTCGTGTCAGTACTACCCCCATTCTCAAGCCACTCCCCTATTTCTTTATATCCAATACCGGAAAGTGACGGGAGGTCAAGCGCATACCCTCTCTTCAAAAGATTGTGCACTTCTTCAACAAATCCTTCAGCCAGCATCTCCCGTACGCGTTTTTCTATTTTCACACTCCTTTCATTTGAGGTGGTAGCAATACCAATTTGCAGCACATCATAAAGAGATTTGTGTTGTTGCCGCTGTTTGGTAAACGGCTTGCCGGTAAGCAAACACACCTCTAATGCCCGTATGACCCTTCGCGGATTATTTCTATCTACTCGCCACACAGCATCCGGATCGTGCTCCATAAGCTCTTGAAAAAGTATCGAGAGACCTTCCTGTGCATAACGATTTTCCAACTCCTTTCTTATTTGTTGATGTTTGGTATCACTCCCTTGTGGAATGGTAAAATGATCAATAACCGCTGATACATACAATCCCGTTCCGCCAACTATAAAAGGTATTTTCCCTCGCGCGTGAATATCAGCAATAACCTTATACGCATCACGTTGATAGTGCGCAAGCGTATACATTTCATTTGGCTCAACTATATCGATAAGCCAATGAACAATTTTTTCCGAACGAAACGGCTGTAATGCACCAATAGATTTTGGCAGATCGTCTTGTTGCGTATCGCGCTTTATCTTAGCTGTCCCAATATCCATCCCTTTATAAATCTGACGTGAATCAGCTGAAATGACTTCTCCATCAAACTGCTTTGCAAGCGCAATGCCAAGAGCGCTTTTGCCTGAAACGGTTGGTCCTACAACAGCAATAAGTTTAGGGGGTTGTTTTTTTCTTTGCATATGCTAGAATACGCCGAAGTTTAGTCCTTTACCATGTTCTTTTCACCAACACCAGGGAGGAGTCATGACAACCGTAGTATCTGCAACTACTTTTCCTACACCCCACATCTTCCGTAACATCACTGTCCATCAAGGAAATCTTTCCGTTGGTATGTGGGATAGATCACTTGCCAACTCATATCGTTCTTCTCCTGAATTTGCCAATATAGTGGAACAAGCTACAAAGCGCCTTACGGGATGCACGCAACAAACTATTGTTCCACGACTTTCACATGGCAGTGCTATTAGCTATGCGGCAAATGATTTCTTCGGCAAGAACCATGGTAACACGCCGGTGCTTACCCCGCAAGAAGCGTATGACGGCTACTTTCTCTCAAGTGAGTACCCCCTAGCTACGCTCTGTATGCCTCCCGCAGACTGCCCAATCGTACTACTGTACGGAATGGACGTTCATGATCGCATGTGGTACGGCTTTGTGCACTGCGGTTGGAGAAGTCTTGCCGGAGGAATTTTGGAAAAAGCGTTTGACTTTCTGGAAAGCAAGAAGGTGTATCCTTACACTATCGGCACCATGACTTTTCCGCATATTCGCTCCTGCTGCTTCCTGGTTGATCAAGACGTGCTTGATGCTTTCAAAGAAAGGTATAATCTGTTTACCTCATACGCCTTTCAAAAAACATACGATGCGAATGGCAATCTCAAATATCGGGGAGACATGTTGAGCATCATACGCGCCATTATTTCGCTCAGAGCACCTTGCACGTCATTTTATGCAGAAGAAGCCTGTACCTACTGCGCAAACGACCATACAGCATATCACTCTGCCCGACGCGCTCTGCATGAGAACAACGACCGAAATCAGAGAAACCTCCTGATCGTTCATTACTCCCGAAACGGGAAATAACGTCTGCTCTTTCCAAACTGAAAGCCACGGCTTTCAGTTTTTTTATACAATCTTTCCTACTACACCCCACTTACCTGCCTCCGTAATACTCACCTGAACAAATGTACCGATCAATTCTTCCCGTACATTATCTCCAACTATTTTTACTGTTTTAAATGTATCTGTTTTTCCTTGGAGCATGCCCTTACTTATCTTTTCCGGCAATACAGTTACTGTCGTGCCAATCATATCTTGATTGTGCCTGAGTGCAATTTCTCCGATAATTGCGTTCAGTTCCTTGTCCCTCTTTTTCTTTTCCGGCATCGATACATCATCTTCATAATGTTCCGCGGCAAACGTTCCCTTGCGCGGACTATAGATGCCACTATATACCATATCATATTCTACCTTGCGGCACAGCTCCAAAGTTTTTTGAAAATCCTCTTCCGTCTCACCGCAAAATCCCACCACAATATCTGTAGAGATCATAACATTAGGAATTGTAGCACGAATTTTTTTCATACGCTCCAAATAATGTGCCACCGTATAGTGCCTATTCATACATTTTAAGACACTGTCAGAACCCGATTGCACCGGCAAATGCACATATGGAGTAATTTTTTTATGCCGACCCATAAGCTCTATAAGTTCGTCAGACATGTCATATGGGTGCGCCGAAAGATAGCGCACCCAAAAATCTCCTGAAATATCAGCTATACGCTCTAATAATTCCGGAAAAGACATCTCCTCTTTATTATCATTGCCATAGGAATTTACATTCTGTCCAAGAAGCATAATATCTTTATATCCATTTTTTACGAGAAGCTCGCATTCTTCTCTAATATCTTTTGAACTCCGTGACTTCTCTCTTCCCCGCGCTTTCGGCACAATACAGTAGGTACAAAACTTATTGCACCCGATAGAAATAGGCACATATGCCCGAAAACGTGAATTATACATCGGTGGAACAGTAAAATACTCGTCGTTTTGTTCTTTGAGCGTCATCGGTGTGGTAAATTGTTGACTCTCTTTACTTTTCTTCACCATCTCCGGAATTTTAGGAATGTCTTGAATATTCACCACGTAATCAGCATCAGGAACTTTTTTGCGAAAAGCGTCTCCTTGGCTTCCGGGAACACATCCGGTGATCATCACCCGCAAATTCTGGTTCTGTTTTTTATATTCACGAAAAATACGCATCTTGCCATATATTCTATTTTCAGCTGATTGGCGCACGGAACATGTATTCAGTACAATAAAATCAGCATCCCGTTCAGAGGATGTTTTGGTATATCCTATTTTTTCAAGCATGGTCGCAATACGCTCAGAATCAGACGTATTCATCTGACAACCCATACTCATAATGTAATATTTCATTTCTTTATTTATCCCTTTTCTTTTGCAAGGTAGGCGCTATTGTTTGCAAAGGTCGTTGTGTATCCGAAATGAGCATGGTCTCTACGATGTACATCGGAGAGGAATGAGGATACACAAGAGTAAAAATCCTCGCCGGGGATTTTTACGTGCCTTTGCAAATAAGTAGTGTCTACTTCCTCCCTCGTATCTCTTCTTGCACCATTTCAATAAACTTTTTTCGCGTCATACCAATAGTCTCTCTTTCTCCACGCTTGCGCACTGCCAACTTTTTTCCTTTTACTTCTTTATCCCCCACTACCAACATATAGGGTATTTTCATTTTTTCCGCACGGCGTATTTTGTATCCCACACTCTCATCGCTATTATCCACCTCCACACGAATCTGCGCATCGCTCAATTCTACACCAAGCGCATCTGCAAATTCACGATGCATCTCACCAACTGAGAGTACCGCAACTTGTACGGGTGCCAGCCACGCTGGGAACGCCCCTGCATAGTGCTCTATCAAAATACCCATAAAGCGTTCGGGTGATCCAACAAGAGCCCGATGGATCATGAGCGGCGTTTTTTCAGCTCCGTCCTTATCCACATACGTAATACCAAACCGTTTCGGTAAGTTCAGATCAAGTTGAATAGTTGAAATTTGCCACTCGCGCCCTAAAGAGTCGTGTGCTACAAGATCCATTTTTGGCCCATAAAATGCCGCCTCACCCTCCGCGCGCGTATAAGTAATGTTATTTTTCTTAAGCAAGTCTTCCAAAAGTTTTTGCGCCTTCTCCCACACCGCCGCTTCACCAAGATATTTCTCTTTCTGCTGTGGATCCCACAGAGAAAGACGAATGCTATAATTCATGCTATAGGTCTCCATCGCTTTTTGAATCATGCGAAGAACCAGTTCAAATTCTTCCGCTACCTGATCTTCACGACAAAAGCTGTGTCCGTCATCCTGACAAAATCCCCGAAGCCGTGTCAGTCCCTGAAGCTCCCCCGGTTTTTCATCACGATGCAAGTGAGTAAAATCCGCATAGCGAATAGGGAGGTCTTTATAGCTGCGAATATGTGAGGCAAATATCTGAATATGCTGCGGGCAGTTCATTGGTTTGAGAAAATATTCTTCTTTACTATAATTGGAATGCACCCGCAACATATCGTCCTTGAATTTGTCATAATGTCCGGAAATTTTAAATAATTCAGCACGGCTTACCGGCTGAGTCGCTACCTCACTATAAATACCTTCTTGCAATTCTCGCGTATAGTTTTTAATTTCCTGGCATATGGTATTGCCACGAGGCGTATAGAGAGGAAGTCCTGACCCAACAAGCGATGAAAACACAAAGAGATCCAGTTCTTTTCCGAGTTTTCGGTGATCTCGCTTTTTTGCTTCTTCCAGCATCGTAAGATGTGCTACCAATTCTTCTTTGGTTGTAAACGCCACACCATATACACGTTGGAGTTGTGGATTATTTTCATCACCGCGCCAATATGCGCCCGCAAGTTTGGTAAGCTTAAAAACACTAAGCTCTTTCGTGTTCGCCACATGCGGCCCTCGGCACAGATCTGTAAATTCCCCTGTATGATACACACTCGCTACCTTCTCATTACTTAGATCAATGTCAGCTAAGTCTTCTTCTTTGAGGCTAGTGGTACCTTTTTTCTTCAAATCTTCTAAAAGCTCTACTTTGAAATCTTGCTTTTGTTTTTTAAAATACACGATCGCGTCATCAATACTCATTTCTTCACGCGTGAACTCCGTGCCACTTTTGATAATACGCAACATCTCTTTTTTTATCTTTGGTAAGTCTTCATCGGTCAACGGTCGCGGAAGCTGAAAATCATAATAAAAACCATGTTCTACAATCGGTCCAACACCAAGCTTCGCTTCAGGAAACAACTTCATAACCGCAGCAGCTAACACATGCGCAGTTGAATGACGAATCGTTTCTATATCGTGTTTCACTTTTGGCATAATGAGGTTATCCTAGCAAATATAATACAATATCGTCAACCACAGTCATATTGTTATATAAAGGAAATGGAACAGATACGGTATAATTATGATGCTTTACCC
>CAZZDA010000044.1:0-9760 GCA_964652585.1 uncultured Gammaproteobacteria bacterium | reverse complement strand
TACCATAGTTGCGTAAGACCCGCAGCAAGCTGCGGGGAAATCTCTTTGATTATATCCCAGTCCAGCCCAATGTCGAATCACCTCTGAACGTTGTGCTATGCTCAGCGCTGTAAGTGTCGGATACGATCTTACAAAACGCCTGTATTTGGGAATAACTCGTTCAACTTGTGTTTGTTGCAGCATTACCTCAGAAACCAATATCTTGTATGAATTTTTCGTTCTTCTCCAAGGCAGATCCCTTTTATGCACACGATACCACGACAAAATACGCCTTTGTATGATTTGTGTAGGAAAAGACATAGTACCCATCTTACTGCTCCATCATTGTTTTCCAAGGATGCTGCATGCGCCTAAGATACCGCACAGTGAGATACAAGCCGTACCACGAACAACCAAAAAGTGTGAATAATCCAAAAGCTGTAAGCAACTGCGCACCGCCCAGTAATGGTATGCGCAATACGGTCAGTAAGATCCACGCAAGAAGCAGTATTTCATAGAAAAACAAAAGCATGCCTCCGAATATTTTTTTCTGAGAGCGCAGTAAAAGCCCTATCAATGGTAAAACAAAAAACGTACATAACCATAAGAGTGTTTTACCGGATGTATAATTAACAAGCGCACCAAGCAAAGGGAAGCCCAAAGTGAGTAAAAGCCACAGTTGTACAAATATGAGGTTGCGCAGCGTATGATAACGTTTATGCATATACGTAAAGTGTTAGAATTTACTTTCAGAGGCTCCTTTCTATAAACGCAAGGATGTGTCCGTCCGGATCAGCTATTTCCGCATAGAGTCCGCGAGAAGTACGCGTGGGCTCCAAACGCACCGTCACACCGTTATGTTTGCAATGCTCAAGTGCTTTCAAAAGATCGGGTACCTCAAAGCTAAGCAAACACCCTTTTGCAAGGCGGGTGTCACGCGTATCTACTTTCATATCCTCGGTTTCCGGACGTAAAATAAGGATTGTGTCGCCAAGTATAAACTCCACCCACTCCGAAGTCAGTTCATGAATGGACATTCCTAAAATATCACGATAAAATTCAATAGCGCCATCCATATCGCGTACAACGATCATCGCAGAATATATATTGGCAATGTTGAGTTGCATAATTACTATTTGCCTTGTAATTTTGTGATTTAAATATTAGAGAGTATCTATAATCTCTTTCACATACCTCATCTCCCTGCTCTCATAATCCGCTTTTGTGATCTTACTTAAAACATGTAAGGCATTTAATGGTTTTGTAGTTCTTGTCCTGTACCGTCTTGGATAATTGCGCTCTAAAGCACCGTTAGAAAAAACAAAGATGTGGTGTTTCTTGAGCTTCTCGATCTTTTGCTGTGGATTTTTATCATACCTCCCCTTTGTTATACGCTCAATAATGTGAATACCCCGATCATGCAGTGCATCCCTGTCAAGTACTACTTGATAGGGTATGCGAAATGCATCAAGTACGTCAATATAGACATTCATATTATCTTTACCCATAACATGCACTACTTTCATATCTTTACCGCCTTTATAAAATTTATTGATCATTCCTCGAAAGAAAATTCTGTCCGATACGCCCTCCACTAGCAATACCTTGTCAGCAAAGAACAGTTCAGTGTTGTCCGCATTAAATTCTTGAATAAGCCGTGCGCGGCTCATGGTGCGCGAATGTTTTGGCAGCGTTGCAATAGATGAAGTGCCGCTCGCTTCACGCATCACGCGAATAATATGCTGTAAATTATCAGGACGGACAAAAAGCGCACTATGCGTGGTAAAAAACACTTGATTCAAAAGGCGTTTATCCTCCAAACGCTTCGCAAGTTTTTTAATAAGGCTGGGATGCAGATGTATTTCCGGCTCATCAAGAAAAAGAATGGGGTAGCTGGGATGTACTACATAAAGCAAAATGGTAAATACCTGCTGAAAACCCGAGCCAAGCCGTACAAACGGCACCTGCCCGTCATATGCCTCCACCACAGGCGTTGAGATCTTTTGAAATGTTTTCTTTTTCCCAAAAAGATTATCTCCCAAAGGAATGGAAGGGAAAAATTCTTGCATCAATGAGCGTAAAATAATGCTTTTTTTGTGATAACGAGATTCTAAGATAGAAAAATCACGACGCAACTGCGCAAAATCAATTGGTTGTGTTGGATCAAGCCGCTTCACTCTTTCACGAAAAAACTGCTTTATTGCTGTGAGAGGAGTAAGTACCGTACTGTCGCAAAGATACGTTTCTTTATTACCCTGTTTACTGATCGTTATGAGATTGCTTGTAAGGGTTTTCTTTGTTCGTCTTGATAGTTCTGTTTTTTCCTCAGTGCTTAATTCTACTTCTATGGTTATATCACGCTTGGTGTCATACAAACGCACAGTGTCTACATCTCCTGCAAGCGCAACATAAAGAGCATCAAGAATATTGGTTTTACCGCAGCTATTCGGTCCAATTAAAATACTCAGGTGCGACTCGGGCTCCAACACCAATTCTTCTTTGATATTTTTGTAATGGCGAATGATCGCTCTGTGAATGCGCATGAGAAAAAGTCAGCTTTCCTACTACAGCTTGTGTTATTTCTATTGTACCATTTTACAACCAAGAAAAAAAGTCGGCTGCTGTATAACCGACTATCTTGACTGCACAGAAAGATCTTGATGATGTTGCCGAATCTCTTCATAGATGTTTTGCAGCGAGATGCGTGATAAGTCACCTGCACCTTGACCTCCGGGAAGAAGGATAGGGGTGCATATTTTCTTTCTCTTGTTTGGACTGAAGCGTTTTTTTGCAATGTGTAGAAACACTGCACAATGAGTGGGCGTCATGAGCTCATGCTTATACAAAGTTGCAAATACTCCAAGCACGGTCTCTACATCATACCGCCTTTCAACGGCACCACATCTCTCTACCATAAATTCTTCATTATCGAAAGCCATATAGAGCCAATCCATAAACTCAGAAAATACCTCTACTGAAAGGGCTTGTCTGGGCATGCCAAATCTCCTCATATTGAAAGAACGTCGATTGATAAACTTTCCCAGCCAATCCTACTACACAAAACTGTCCATTGTCAAACATACATCACTACAAGCTCTAGAACTAAGAAAAAAGCCGTGTGCTGAGACATACACGACTCTACTTAATGCGGGAGCGCAAGATGTCTAGATAGACTTCCTGCAAGGAGCAGTAGGTTGGAGGCAAGCAATCGTCGCATTCGGACGGCTCCATGATCTTGATATCCTTCCTATGCCGCTTGCTCATTCTTTGCGCAAGTTTTACGAAAACCGCTTCTTGCTCTTTGGTCATCTTACCGTCAAGATGTAATGCAGCTAGCGCACTGAACATCGCCATTCTACCTTCTTGGCCTTGTATCTGCGTTGCCACTGCATATACAGCGCTTTCATCTCGCGCTTTCCGAAATCTCTCCTGTAATGAACACAACTTTTCATAAGAAAGCATGGGCATGATGAACCTCCGAAAGAACGATGTACAGACAAAAAAATGCCACTTATTGGCATGGGAATGTGCTGTTATTGTACGCTCAAAACAGCGTTATGTCAAACCAATTAATCCTTCCCCGCTTTCAAATACGTATACCACAGTGGCACCATATAGAGCTGAATGATAGTGGTAAATGCAAGACCGAATGCAATAGAAATGGAAAGTCCAAACCAAAATTCATCCGCAAAGGCAAGCGGCACAATACCCGCGATTGTGGTAATAGAAGTAAGAAGTATGGGTTGCAAACGCGTCTCCCCGGCACATGCAATTGCCTCTTGTGGCAGCATATTGAGTTCTTTGCGGTTTCTTTCCGCCTTATCCAGCAACACAATAGCATCATTAACCGCGATGCCTGTGAGAGAGATAAGTCCTAAGAAAACTGAAAAACTAAAAGGAAGTCCAAAGAGAAGCATTCCGACTACCACGCCAATGAGAATAAACGGCAGTGAAAAAAGAATGACGAGAGGTTTTTTAAACGAATTAAATTGCAGCACTAAAATAAATACTATGAGAAGTAACGCAACGATCATGGCGCGCCATAATTCAGAAAATGACTGTTCAATATCTTCTACTTCTCCGCCAAAGTTTATAGTATAGCCAACCGGCACCTTCTCGCTTTTAAGCCGTTCTTCTATCTGCAGCACCACGCTTGCCGGTGTGAATCCTCTCTCAAGATTTGAACGAATGGTAATGGTGCGCTCAAAATCGCGATGACGAATAGCAGCAAGCGCCGGCTCCAGTGAAAAGTCAGCAACACGAGAAAGCTTGATACTTTCTCCGGTGCTGGTGATAAGCGAAAGATTGCTTATTTCTTCTATAGAGTCTGTATCAGTCATATGCATGCTCACGACCACATCCACATCATCTCCGTCAAAGGTCACCTCCGTTGCGGTCAATCCAAAAAGTGCCGTACGTAAAAATCCGGAAACCTCAGCTATACTTAAACCGGAACGCGCTAATGCATCTTGTTTTAGCGTAAATACCATATCAGCAGGACTCACATCGCGATCAGCTTCTATATCAAACGTGCCGGGCGTTTCTTTGAGTAAGCGCGTTACGAGCGCGGTTAATTCTTCTAGCACGGGAAGGTCGCTGCCGGAAACACGTACTTCTACAGGCGCGCCCGTTGGCGGACCACCCGAAATTTCTTGTATGGTAATGGTGCCCCTGGAGATATTTTTGAGCGCCTCTCGCAGCTCATCATTAATTTCATAACTTGCAAGATCGCGATCCACCTTATCAGCAAACGTTATGTTGATATTAGCAAGATGCTCTCCGCTCGATGACCCCTCGCCAAAACCAAAAGACATCGATGACCCAATGCTTGATACAAATGTTTTAATATCATTGCGCTCCAGTAATATTTCCTCCACTTCACGAACAACACTGTCTGTATCTTCCAGAGTCGTGCCAATAGGCATTTCAACATTTATAAAAGAAAACTCAATATCCACCTCCGGAAATAGCTCCACCGGTACCGCACCGGAAACCAATATGCCAAAAGAAGATATAAACAATATCACCATAACAGCCAAAAATCCTCTCATCGCTTTCTTGCTCTGCAAAAAAACTTTCATGCTCTTCTTGTATTTTTCAATGAGCGCAAGAGTGATATATTTTTCTAAGGGGCTTATTTTTGGCGGCCCTTGTGTTTTTTTTCTCCGCAAAAGTACTGAAGCAATAGACGGAACAATGACCAATGAAACAAAGAGTGATGAGATAAGTATTATGGAGAGAGTGATAGGCAATAATCTCAGAAATTCTCCTAAGATTCCGCTTACCAGCAGCATTGGCACAAATGCTGAAATAGTAGTAAAGATTCCGGAAAAGAGAGGTTTTTTATAATGTGATACGGAAAGTAGCGCAGCTTCTTGCGCACTGTAGCCCGCACGCAGGTTATGAAATACACCTTCTAAAATAATAATAAATGTATCAACCAAAAGCCCAAGCGAGAGTACAAGAACAAAGAGCGTAAGACTGTTAAGCGTAAAACCGTAGAGAAGAAGAACAAAAAAAGTAATAAAAAAAGTGAGAGGAATTGCGAGAAAAGAGATAAACGCTTCTCGAATACTTAACGCTACAAACATGATGAGAAAAATAAGAATCGCAGCTTGTATACCGCTTCTTCCTAAAGTATTCAGATCTTTCCGGATAAATACTGAAAAATCAGAACTTGTTTCAATGGCAACGTTTTGTGGAATAATCCCCTCCTCTTGCAGTTGTACAAGTCTTGCTTTGGAAGTATCAACAATATCCAAAATGTTACCGCCTGTTTTTTTAAAGACAGACAGAGAAACGGTTGGCTCGGGAGCTTTGCCGCTAAGCGAAATGCGTGAAATGCTTGAGCGCTCAACAAAGCCGTCATGTACTTCCGCAATATCTTCAAGAAGAATGGGCGTGCCACCTACCATGGTTACGACAAGTTTTTTAATATCCTCAATAGTGTCCAACTCCGCAACAGACCGAATATTATACTCTGCAGCGTCCAGCGTAACACTTCCTAGAGGTGTATTACTATTGGAAGAGCGAATGGCTACCACCACAGCACCTAAAGGAATATGCAGCCTTTCAATCTCTCCTCTGTCCACTTGAACGGATATTTCTCTCTCACGCACACCGGCGAGAGACACGCGAGAGACGCCGGATATCTTTTCAAGTTCGTCTTGTACATTTTCCGCCAAATCTTTAAACTCGTTTTCCGTTAGCTTTCCCGCAAGGCTTAAGGTAACAATTGGCGTATCACTCACCCTAATCTGTTCAACAACAGGGTTCTCAGCGTCATCAGGTAGTGCGATAACCTCATCAACTACATTCTTGAGCTCTTGTATACTGTCATCAAGATCAGCTTCCGCTTCAAACTCAACCACAATGGCAGAGAGGCTTGTTACTGAACTTGAGGTAACGAGTCGCACGTCATCCAACTCTTCTATTTTATTTTCAATTTCATCAGTCACCAACTCCTCAACATCGGAAGGACTGGCACCCGGAAAAATAGTCGTAACAATCGCAAGAGGAATTTTGACTTCGGGGTCAGACTCTCTTGGGAGCTCTAGGAGTGCCACCACACCACCAAAAATAATAGCAAAAATAACAAGTAGCGTAAGACGCGATCGGGTAATAAAAAATCCAAAAACACCGCGCGTGGTTTTGGCAATACGCTCTTCAGTAAAAGAGTCATGAGGGTGAGAAACATCCTGTATTTCCGAGCCGTTCTTCATATCCTCCTCAACAGATTTAAAATTATTGTTCCATGTTTTATGTGCCATGTTGTGTGATTTCTACTTCATCTCCCTCCGATATAAATACGCCGTCACGCAAGATAATTTGATCGCCTACTTCCAACCCTTCCACAACAGACACAAGCGTTCCGAAGATATCTCCTAGAATCACTCTCCTTTTCACCGAAACACTATCGACTACAAGCAAGACCGTGTTGCCAGCATCTTCGATTGCGACCGTTTTAATGGGAATCACCATAAGGTCAATTCCTTGATGTGTCAGTGTGAAGGTCACTTCTGCAATTTCTCCCGCGACAAGCATATCTTCCGATTGCTCGCTTTGCACGGTGAGTCCCACTTTACCGCTCCGTACACTGCCTGTCGGTTCAATTTCCGCTATGAAGCCGTCATACGCATCTTCAATGCGGACGCTATCTCCAATATGCACGTCATCAATAAATGATCCGTCAATTTCTATGGGTATTTCTATAACTGAAACATCTCCCAGTTCCAAAATTTCTTGTCCGACATTTACTTGATCGCCGGGATTGACCAGATGTGAGAGAACCGTTCCGGTAAATGGTGACGCAAGTGTGAGATTGGTAAAGTTATAGTTTGCATTATCAAACTGTGTTTCAGCAATGTTGAGCTCCAATTTCGCACTGCTTTCAGCATTCTCAAGACCAATGAGCACATTATCAAATTCAATCTGTGCGAGATCCACTTGGTTCTGTGCTTGAAGAAGCATAAGGTCGTTCGTTGTTTGTATGTTTTGGATAGCGTGAAGCGATGAAATGACCGCAGAGGTATGTTGATTGATCTGTCCTTGATGCGTCGCTGCAAAAAGTTTAGCGGTTTCAAGTTGTCCGACTGTCAGAAAGTTCACGCCATTTCCCGCAATAGCATTCTGCAGTAAAAAGACAGTCGTGTCCGTAAGCTGTTTTGTGATCAAGAGCGCGTTATGGAGTGAAGCGAGATCGCTTTCAAGTGTAGCTGCTTCCGCGTGAGCAGGAAGCGCTACAAACGCATCAACCGCTTGGGAAAACTGTGCGTCCGCTTGTGTCGGAATACGCGAGTGTGTGGTCGCTATATTTCGGTAGAGATAATTGAGCTCCTCAATCACCCCGTCTGAAAGCGAATTGAGTATCTGATGAAGATCGGAATAAGCAGAAGCATACGTTACTACTGCTGAGTTTTCCGTGGTGGTGAGCGCTTGCGCGGTTTGTGCTTCAACAATGAAAAGATTTTTCTTGGCAAGATCCAATCGTGCACGCGCGCTATCAACCGCAAGCGCGGATTGTACAGTCCGCTCTTGTGTAACAATGCGCGTCTGCTCGGTGTTCTGTAGCGTATTAAAGTAATTATTTTCTATATTAGCATCACGCAAACGATAGAGCGACTGTCCTGCAAAAACATCCGTACCAACCGGAACAAGAAACTCCACTGTTCCCGGCGTTAAGCTGTGTACGCGCGTATATTGTTTTGGGATCACCGTACCGCTTGTTGAAAGTGTATAGCTGACAGAATCTTGCTTCTCAATTGTTTGAGTAGATACCTGTTTTGCGCGCGCCTCCTCTTGTTGCGGTTCTTCATTGGTACTCTTATCTGATCGTAAAATCATAAGCGTTCCTATGATCACGAGAATAACCGCGATAACCCCAAGACGAATTGCTATCTTTCTTTTCATAAGAATAATGACACCTCTATTTCTTCTCCTGTTGGGAGAAGATGTCCGTCAGGACAGTAGATGAGGGTTAAAATTAATTTATTATGACCCGTCACTGTAGCATATATACAGTAAAAGTCAAATAATCAAGGGGTTAGATATCAAAAATAGGTAAGTAAATAAAAAACGGATGAGATCAATCCTAGACCCCATCCGTGGTGTTGTACTGCCGTAGATCTACTGCTTCTGAATCAGCACTGTAGCAGCACCACTTCTTGTGACACGGTTCTTGTCATAATCCACCTTGACCGGACCTGGATACACGGTCACTTTCGTTTCCACGTACACCGGTTCGATATTTCCGGCTTCGCCGAGACACAGCACCCAGGTTGCTGCTGTGTTTTTGCTGGCAAAAACACCATTCGGCTCTGACTGTTCAACAACCTGACTTTCTTCATTCCAGATGTCACCACCGTATGGGTTCCATCCGTGAACTATTGGAGAAAGTGGGTTTGTGAGACTCGTGTCATACGGGATGCCGTAGCCGTATGAAGGGCAGTCACCCTCAACGAGCCCACGGTCAGAACGCCAGACGGAGTGAGTCGCCGCCTTCTGGTTACGAACCTTGTAGAGCTCGATGACCAGATGGCGCTCCAGCGACCAATCGAACGCCGGAATTGGCTGACCCTTTTCGTACTGCGACTGCTGTTGCTGAACACGTTTTGCGTCACGCGTTTCCACACTCTCGTTCTTGTCGCACCCAGCAAGCGAGGTAACGACGATCATGATGATGGTGCCGATGAGTATGTAAGTATTCTTCATTACTGCTTCCTCCTCGTGGTTTCGATGCGAATCCGTGCCGCGGAAGCTTGAGCTTCCAAATTGTGTCGTGTGTTCGCATCAAGGTTAGGGTTCAACAGCTTCCGCTTGATCTCGGCGAGTGTCGCCTCATCGGTAGCGATTTGAGACTTTAACGCCTCACTCCGCTGATAGGACTGCTCGAATACCTTGCGTTCGACGACTGTCCGACCGAACAGCCCGAGGCTGTTCAGGCTGAAACCAATGGCTGACAGAACCACAATGATGAGCAAGACGATCGGCAAGATACGCCAAAACGTCCAATGAGTTTCTCCTGCCACTTCACGAACTCCACTGCGATAATCGTTCATGACCACTTCCTCCATCTCGGGTTGAAAAATTACCACTCCAAAACACTCCATTTCCTACATCTTCTATCTTCCCTCCTCAGCTGGTTGATGAAATTTGTAGATCTGCCTTCAATGAACCTAAAGAGCACGAAAGAAGATTGTAACATACAAGTGATATATTGTCAAGAATTCGTTCTCTCTCATGTCAAATGCGACATTGAGGCAAATTCAGCAGGTGTTTTCAT
>CAZZDA010000043.1:3823-9824 GCA_964652585.1 uncultured Gammaproteobacteria bacterium | reverse complement strand
GCATGTAGTAAAATAACTGGGGATACCCCGTAGCTTGCTGCGGGGTAGTTCATTATAGGTATAAAAAAGCTATCAGCCTACATGGCTAATAGCAGTAAAAAGAACGTCAGATATCTCTAATCGTTGTTCTTTGTTGCAGCGTCTTTCGCATCTTTGGCAATGCCTTTACCGACGCCACTCAGAGCGTCTTTAGCAGCACCTGCACCTGCACCCGCGGCAGCACCACCAAGACCTCCAGTCATAGCACCAGTGACAAGACCGCCAGCTATACCACCTGCTATCGAGTTACCGAGAATATCTGGTTCTAGACCTGGTTCGTGTGAAGGTCCATAACTGGTAGCGCCGTCGCTTGCTTGGGAATCTGCCGCAAATACGACGCTAGCGGATCCGAACATGCATGCACAGAAAAGAACGATGGTGAAGAGCCGAAGGTGTTTCACTGTGATACCTCCATTACGCACCCCTTAATAATTGATTGGTATAACCGCTAAAGGGGAAGATAGTCGGTTAACCCGTTTCTGTATTTAAAGAAAAGATTAACCTAAAATATACATAAAGTCAATAAAAAATTCCCTATATTTATGACGGTTTTACAATACCGGTTCTACGTCAACTGACGTGAGGGTAGCCCTAGTCATAAGTCGTTTCCAATTTGTATTCAAAGGCCAGCAGGTGGCAAGGGTTATTTCCGATCCTTCTGTCTCTTGAAACAGTGCTGGATCGTCTGCCGCGACAATATCTCGCATATAAATAGTATAGGTATAGGTAATGCGGTGTCCCGAGTCGTAGGTAAGTGTTATCGTAAACGTATCTCCATTGCCAAGTTGATAGAGGTCTTGAAAAATAGTTTTATAGGAGCCGGGTGTCCAAAAATAGTCGCTTGAGTGTCCGGTGATGTAGCTGTTGCCGGCTTGCCCCGGGATAGCGGTGTCATAGTAATGGATAATACCGTTTTGGAGATAATCTTGTATATGATCTTCACTTCTGTTCTCCGTAAACAGTATCGGAACGCTTACGTCTATTTTCGGTATGGTAAGTAAAGCACGCGGCCGGCCTGATCCTGTCGGATCATATCCTGTGTCAATTTCATGCGCGTCATTGTGTCCATCACTATCAGTGTCTGAGAGAAGAGGATCAGTTCCGTACGTATACTCTTGAACGGCAGTTAGATCATCGTTGTCCGCGTCTTGCAGTGCGTCATGCGGATTGGTAGCGGATAAACCATACTTTGTTTCCCATACATCAGGAAGTGTGTCATGATCGGTATCCAAAAGACCTTCTCCTGTTGGGTTGTAACCGTTGGTTACTTCTTGTCCATCAGTATATCCATCATCATCAGTATCAGCATCAAACGGATTGGTGTCATAGGTAAATTCGGCTTGCGCGTTTAAAGAGTCCGTATCATGGTCAAGTGTCGCATCAGCGGATGAGAAGGGATCAAGTCCTCGAGATGATTCCCAAGAGTTGGGTATGCCGTCGTGATCCGTGTCCAACACGCCAACTCCATGAGGATTGGTGCCTTCCTTAATTTCATCGCCATCAAGTTTGCCGTCTTGATCTGAGTCCGCTTTCAAAGGGTTGGTTTGATAGCGTATTTCATCATAGGTGGTGAGTCCGTCATTGTCAGGATCGCCGTTTGGATCTTGCAGCCGCGGATCAACTTTCAAAAATAGTGACCGCACAGTTCCGGAAGCAGTGAATGCTTCCGCGGAGTTTGTTGGTGTAAAACGCCAAAATTGGAAAAATGTCGGACCAAGAGTCGCAATACCTATCAGTACGGCACAAAGCACAACGGCGATGCTAAAACGTCGTATGTTTTTCCAAGCAAAGGGCAATATGACTATTGCACGAAGAGTACGAAACCACATAGAGTGTTCGTTTTACTTTTGTAGATACTCGTCAAGAAAGGATGTTGGTATTGTTTGATCGCTTTTATATTTTCGTTTACGTGGTGAGCGTGCATACCAGAGACTTGCCGCAAACCCCGAAAGTGTCAGTACTCCCGCGCCAAATCCGGTACGCGGTGCGATAGGCGTTGATTCTGTGGAAGATTCCGGACCGCCTACCGCTTCTTGCGGTACGTGCGTTATCGTATATGCGGTGAGTGAATTGCGTTCATTGCTGTGCAGGAACGCAGTGTTGGTAATAAGATCAGTTGACGTACCAAGAACACGCGCGGTGAATTCTTTTTCCAGTGTTTCGCCGGGAGCAAGTGTGCCAATATCCCAAACCAAGACGCCATTCTCTATTTTTGCATCTCCTGCATCAACAATATCAATAAATCGTTCATCAAAATCATCAGCCAGCACTACGCCGGTAAGTGTCGTTGTACTCTCATGCGCTACGCGAAGAGTGTAGGTAATTATTTCACCGGGTTCTGCTGTATTTTCCGTAACGGTATGCTCATCAGTATCACTCACCACTTTTACAAGTACTATCGCTCCCGGCTCTTCAACAACCACCTCTATGGTTGCCGTATCAAAGCTGCATAGGTCGCGAGCTTCAAGTGTGATGTGGTAGGTGCCGGGTAGAGTAAATCCGGTAAAGCTTGGTGTTGTGCCAAAGAGGGGAAAGCCATCAACACCGCTTTCTTGAATATTCCACGTAAGTTGCGGCTGCCCTCCGTCAGGATCACGAGATGCTGAGCCGTCAAATACAACTGTTTCACCAAGGTGAGTTACGAGAAAGTCGCCCGCGTTTGCTACGGGTTTGGTATTGCCGATACAGAGAGAACTGCCTCCGCCACCTCCACCACCTGTTACCACATGAGGTGTTTCTGGCGTATCTTCTTTTTGTACCAAAAGCTGCGCGGAACAGGAAACGGTCGCGTTATTTGATCCTAACACTTCTAAAAGGTATTCGGTGGTTGTGGTAGGGGAAACTGTTTGCGATCCATTCGGTATCGTTACCGCAAGATCTCCCGGATGAAGTATTATGGTGGTCGCATTGGTTGTCTCCCACAAAAGAAGCGCTTCCTCTCCTTCAAAGACCTCTTGCGGATCAAGAGTGAGTGTGCAAGTTGGGTCAGAAGGTGAGGGGCCAGGGCCTGGTCCGGGACCCGGCTCTTCTACGGTTATGGCAGCTGTGCAGGTAAATGTTTCTTGGAATTCGTTCGTAACGGTGAGCGAGTATATCGTATCTTCAGTTGGTTCTACGATGTGTGTTCCTTGAGGAAGTGTTGTATCAAGAGAGTCGGGATCAAGAACGCCGCTTACGGCACGTTCTGTATCCCAAGAGAGGGTGGTTGTGGCGCCCAGTGTAAGTACCGCTGGTTCTGCGGTGAGCGTACAAGAGGGCGAAGTGTCTGCAGGTGTTGTAACTGCGAGGGTTGCGGAGCATGTGGCGCTTTCTTGCTTCTCATTCAGTACCGTCATGGTATAGGAGGTTGTGGTAACAGGCGAAACCACAAGAGAACTGCTTGGAAGCTGCGGTGAGAGTAGATTCGGATCAAGCGAAGCATCAACAGTGTTTACGGTGTTCCACGAGAGCGTTGCTTCCTCGCCAAGCACCATACTTTCTTGAGAAAGAGCTAGTGTACACGAAGGTGTTTTTGTCGGTGGCGGCTCATTTCCCGGACAATCATCATGACCATCATACGGAGGTTTTGTATGTTTATGTTGAGCATCGCAGTCAGATGGATAGCATATGCCGTCTTTATCATCGTAGCTTCCCTTTTTATAAAAATCGTTATGCGCGTAGTCTCGCGACGTCTTTTCTTCATCAAAATGTTGTGTTTTATAGGTATGCGAATCATAGCGATCAGTACTGCCGGAAGCGAGTACACCTTGCGTGACTACAAAAAGCACTAAGATAAGCAAAAAAGTGAGAACAGTATATTTTTTAAAAAGAGGTCTATTCTTTGTGAAATAAGATACATTGTCCAGAAAATTGAGAGAGGCCATATGTGTTGAGATTAAAAAACAAACACTATACGGCAAGGGGAAAGGGGTATCAACGTTACCACACTTACTAGCGGTTGTAAATTACCCGCCTGTGCATAAAAAGTGTATATTTATTATGTAAATTTGCGGGCACCAAGCTGTGAATACGACATCTTTTTATGATGTACAAAAAAATTAACTCTTGAACCTGCCTGTCGCCTGCCTGCCGGTAGGCATGGCAGACAGGTTAACTCTAGAGTTAATTCTGTACACTTTACAATCAAAGACAGAGTACGCCCTTATTCGCGTGAATGGTAGAATAATGATAGACTGAAAAGAATAATAGAGCAGTTACATACATATGAATAAAACAATAAAAAAAGTGAACAAAGCAACGCATAGTGATGTTTACGGCGAGGAGCTGTGGGGCTTGTATAAGAAACAAACTGATCTGGAAATTGTGGAGCGGGATGATGGATATATCAATGCAGATGGCTACGGTAAGATATATTTTTCAGACTACAAAGACTGGCCGCCAACGGACAAAATGGCCATGCGTTATGTTCAAGGGCGAGTTCTGGATGTTGGTTGTGCCGGCGCAAGGCATGCGCTATACCTGCAGAAAAAGGGCTATGAGGTAACCGGTATAGATAATTCTCCGCTCGCTATAAAAATTTCCCGTTTGCGCGGCTTGAAAAAAGCCAAGGTACTGCCTATAGAAGAGATAGATGTTTTTAAAGAAAATTCTTTTGATACGATGCTTATGTTGGGTAATAATTTTGGTTTGTTCGCGGGGCAAAAGCAAGCAAAGCGTTTGCTGAAGAAAATGTATCGTATTACAGCACCTGATGGAATTATTATCGCGCAAACTAATGATCCGTATAAGACACATGACAGAGATCATCTTAGCTACCATGCATTGAACAGGGGGAGGGGACGTATGGGAGGTCAGCTCCGGTTGCGAATTCGCTATGGTGCATTAAAAAGTTCTTGGTTTGACTATCTTATGGTCTCACGTACGGAAATGAAGATGATTCTCGCAGACACTCAATGGAAAGTGAAAAAGTTTCTTACCACAAAAGATGCGCAATACGTTGCTATTCTTGAAAAGAAAAAATAACACATTTATTACTGCATGCAGAAGGAAAAAAGACAAAATAATATTCCCTATACGGTGCGGCGGAGTAAGCGCGCGAAGTACATGAATTTAGCGGTGCATGGTGATGGACGCGTGGTGGTGACGATACCTTATGGTGTTGGCGTGGCTACAGTGGAGAGATTTGTTGAAGAGAAAAAGCAGTGGGTTATCAAGCACGTTGAGGCGTTTCAACAAAACAAAGCATTACGCCCGAAAAAACACACGAGAGCTGAGTATCTGCTCTACAAAGAAAGGGCGCGGAAACATATTTCCGAGAAGATCGCGTACTTTAATAAACACTCTCACTTTTCCTTTAAGAGTATTTCTGTGAGAAATCAAAAGACGCGGTGGGGGAGCTGTTCCAGTAAAGGTAATCTCAATTTTAATTACAGAATTCTCTTTTTGCCGGACAAGTTGGTTGACTACTTAATTGTACATGAGCTGTGCCACTTGAAAGAGATGAATCACTCAAAACGGTTTTGGACGCTAGTTGCATCTATTCTTCCTGACTATAAAGAAAGACAGAAAGGATTAAAAAAGTACAATCACCTTTACCAATAATTTTAGTCTACAAACAAAACCCCCCACCCTTTATCCGCCAGCTGGCGGAGGGTGGGGGATTGTAGCATTCCAAATAATTAGTTTGCCAATTGAACGTTTGTAGCGTTTGGTCCTTTTTGACCTTCGCCGATATCAAACGTTACTTTGTCGCCTTCTTTAAGGTCGTTGTACTGAACGTCTACGAGTTCAGATGAGTGGAAGAATAAATCCTTCTCAACACCTTCTTGGGCGATGAAGCCGAACCCACGATCTGTGAGACGGGCAATTGTTCCTTCTTTCATAAGTTTTTTGAGAAACAAAGTGAATAAGACTTCAAACACAGAGTGCTGTAGAATGAAACTCGACTTTGCTTCTCTTACAGTTCTGATTTGAACAAGAGAATAGTAACATAATTGAGTTTTTGTGTCAAGGGTTTTTGCAG
>CAZZDA010000043.1:0-3723 GCA_964652585.1 uncultured Gammaproteobacteria bacterium | reverse complement strand
ACAGGAATTTACCCTCCCGATATTGGCGGACCCGCGCATTATGCAAAATCGATTCGTGAAGAATTTGCAGCACTTGGCCATACGGTCAAAGTAATTCCCTACCGCTTAGAGAAAAGAATGCCGCACGGTATACGGCATATTTTTTATTTTCTTCGCGTCGTGCTCTCTTTGCGTGGCGTTGATACGGTTCTTGCCTTAGACACCTTTAGCGTTGGCTTACCTGCAACAGCGGCCGCCCTCTTGTTTCGAAAAAAAATAATTATTCGTGCCGGAGGAGATTTTTTATGGGAGTCCTATGTAGAGCGCACGAAAGAAAAAGTGCTCTTATCAAACTTTTATACAACAAAACGACCATATTCTTTTAAAGAGACATTCATCTTTCATGCAACTAAGTGGCTTTTAGAAAATTGTAGCATGGTGGTATGTAGTACGGCTTGGCAAAGGGATATTTTTGTCCGCGCGTATAATATAGAAAAAGAAAAAACTCGCATTGTAGAAAATTATTATCCGGAAAAAAAAGAAAGCACTGATCCCGCACAAAAGAATTTTTTATGGGCGGGTAGGCGGATACATCTTAAAAATATTGAAACATTAGAAAGGGTGGCAACTCAAGTACGGAAAAAAAATGCTTCACTAGAGATTGAAATAAGTGAGATTGTAAGTCGTGAAGCGCTTTTGAAAAAAATACACACCTGTTATGCGGTAATACTTCCTTCACTTTCCGAGGTGAGTCCTAATTTCATTTTAGAAGCCATAATGTTCGGGAAGCCTTTTATTGTGACGAGGGATTGCGGGCTGCATGACAAGCTGCAAGATATCGGTGTGTTTATAGAACCGTTAGACGAACAAGATATCGCACAAAAAATACTTTTTCTTGCGGATGAAGAAAATTACCGTGCGTATCGGGAAAAGATCGCTTCTTTTTCTTTCACGCATTCATATAAAGACATTGCGCGGGAATGTATAGAAATTTTTGAAACTTTATGAAAGTATTAAGTATTGGAAATGATCGATCTGTCTTAGATACTCAATCGGCTGTTGCGAAAAGATTGAGAATATATGGTACGCAGGTCGCGCGCTATGATGTTCTTGTGCCGGCTCCAAAACGCGAGAGCGTGCCGCTTTCTGATAGAGTAACGGCGCTTGGAAGCGGTGGTTTGGTAAAGCCGTTACAACTTTTCAACTTGCATTGTCTGGCAAAACATCGTATGCGCGAAAGGGTATATGATGTGGTGACCGTCCAAGATCCATATTATTTAGGATTTGTTGGTTATATGCTTGCGAGGAAATTTCAAATAGGACTTGAGGTGCAAGTGCATGGATGGGAGCAATATACAGGTTTTAGAAAGATTTTAGCAAAATTTCTTCTTTCGCGTGCTGACGCGGTGCGCGTGGTGAGTAAACGATTGCAGCAGCAATTAGTTGAAAGTTTTGGCGTACAAGAAGAGAGGATTACAGTGGTACCAATTTACAGCGAAGTACGTAGCAGGGAGTATGAAGCACGAAAGAAAGAAAGTGAAAAATTTGTTTTTTTGACGGTGGGGAGGTTAGTGCCGATAAAAAATATGAGCATGCAAATTGAGGTATTTTCCGATATCATAAAAAAACATCCAAAAACGGAACTTTGGATAGTTGGAGAAGGAGAAGAAAGAAAAAAATTGGAATCAGAAATTAAGAATCAAGGACTTGAGAAAAATATACAATTATACGGACAGAAGAAAAATTTAGAATCATTCTATAAACAAGCTGACGCGTTTGTGCTCACCTCTGATTATGAAGGGTGGGGATTGGTCGTGATTGAAGCAGCAAGCTACGGATTGCCAATTATCATGACTGATGTCGGCTGCGCCGGTGAGGTGATAAAAAATGAGGAGAGCGGCTTGGTTATTCCTGTAGACGATACAGAATCGCTTGCTCGCGCTATGTTGCGTATAAGGGAAGATGGTAATCTCAGGAGTCAATTGGCAAAAAATGCACATGAAGCAATTATGCAACTGCCAACTCTCGAAAAAACGCTTGTGTTGTACAAACAATCATGGACAAATACGCTAAAATATGCTAAAATTATGGATAGCACGCTACACAATCGTACTCCATAAGACAACGAAAATGGCAATCTGCTTGTTTTTCGCGCGAAATAATCCTCACTGTAGCTTTGGCTACACCTCCGGTATATTTCGCGCTCCAAAACTACACACCTTGCTCATTTTCGTTGCTTCTAAGTTCTATTATGTAGCGTGCTATCCATAGTATGAAAAAAACAACCATCCACGACTTCATCAAAAAACGCAAATATCTTATTTGGTACGTGCGTGATTACGACAAACTCAATGCTGACTCAATCGTTGAGGCGACGTTGAATTACGGCGATTGGGATGACGTGCAAGAGCTCATAAAAATTATGGGCATAAAAGAAGTCGCCAAAATTTTCAGAAAGCAAACGAGCAAAAAACGCATGCGGACTAATTACTATCCAGAGGTAACACACTACTTTACGTTATACTTCAAAAAATATGCCTAACTTGCATAAAGAAATTTTGTCAGAGGAACAATTTGAGCTCTTCCCGTTTTTAAAAAAATTCGGAAAAGATTTTGGATTGGTTGGCGGAACAGCTATTGCTTTGCATTTGGGGCATAGGCGTTCTATTGATTTTGATTTATTTTCGTTAGAAGGTTTTAAAAATATTGTACTGGAAAGAAGGCTCAAAAGCGTGGCAAGTATTGACAAGGTGCTCGTGAACAGAGAAGGAGAATTCACTTTTTTGGCTGAAGGGGTAAAAATCACGTTTTTTCATTATCCTTTTGCTATACCTTATACCTGTAAGCTTGATACGCTTATTCAGATACCGGATCTTCTCACCCTTGCCGCTATGAAAGCGTTTGCTTTGGGGAAAAGAGCAAAATGGAAGGATTATGTTGACTTATATTTTATTCTCAAAGATCATTGCGCGGTAGATGATATTACGGCAAAAGCAAAAAAGATTTTCGCAAATGAATTTAACGAAAAGATTTTTAAAACACAATTATCGTATTTTGAGGATGTTAACTACAACGAAGAAGTAGAGTTTTTGCCCGGATTTGAAACAAGCGAGCGAAAAATAAAAAAAGCGCTAACCAAATTTAGCTTGAGTTAGCGTAAGATTTAAGTGTATACAAGAAATGTTACACCCTTACAAACTCAAGTTTGTAAGGGTGTTGTTTTGTGTATGCAAGATACAAAGTGAGCGAAGCAATATGGGTGGAGCGATCAACGGAAACGAAATTTGCGTGAGCAAGTGTTAAGAATTAAATTATTTTCTTCTTAAGCATTGAATTAATTTATTGATTTCAATAGCTATAATGCCTAAAAATATGATAGTGCCAATTGTAACAACTATTTGATAATAAATATGTAAATCTGACCATGTAGATGGGTTTTTTATGAATTCATAAAGTATAAATGGTGATAATGGTATTGCAGGAATAATAGATATAACCAGAAACATCAGGTATATAAAAAATACTCCCAAAATCCATTCCGAAATACTTTTTAATAGTTTTTGCATAAAAAATAATTTAATTTAGCTTGCGAACTAGATACGCCGTGTTAAGTGAAGTTTTGGCTCATATATTAAAACAAATCTTTAATTACTGGAATAGTCATTATTAAGGTAAGTACAGTAATTACAATACTAGTGTCCGGTTAAAATCACAAAAAAAGTAATAATTGCGCTAACTATAGAC
>CAZZDA010000042.1:0-10013 GCA_964652585.1 uncultured Gammaproteobacteria bacterium | reverse complement strand
TTTCAAGTCGCACTGGTCAAACCAGTGGCTTACCCTTTGGGGGTGTGAGTTATTGTCAAAAAAAGGTGTTTTATGTGGAAAACAGCATGTTGACACTAAGTAAGTCATTTTATATACTTACTCTGCAAATTGCGTATAATATCTCTTATACTCACTTTCCATATAGATAGCGCAATATGGTTATTAAACCAGCTCTTACAGCTATTATTCCCCCTGTACGTAATTAAATATGTAACACAAAACTGTCATTCCCGCGTAGGCGGGAATCTATTCTATGATTTTATCACCATATTACATTCCACATCTTGATGACTTTTTATTGTACTTGCAGACGCAGAATTATTCGGATAAAACACAGTACAATTATGAGCGGGATCTCAAAACCTTTGAGCGGTTTTTACGCGAAATGCGAGTCCCCTTTGAAAAAGTTGATAAAAAAATGGTGAATCAATATAAAGCATACTTAACTTCCATTGATAGAAAAACTGCAGACGATACACAAAAAGCAAAAAAACTCACACCACAATCTATTAACCGTACGCTTTCCGCGCTGCGATCGTTCTTAAAATACCTTATTGAAATGGACGTCCCCTCCCCTTTAGCGCCTGACGCAATTCAGCTTATCAAGACAGACAAAAAACATGCGCGCGTTGCGGAGCTGGAGCAATTGGTGAAGCTTATTGAGGCTCCGAGCACCATGGAAAATGACCCTGTAATTGCCTTGAGAAACCGCGCAATGCTGGAAGTGCTGTTTGCCACGGGAATGCGTATTTCAGAGCTTCTAGAGCTAAATAAGACCCATATTGATGGTACTGGACGCATATTTATACGTGGAAAAGGTAAAAAAGAGCGTTTTGTGTACTTAACGCCCCGCGCACAACAGCATTTGAAAGAATATTTACAAGTAAGAAACGATAATTTAGGTGCGCTTTTTATTCCCTATCGTGGGAAAAATACCGCGCCGGATAAAGTTACTAAAAGACGCATCTCTCCAAATTACCTGCAAGGAAAAATAAAAGAGTATCGCGAAAAATTAAAAATAAATGTACCAACCTCGGCACACTCTTTGCGGCACGGTTTTGCCACGTACCTAGCGGAAAGCGGCGCAAATCCCGCTGCCATTCAAATACTCTTGGGTCATGAGTCGCTGGATACCACCACCCGCTACGTCAACACGTCCGACCGCTACGCCGAAGATACGCATCATAAGTTTCACCCATTGAAGAAGGAAAAATAATTTTGCACGATTACATTTCTTGATAGATATCATGATTGCCCACAGAATGAAAGTAAGTAACATTGTTTTTCTTATCAAATTCACAAATTATCCGATATTTATAGCCGATGGAGAATGATAAAAAAGAAGCAAGTTTACCGCGAAGTTTATGTGTTTTTAGTTTTGGATTGTATGGATTTTTACGGAAAAGAGTCTCGTGTTCTTCAGCTATTATCTTTACGTTATGTGGAATCTTTTTGTATTCTCTTACGAATTTTGAGGTATAGATAATCTTCATACACGAAAATTATCGTAAGTCCTTGAGAGATCTTAAGACTTTCCCTTTTCCAGCTTTAATTTCTTCACGGCTCTTGTTCAATTCGTTCAATAATTTCTCTTCTTGCCAATCACGAATCAAATCACGAAAAAACTCACTAGTACTCATGTAGTGACCATCTTTTACAGCTCTTTTTACAACTTTTACCATGTCTGTAGGCATGGATATGTTCAGTACGCTCCGCATATCTTTAATAGTTAATTGTAATATAATGTATTACAATTGTAGCACGCTGTAATATTTTGTCAAGGAGAATTATCCGTATTTCCGGAACAAAAATAAAAAGGCTCTCTGTCAAGTGTGGTATGGAAACCACGACTAAAAGCCTTTCTAAGTTCTAGTATAATAAAATATTCGAGCTTATCAATAGACTGTTTTTACTTGTTGCTATTATTCTACCATTCGTACGAATAAGGGATAGGTTGAACACCATCACTCGCTATGTCAACACGTCTGATCGTTATGCAGAGAGCACGCACCACAAATTTCACCCGTTGAAGAAGGATAAAAAATAAGTAACTATTCTCTTATTCGCGCAAATCTAGAGAGTAGTATATGTATGTTAAAACACATTACATCAAGAGAGGTTGTAGAAAAACTGAAGCTCGAGATAGATATCATACTGCTGGATGTTCGTACACCGCAAGAATATGAGCAAGTGCGTATTAAAAATGCACTGCTGTTGCCAGTGCAATTATTATCTCAAGAAACGCTTGAAGATATTGGTTTGGGCGAAAATGCAAAACACAAAGAAATTATTGTGTACTGCCAATCCGGCGGCCGTAGCTTAACCGCATACTCGTTTATGCAGCGACTCGGCTATACCAACATCAAAAATCTCACAGGCGGTATTGTTAGGTGGAGTAATAGAGAGTTTGTGGAAAAGTAAGAAAAAATTTTTATCTTACTTTTTGTCTTATAAACCATGCATTTTTTTCCACTGCAAGTAATCCATTGAATGATCAGGCATGCTATTTTTTGGAGCGTTAAAATTACAGTATGATGCTATAGGAGAAAAATCAACAAAATGTCTTGATCGAACACCATCATAATAAATTACATTCAACGTAGTTTTTCTATCAGTTGGCACTAAACAAAGCACATTGCCTACTTTTTCTTTATTATAGTATCCTACATAAGAAATTTTGCACGAGCTATTTTCTTTTCCTACAATTTCAAAGCCATTAGTTACTGCACCTCCGCCTCTTACTCCAGCTTGGCATTCGCGAAAATCAATAGTCACTGATTCTATTGGTGGCTTAAGTGTTTCGCCATGATTGACAAAGAAGGTTTTGTTTCGCGATGGACTTATTAATTCTTTTGGCCTTTCTACATAAATATAGTGACGAGCAAGCGTGTAAAGAGGTATGAAATTTAAAAGGAGAGGTATTAAGAGAAGTAGTGAAACTACCGCCCTACCCTTTGTGAAAGCAGATTGGTAGTAACGATGGATGAATGGCCATGAAATTAATAGAGGAATGTATATTAAGAGGAGCGTAGTACACAACATATATAACAGAGGCGAAACCTTCATCAAATTCATCCCAACCACTAGGTGCTGCAAAACTATACTTGATAAGCATTGCCCAGACCCATCCAATAAGAATAATGGGGTGTAACTTATGCTTTACTTCACTATATTTCCAGTAAATATAGATAAGTAATATGTCTAGTGTGATATTAATCGCAAGAAAATACAGCATTGACAAATCGCCTATACTGCCAATTGACAATTCAAACATCGCAACGATATTATGCATAAGACCTACTCCAAATATCGCTGCCAGAGCAAGTAAAATATTTGTGAATTTCTTTACCATATTGTTCACCTTATACCAATTTACGGCAAGTAGTTTAGCGGATTGACGGGAATGCCGTTTTTGCGGACTTCAAAGTGGATATGCGCGCCGGTAGAGAATCGCCCCGCGCCGCGCGTGCCGGGAAGTCCTCCGGTTGCGCCAATGATCTGTCCTTGCACCACAAACTCATCTTCATCAACATCTATGCGTGAGACGTGTCCATACACCGTGGAAATCCCCTCTCCGTGGAGCAGCATAATATAGCTATAGCCCAAGCCATTGTCTTTGGCGCGTCCGACATAACCGCTTGCTGCAGCTCGTATTGGCATACCTTGCGAGACGCGTACATCAATTGCCGAATGTTCAAAAAGTTTTCTAAAAGGATAGGTAGGATCGCGGAAAAATGCTGTAATGCCGCGAGAAGGATCAACCGGCCACGCCAAGTCGCCTGACAGGTCATTAAAGCGTGCCAATTCTTCATCGTGCTGTGCTTGCTCTATCAAGCTGCGAATGCGTTTTTCCGCATCTGCTATTTCTTGATCTGCAATTTTTTGCTGCTGGCGAACTTCCCACAACAAATTCTTGTACCGAATTTCATTATTTCGCGTTTCGTCCAACAATATCTGCTTAGTTGTTTTTTCTTCTTTCAAATCCGCCCTACGATTTTCAAGCGCTGCGAGCAATTCTCGTTGTTTTTCTTTTTGCGTATCCAGCTCTCCCCGCTGCACCATAAGCGCTTCTTGATACTCTTCAATATCGTCCAGTGCCTCTTGTAAATTCCCTTGTACGTCTTGTACTTGCTTGAGCTGATTAAAAAATTCCGAGAACCGATTATTTTCCAGTAAAATTTCTAAGTATGTGCGCTGGTCAAGTTCGTTGATGTGTTGCAGGAGCTCTTTTAGCTGCTCTTTTTGCGCAGCAACCTTCTCTTCCGTTTGCAGTATCTTTTCTTCTGTTGCTTGAATTTCCAGCTTGGTCTTGGCAATCCTCTCCTCCTGAATTTCTATATCAATTTGAAATTTGGCAATACGGTTATCTAAGAGTGAGACTTGATACGCAAGTGTCGCGGAGTCTTCCTGCACTTCAGTTATTTGTTTTTTATAGGCATTAGACTTTTCACTCAGCTCATCAATACGACTTTTGCTGTGGCTGATCTTTTCTTGCAAGTCTTTGATGTGTGGAGAATCGCTGTAGTCATAAGCTCCGGTTGGGTTTGTTTCCTCCCCTTGCGCAACCAGCGCGTTCATGCCAAAAATAAAAAGAACGGCAAATAATGCCGTAACTAAGCTAAAAATAAGGTAAGGCACAAAAGCGAAAGCCACTTTTTGTTTTGTTTGAAGCATGGGATGTTTTGTTGTTTGTTTACCTTGTGCTTATAGTATAGCACGTTTTAAGCGTTTAAGCAATTTTCTGCAATGCTTGTTGTACGCGATGCAGTGTTTCTTTTTTGCCAAGTGTTTCCGCTATCTCAAATGGTCCGGGAGATCTTTGTAGTCCAGTTAAAGCGACACGCAAAGGATAGAGCACATCTCCATTCCCCCACTCACTTTTTTCTATCGTAGGAAAGAATATTTTTTCAAGCATATCTTTCGTCCAATCCGCATCTTTGGTATTTTCGAACAGCTTGTAAGAAAATTGTAAAACGTTCGTAGTAGTTTCTAAAGAATTATCTTTCCAATTAAGGTCTTTTACCTCGTGCGGCTGCACCTCAAAATAAAACGCGCACGCCTCCCCTGCTCCGCGTAGGGTAATAAGTCGATCACGAATAAGATTTACAATACGCATAAGTTCAGTAAAGGACACTTCTCTTTGTGTAGGTACGTGCAAATACGTCTCGGTAATGGTAGTGCCGTATCCTGTCGCGATCGGCTCATCAGTCACATACATGGGCTGTAGCACATTATCTTCAATGAGATAGGGAATCATGCGCTGGGTTAAGTCTTCAAGATCAAGTCTTTTGATATGCTGGCTGTTCAACCAATCAAGCTTTTTCTGGTCAAAGATTGCTCCTGACTTGTGTACTTGCGCAAGGTCAAATCGCTCCACAAGTTCATGTAGTGCAAACACTTCTTCATTTGTCTTTGGGTTCCATCCGAGCAGCACAATAAAGTTGAGAAGTGCCTCCGGCAAGTAGCCATTTTCACGAAACCAGTTGACGGTCGCGTGGTTTTTTCGTTTGGACATTTTTGTTCTATCGGCATTTAGAATAAGCGGTATATGCGCAAACTCTGGCGGTTTCCACCCCAATGCTTCGTAGAGCAATATTTGCTTGATGGTTGAGGGCAGTAAGTCTTCGCCGCGAATAGTGTGCGTCATCTTCATTTCATGGTCGTCAATAACATTGGCAATATTATAGAGCGGTACGCCATCTGATTTTACGATCACAAAATCGCCATAGAGAGATATATCTTCTTCAATTTTTCCGCGAATAAGGTCGGTATATGATCTCTTCCCAATATTTTTTGGTATGCGAAAACGAATAACCGGCACGCGTCCTTCTTTTTTTAATGCGACTCTTTGTTGTTCAGTAAGCTCGCTGCATGTACCGCTATATTTTGGCGGCTGTTTTTTTGCTTCCATATCCTTTCTCTCAGCTTCCAGCTCTTCTGTTGTGCAATAACAAGGATATGTTTTATCTTCCGCGAGCAGTTGGTTGATATATTTTTTATAGATCAAAAGCCGTTCCATTTGTCGGTATGGTCCATAGTTGCCATCCGTATCGATCCCCTCGTCCCAACCAAGACCAAGCCACTTGAGCCCATCTTTAATATTGTCTTCATACTCTTTTGTAGAGCGGGAGCGGTCAGTATCTTCAATGCGCAGCACAAACGTGCCTTTCTGCTTTTTGGCAAACAGGTAATTATAAAGCGCGGTGCGTGCGGTACCGATGTGTAAACTGCCTGTGGGTGATGGTGCAAGTCTTACGCGAGTGTTCATAGCATTAGAATTAAGGGTGTTCGTTAAAGTAGAAAAAAGCAGACAAATACAAAATTACACCAATTACTACAATGCTAACTAGGGTTGCTAAAATTATCCGTTTCATTGAAAAATTATTTTTTTCATCGTTCCAGTTTACTTCTAATAATTTTTGATCCCCTGTAAACTCACGGGCTTGATCACGTATTCTTGATAGTATTGCAACTATCATCAGCACTCCAGCAATAGTTATTAAAATGTTTGTAACAATATTGTTCCAAACTAATGAAGGAAGAGCCAAGATAAAAGCAACGCCCCATATATCTGTTGTTTGTTTACTTGAAACTAGCCATTTCATATATTTTTGCTACACAGTAATTACGCCTTTGGCACAACCTATTCCGTACGTAACACAAAAATCAAAATAATTCTTACCAGAGGTTATGACCTTTTTAGCCAAATCATTTTCTTTCTTTGCGGCAAATATGATGTTCCTAAACTCATCTATATTTTCTTCGGCATTAAACTTCACTAAAACATAGCTACCAAACATTAAGTCTTCTCCTAAGGTAACATATATTGGAAATATATATTTTTCCCCTTTTAAATCTTTGTGGATATTCATTGCTATACCAAACATATCCGGCGAGTATGCAGCGCTTGCCATATTGTAGTCATCATTTCTAGACAATTTATACCATTGTATTGAAAAGGAGTTATTGTTTAAATGAGCAATTGTTGCTCTTGTGCTTGATGATAACAATGCAAATGTTTTATGAAGTTTTTTATTGGCACCTTCATAAGTTATTTCTTGTGATGGGAGTGTGTATATCATATTCTCGTATCAAGTTCAGGAAACGTGCCATACTTTTCAATATAGTCAATAAAAAGAATAGCTTCGGAAATCATGGCTTGTATATTATCGGGTTCGTATGTCCATCGAATTTGCAAATTGTTCCACTCGTAGCCTTTGTTGTTTATTTTTTTTCAGGCTTTACCACGACCTCGTAACTGCTGCCTTACTCGTGTTAGCAATTTTTTTGCCTTGCCAATATGCAATAACTTTTCACCACCTCTTTTTCTTATTTGATAAACACCGGGGAAATTTTTAATTTTTTGTAGATCTTCTCTCATTTTGGAGCAAGATTGCCAATCACTCCAGTAAAAAACTCTTGGAGATAATTTTATTGTTCGTCGATGCGCATGCCCTCTATTTATGTATTTTCTTTTAAAAGCATTCTTTTTTTGCTTTGGATGTATTTTACAATTCACATTTTCACAATTCACCAATAGACATTTGGCACAGTCGGGATTATCACACAGACATTTTTTTAATCTCTTCATAAATCGTGGGTATTATCGTTTGGCATTGGGATTTTGTTATTGGTCATTTGACTAACTTGAACCTTTTCATTTCGCTTAAAATATATTCCCCCACTTCTCTTCGTACGGGGTGGACAGTATCGGGAATTTCTAGAGGATCTACCCACTTATATGCTCCGAGCTCTTTTTCTTCCAAGTGAAAATCTTTGTCTAATCCATGAAACTGAAGGAAAAAAATATACTGCTCTTGCCCCCTAAAGGTCTGTACTTGGTCTTTGGGCCAGTCATACTGATATGTTTGATCTGCTTTTCCCTCAATACTAAACGTAGCGCATCCAAGCTCTTCGCGCAACTCCCTTAACACTCCTTCTTCAGGAGTTTCATCGCTGTCAATACCTCCTTGTGGAAACTGCCAGTGTGTTGGGTCTTTTGCGCGCGACACAAGTAACACTTTTTTGTCACTGCGTTGTATAACTCCTAAAGCATTTTGACGATATATACGTTTACTTTGCCAATAGAGCCTGACTGTCTGTACGCCAAACACGACTACTGCTCTATATATGCGTGGTAGACGTTTTGGTTGTTGGAGAAGCCGCCACAGCCACTCAAGTCCGAGTTTCCGCAGCGCTTTCGGCGCTCTTTTCTGCTTTCCGGTAATATAATCCAAAGCACCGCCAACACCTATGCCAATGCGCAAAGAGGGAAAATAGGTTTTATGCGTAAGCAGCCATGCTTCTTGGACGGGCGCGCCAAAATCGGTAATAATAATATGCGGTTCATGGCGTTTGATCGCCCGTAGAGTAGATTCTTGCTCAGCTTCTTTTTTTGATGTCTCTATAACAAAAAACATCAATTGAGGATAAAGTTTTTTTATAGTTTGGAGCAAGCCTCCTTTTGTAGAAAGTCCATCTGCACGATGGAGTATTGCAACGCGCAATCCATTCTTTTGTGCTTTAAAAAGAAGACGCAAGACAAGATCAGCTCCTGTGACCGGTTTTTGATCTTGCGCGCCGAGTGCACGCAGCAGCCATGCAAGCCCTGTGCCGTCAGGAACATTAAGATCGGCTTTATTGAGAATAGAGCGATATTTTTTATTTCTCTTTGCCTCTAAAAGTATTTCGGGATTCAGTGTCGTTACGATATGTGCTTTTTCTGAACGCAAAAAAGAGTCAAGTTGTGCCAAACTTTCTTGAAAAGTGACAATATCAATTCGTGTTTCAAATATATAGCAATGTTGAGGGCGGAGCATAAAAGAGATTGTAGAATTTCCTTATCGGCAAAAGTAGTCGATACGTAGAAGTGTATATTTTATAGCACTAAAAAGCAAGAGATGTTTGAGATGTTAAGAAAAAACCCCGCCGATGGATCGGAAGGGTTGGGGTTTCCGGGCAGGGTTTGTACCTGCGGAAATTCGAGAACCGGAAAAAAAGAACAAGATATTTGGCGGTGTGGACAGGATTTGAATCTGCGATATCTTCCTTGTACGGAGGAAGTGTCTTTGGCCATCTAGACGACCACACCTGTGTACCAGCAATGTATTATTGGTGGCGGGAGAGGGGTTCGTACCCTCGGTCCTTAGAGGAATGCCCCCAAAGGCAGTTTCCCGTAAGGCGCTTTGGCTTTGCCGCGCCCGTCTAGCCATCCCGCCAAACATTGTGCAAGTTAGCACAGACCTTTATATATTGCAAGAGTGTTCTATGCTTTCTTCCTTCCACCACAGACGACGCAGGTTGTTAGTCCCCATCTCTTTTGCATTTTCTTTCGCAGTCGGCGCCGTAGTTTTTGGGAGGATAGCTTATCAATAGCATCGCTGATCACAATTTGTGCGAATTCGGTAGGTGTGACGTTTCTGAATTTGTTTGTTTGTTCTCTTTCCCCAATTTCGATTGGTTCGAACGCTGTTGTCCAGCTGTAGGTACCCATTTGTTCACCTCCGTCAATGAGTGTAAGAAGAATGATCAGGCCTTGCTCAATAATATCCTCATTATACTTACTATAAATTATCATAAAATAGAGTATTTTTCAATATTTCATCACATATAATTATTTTACAACAGGGTTTGAATACCCAACACCCTAAGTTCAACAAGTAAGTGCAACACTTCTGCTACAATAGAAGTGTATGAAATATAAACATCTTACCATTGAAGAAAGAGAAACAATTCAATTAATGCTGTGGCAAAAACAATCAGTGAGGGCTATAGCTAAAAAATTAAGACGTAGCCCATCTTCTGTATCTAGAGAAATTAACAAAAATCGCGATTCTTTGAATAGACGTTTTTACATTCCTAGAGCAGCTAACGAAAAAGCTGTTAAGAATAGATCAAAACGAGGCAGGGAAAAGAGATTAAAAAATGAGAGAGTTCGTAGTCAGACACCCCCCGCAAAGCGGGTGGCTTGATGAGTGGGGTCGCCTGAAAGG
>CAZZDA010000041.1:0-10162 GCA_964652585.1 uncultured Gammaproteobacteria bacterium | reverse complement strand
GTATTTAATCAACTTATGAATAACGCTGTTGCGTTAGATTCTAGAAAGTAAGTAAGTTTTTTTTAACCAATAAACTAATAAAGGCGTTCCATGTTTTTAGCGGTAAGAGGCTCCGTACGCGGCCGCCAATAGGTAGAAACACTCTTATGAATTTTTTGATCAAGTATATCCCCTTTGATAAGACGTGTGATAAGACCAATTGGTGTAAGAATACCATAATATATGAAAAGGAGTAGTATGGTACTCATCACATGTCCCATAACCAGCGCAACAAACATCCATATACGATACGGATAGAGTAGATACGAAGATTTGAAGAACGAGAAAAAAAGAAGCCCTCCGCCAATTGTAGCAAGGACAACATCTATGATGGAAGAAAAGTGAAGACGCGCTACGCTCAAAACAAGAAGCATAATAAAAATACCGCCAACAACACAGCCAAAATGTCGTAATTGCTTCTTGCTGTCATCAAGCTGTTTGACCTCCTGCACTATACTTTGAAATAGATTTGGCATACATTGTTTATAAAGAGATTGTTGTTGATGATGGTTGTAGTATTTCTTCCGCAATGTAAGCATCATACACACTTTGTGCAAGTACCGCGTATCCGGAAGCCAAAGGATGTCCATCAAACGATGATCCATACACTTTTATTTTTTTTTCAAGTGCTAAAGCAAGGTCAGAAAGCACCTCTATACATTGAAGGTTGCGGTCTTGGCATAAGGTAAGAAGCACGTTGGTTACCTCCTCTTCTTTTTCAAGAAGCTTCTCTATTGACGCGGGAATCACAATACCTTTATTCGCAAGATAGGTGCCATACACCCTTTCTTTTGTCGGAATAAACACTACAACAAAAGAAACTCCTTGCGCTTCCGCCTTCTCGCTCATTTCTCCAAGAAGCTTTTTAGTAATACGCATACCTTCTCGCGTTCCTTCATCATGAAGATCAAGCGCGGCATATCGGTATTGCGGACTCATAATAGTTTGGATTTCCGGTTCGGCATCGTACACAAACGCAAGATCAGATCGCTCCTCCGAGAGTTCTTTGACCTTCTCTCCTTTTTCCTCAAATGTTGCCGCAAGCCCCAGACGCTCCCGCATACCCCTTGTCGCATCTCCCAGTAAAGCGTATATTCTGCTGTGATTTCGTATCCACGAACGGATCTCCAAAAAACGCATTTGCCATGAATCGGGATCAAGTCCCGTACTTAAAACCAATCGCGACGATGATCCTTCTATTTTTTGATGAAGAGGAGCGTCCCCCTCTTTTTTGAGATGAGCCCAGTACTCAAGATTTTTTCCGTACACCACATTATATGCATCAAAAAGATCATTCCCCGCATAAAGCCCGACGAATATAATTTCCGGATCAAGCTCCAATGCCTTATCAAGTACATAAGAATACTGCACGGGACCATAGCCTCCTATAGCCATTTGATACACAGAACGTCCGCTCAACTCCCCAAGAGCCTGCGGCCACGCTTCATGCGCTTCAGCATTATTTCCATACGTTTGTGAATCGCCGATCACTACAATATCAGCATTTTCCAGCGCATCCGTATTTCGATAACCGCGTTGGTCCCAGCCATTACCCGGCAGCGCTCGATAGGCCAAAATATCATCAGATACAATACTGATCTCGCCTGGCGGCCTTACAAAAATACGCAAAGCGCCCTCACCTATCAAAAGCGCAAACATAATACTCCCCGCAACAATGATGCTATTGATGATTATTTCCTTTATATGTTTTTTAATCCAAATCATACATCTTTCTCCAATCTTTGTCCTCATGCCATAATGGCTGCTGCTGTTTGTCAAGTATATAATTGCCTAGCACCAAATAATCCATATCCGTGCGCATAAAACACGTATAGGCATCTTGGGGCGTACACACTATAGGTTCGCCCCGAACGTTAAATGAGGTATTTACCACAACAGGGTACCCCGTAAGATGTTCTATTGCTTGAATAAGCGCATAATATCGCGGATGAGTATCTCGCGCAACTGTTTGCACTCTTGCGGAATAGTCAACATGAGTTACAGAAGGAATGGTAGATCGTATTTCGTGTAATTTCTTCATACCGCTTTCCTGCTCATTAGTATCTACCGATATATTACTCTTCCGCTGAGCGCTACTTACAGGCGCAACAAGCAGCATATAAGGTGAAGAAGTTGCTAAATCAAAATACTCTGATGCATGATCTTCAAGAATGGAAGGTGCGAAAGGACGAAAGCTTTCCCTAAACTTAATTTTAAGATTGAGTATTTTCTGCATATTTGTGGAGCGCGCATCTCCCAGTATGGATCTGGCACCGAGAGCCCGAGGCCCATATTCCATTCTTCCTGAAAACCATCCTACGACTTTTTCATCTGCAATATATTTCGCCACCCTGTCAAAAAATTGGGGGTCTGGAATGTGCTCGTACGGCAATTCGCGTTCATTCAAAAATTCTTTTATATCTTTATCTTTAAAATGTGGTCCAAGATATGATCCGTACTGACTGTCTTTTCCTTTTACCACCCGCTCTTTACCATAATAGGTGTGCCAAGCACTCAGTGCCGCTCCGAGCGCACCTCCCGCGTCTCCCGCTGCAGGCTGTATCCAAATATCATCAAAGAGACCTTCACGCGACAGACGTCCGTTTGCAACACAATTGAGCGCCACCCCTCCCGCAAGACAGAGATTCTTTTGTCCTGACTGTTGATATACATACCGTGCGATCTTGAGCACCATATCTTCAACAATTCGCTGTACTGATGCGGCAATATCCATTTCTTTCTGTGTAACAGGACCCTCCGGTTTGCGCGGCGGTCCTCCAAATAATTTCCAAAACTTCTTATTTACCATTGCAAGTCCCGAGACGTAATCAAAATAATCCATATGCAGGTGAAACGATCCGTCGTCCTTCACATCAATAAGGTGCTTATAGATGAGATCAACATACTTTGGTTTGCCATACGGTGCGAGTCCCATCATTTTATACTCTCCTGAATTGACTCTGAAACCCGTGTAATAAGTAAAGGCGGAATAAAAAAGACCGAGCGAATGAGGAAAATAAAGCTCCTCCTTTATAGTAATGTTATTATCCTTACCCACACCCCATGAAGTGGTAGTCCACTCGCCAACACCATCTATCGTTAGTATTGCAGCTTCTGAAAAAGAAGAAGGAAAAAAAGCGGATGCCGCGTGAGACTGATGATGCTCGGTATAGAGAACTTTCCCTTTATATCCCAACTCCTTTTCAATAAGAGATGTTACCCACAGCTTTTTTTTAACCCATTGCGGTATGGCGGTAAGATACGAACGCAATCCTCTTGGCGCGGAAACAAGATACGATTCCAATAGACGCTCAAATTTGAGAAACGGCTTGTCATAAAAAACAATCGCATCAACATCATCTATAGTAATATTCCCCTCCGCAAGACAATACGCGATCGCTTTTTTTGGAAAGTCGGCATCATGTTTCACGCGTGAAAAACGTTCTTCTTGAGCTGCGGCAATAATAACTCCATCAGCAACCAAACAAGCAGCGCTGTCATGATAAAAGCATGAGATGCCTAAAATATGCATAGTAAAGTTATGGAACCTCTGAAAAACTCCAGATGGCGCCATTTGCTATCCGCAAATGAATCAAGTATGCTATGCTTATGTTTATACTCTACTTTGATAAACGGTAATATCGTACCACACCATAATAAGATCGACAATGTTTATATTCTTTCGCAACAAACTATATTTCTTGCTTCGTTGGAGTGAAAAATACACCAAAACAGACATGGTGTATTTGGCAAAGGGCGGCTCCTGGCTTTCTTTGAGTAAGATGGTCGGTATGGGTACGTCGCTCGTGCTTGCCATTGCCTTTGCAAATTTACTACCCAAAGAAGAATATGGAGCCTATAAATATATACTCTCAATCGCCGCACTTTTCAGCATTGCAACGCTTCCCGGTATAAATACCGCGCTCACGAGATCTATAGCTCTTGGCTATGAAGGATCTATACGACAAGCTATAAAAATAAAATCTCTTTGGGGGCTCTTGGGGGTGCTGACAGGAATTATGATTGCAGGATATTATTTTTTTAACAGTAATGCATATTTGGGATTTGGATTCTTAGCCGCCGCCATCTTCGCTCCTCTTATTGATAGCACCATACTCTACGGACCATATCTCCAAGGAAAAAAACTCTTTAAACTTTCCGCCCTTTTTAATACCGTGAGCCAAGTCACGCTCACCATTATCATCGTCATAACGCTTCTTCTTTCCAAAAATGTTCCTCTTATTATTCTTGCTTCTTATGCCACTACTTTCGTTGTGCAAGGAACACTCTTTTTGTACACACTCAAACGATTTCCATTCAATACAAAAGAAGATGCAACAACAATTGCTTTTGGGAAACATCTCAGCATTATGAACGTACTTGGTTTAGCCGCAAACCAATTTGATAAAATTCTCATGTGGCATATGCTTGGTCCCGTACAACTTGCCATATACGCATTTTCCATAACACCTGTTACACAGTTAAAAACGTTCCTCCGATCTCTTACGCCACTCGCACTTCCAAAACTTGCACAACAAGATAAGAAGGTGCTGCGCAGAACATTACTCCCCAAGATAGGCAAGCTCATTTTGATACTTCTCATTCCGATAGCGCTCTATATCATATGCGTCCCCTATCTCTATGCCCTGCTCTTTCCCCAATATCTTGATTCCGTCCCATATACCAGATGGTATGTTTTCATCATTCTCTTGTATCCCTTAAGCCTTATTGATACCACCTTTGTCGCGCATGCTCAAAATAAAAACCTTTACATCATCAAAACCGCAACTCCTCTTATGAGAGTAGCGCTCCTACTTTTTATGCTGCCGCTTTATGGTATAGCGGGAGCTATTGCGGCTATGATTATTTCTTCACTATTGAACAGCGTGATATCACTATATTTGTTCAGAAAAACTGCAGCCACAACACAATAATACTTCCTTGCTCTTAAATTATTTTTTCAAGACACCAAAATTTCTATAAACCGTCCTGTAAGAATATTTGCGCGCCGCGGTAAAATCTTTCCAAGCATCATTCCAGCTCACATCATCAGATAATAAAAATCCTCCCTGAGGTATTTTCGGCCACACGGCTTTATACTCAAAATCCATTGACTCGTAGCTATGATCACTGTCGTGATAAAAGATATCAACCTTATCTACGGAAGATAGTACTTTTTCCAACTCAACTTTTGAATCTCCTAAAATTAACTTCCAGCGCGAGCGAAGCGCTTCGGGAACCAACCACCCCGGTGTTTTTCCTTGCGGGATAAATCCTTCCAATTCATTATTTCCTTCTTTGGTAACATAGCACTGAGGCTCTGTACCATCATAGTATTGAGGCAGATCGATAGAATAGAGCATTCCTTTTTTATTATCGTGCAGCGCCTGAAGAATTGCCGCGGATGAGCGTCCGCTTGCAACACCCGTCTCAATGATGACAGAAGGCTTTGCTATTCTTGTCACGACATATAAGATCATGACATCAAAATCACCGGAGTGTCCATGCGCGTATTTTTTTTGGAAGCTTGGAGAATGCAGAAATTCACTCATATAGCGCTCTGCATTGCTTTCTTCTCCAAACAGCGAGACTACAACGCGCCTCGCTTCTTGTACGTCACGGCGAAACAGTCTTCGCCGCTCAAAAATAGGGTGCATGAAGACATTTCTTGCGCCGACAGCAATTGTCCCGATCAAGGGTATTTTTTTTATCTTGAGATATATTTTTCTGAGCATATTTATTTTTCAACTCCTCCCAACATACGTACACTCATATTGTATATGTTCTTTCCAAAAAGCGATAGTAGGTAATGACGCATATACACAAAATTTGTTGGTATAGTCTTCCACGATTTCTTCCACACTCTTCTTGCTTCGCTAAATTGCCCATTATCCCTATAAAGCACTCCTAAAACAAAATAACGTAATGCTAAAGATTTGGGAAGTTTTTGGTAGTCTGCAAGATGCGCTTCAATAAACCTTTTATGACCGTCTATAATGTTGTTCATATTGCTTTTGCCTCCCATTTGATACTCATCCTCATCCAATATATGCAAATGAGTCAACGGTTCGTTAATGGCAAAAAACTTACTTATTTTTGCAAGGCGCACAAGCAAATCCCATTCTTGATTTTTCTTAAAACTTTCGTCAAACAAACCACCTTTGTCAATATACGATTGTCGCAGCATAAGAGCGCTCGTCCAAATATAACATTTGTGCAATAGCTTTTCCAAGGGCTGAACCATACCTTGTTCATTCGGTAAGGTTGTATATATTTTTTTTCCTTGCGTGTCATAAGCTTCCACTCCGCAAAATACGACACTCACCTCAGGTCCGCACCGTTCAAAAGCTTCCACCTGCTTTTGCAGCTTCTCTTTATTCCATTCATCATCGTCGTCCAAAAACGCAATGTATTTCCCTCTCGCTTTTTTTATACCAACATTGCGGGATGCACCACCGCCAAGAGACTGTTGATTCTGTATATATATAATACGATCATCAGCAAATTTCGCCACAACCTTATCCGCTCTTTTTTTTGTGCCATCATCAACCACTATAATTTCAAAGTCCTGAAGCGTTTGATTAAGTACGGACTGAATCGCTCGCCAAATATAATGCGGTCTATTGTATGTTGGTATGATAACGGAAACTTTCGGCATATTTATTGCAGTGAACTTTTAAATACATGTTCCATTTTTTTTGTCTGCTCATCCCACGTCGGCATTGCGTGCACGTACTGAAACCCCTTCTCTGCCAGGGTATTTCGCAATACATTGTCTCTTACCATTCTTTCCAATTGCCGCGCGAGATCATGTACATCTTTTCTTTTCGCCACTAATGCCGTTTTTTCATGAAAGGCAAAATCTCTTGATCCTCCATTGTCATATGTTACGAGCGCGCATTTGCACGCCATCGCCTCAACGCACGGCAAGCCAAACCCTTCGTCCCACGAAGGACAAAGATACACATCACAGCTTGAGTACAATTCCTTCAGCTTGTCTTGCGGTATATCATAATGATACTCATCGCAATCAACGTCAATTTCTTTTTTTCTCGCTCCAAACAATATGAGCCGCATATGTGGATACTGTTTTTTTACTTTTTGGAATAGAGCGATGCCTTCCGCAACACCTTTCCACTCATACGAATGATGAAGCATGAGTACACGCATCTCGCCTTCTTTTCTTTTTCCGGGAATATAAGTAAATTGCGCGTGATCAAACGGATTTACAAGCAATGCAACTTGAGAATGAAATTCCTTTTCCATAGTATCTTGCAACCATGTAGAGACGGTAATTTTTTGAAAATCCGTATACCGATACGTCTCCTCTACCTGTTTCCTGTCTCCATGATACAATCGTTCATCATGCTGAACAAGATAAAACTTTTTCCCTTTTTGTGGTGAGAGTTCTTGCAGCATACGAGCGGCAACCCACGATGAGGCGACAATAACATCAGCCGGAGGTAGGGATTCTTCTTCATAATTTTTCACCCTCAGCACCTTTGCTTGTAAAGCTTTAAACCATCTTGGCTTTACCTGCAACAGATTGGCAAGCGATCTTCTCCACCACACGCCGCTTACCGCCACAACCCGAACGTCATGCCCGAGCTTCGCCAAATGATGCGCGTACATAAGAATGATCTTTGTACCGCCGCTTATCGTAAACTTTGGAGCAAGAAAAGTAATTTTCATAATTCCTTTGCCACTATCTTTTGGAGTGATTGCTTGCTAAAATACCGTTCTACTATGTTTCTTGACCGTTCTCCCAAAGACCGCAGCTCCTGCCTATGATTATACGCATAGCGTATTTTTTCCGCAAGATCATGTGCATCTGCACTCTTGCAATAGAGTATATCTCTCCCCTCTTCAAAATAACGTTCAAGAGCCGAAGTGCGCGCAGTAAGAACCATTTTACCGCATGCTGCGGCATCAAGTACTTTATTTGGTATGACACGCACTGTTTTGTCAGACGCGCCAAAAATACCCAAACATATATCCGCTCCTTTCACGTACGATAAAAGCGTAGCATACGGTACGCGATCAAGAAAGGCGCAATTGGTAAGCTCCAACTTTTTGGCAAGTACATTTATTTCCTTTCGTGTTTGTCCGCTCCCAATAAAGGTAAAATGAATGTCTTTGATGCTCTCTACTTCCTTTGCCGCTCGCACAATATATTCTACACCCTGCAAGGGAATGTAGTAGCCGTAAAATACGACGTGAAAATTTTTGTCTTGAAAAAAATACGGTTGCACGGAATCATGATAAGAAAGATCAAGCGAAACAGGCACAATAGCTGTTTTCTTTTTATGAGAAAGACGAAAAGTTTTTTGAAAATATTTTTTGTGCTCCTTAGTATCAAATAACATCATATCGCCAGCACGGCATAAGAGAAAATCCAGTATGTAGTAATATACCGCTTTGACCGATACACGTCCCACAAGCTTGCGGTCATACACAAATGAGTCATAGATAGAATAAAAAGCATCGATAATAATTCGCTTGCGAGTAAAAATTTTATAGCAAAAAAGAAGAAGTGCAAACTTATGCGCGGGCTGCATAGCGATGACCATATCTTTTTCTCTCCCTTGCAAAAACAACTGCCTCAAAAAGAGAGCATACTTTCTTAATCCCTGCTCCTTGATATTCGCTTCTTCAACATCGTACCGCTCTTTCAGTACATCAAGCAGCACTTTATTGCGCGGATAATCCGCGGTATAACTTCCTATAATCAAAATCTTTTTCTTATGCATACACCAAAAAATACATATTGCACTTTGCCTTCTTTTTTTCTTTCAAAACATCCTCATCTTCCCACGGCCGTAGGATTATGAGGAATTTTAATCTGCGTATTTTTTATATTTCGCTCGTTTCAACTCTAACGAACTTTCCGTTCCAATCATGCATTCCAAAATATTTTTTGCCCTTTTTTCCCATGTATATTTCTTCACCTTCTCAAAAGCACGCTTCGCTTTTCCCGCCGCCTTTTCTTTATTCGCCAAAACAAAACGAATCTTTTCTGCAAGATCGCGCGCATTTCCCGACTCACAGAATACGCACATGGTATCGTCCAATACCTCGCCAATACTCGGTAAGTCAGATGCCACGATCGGCACGCCGCTTGCCATATACTCAAAGGTTTTGAGCGGACTCATAAAATACTCATAATGTGCTTTTTTTGGAAAAGGCATTAAGAGTACATCCGCCGCTCTCTGATAGACGGCAAGAAGTTTCTGATCTTTTCTACCAAGTAAATATACTTTATCCGCAACACCAAGTCTTTCCGCTTCTTTTTTATAATACGCAATATCTTTTTCACTTCCGCCAACTGCTACAAAATACACATACTTCTCTAGTAGTGCAAGCGCCTCAAGTATATCATGAATGCCTTTGTCCGCGCCCATGGTTTTATAGCTGCCGGTATAAAGCAGCACCTTCCCTTTGCGAAGCTTTTCTTTTATCTCTTCATCTACGTCCAGTTTAGCTACCGCTTCCTCTTTTGAGAGCGTTAGAGCAAATACCTTCAAATCAATGCCATTGGGCGCAACTATAATGTCCTTTTCTTGAAAGCTGTGTTCAAGAAATCGTTTTTTAATATATGAGTTCGTTGTTACGATACAATCCGCTTTTCGTAAAAAATAAAGATATATTTTTTCTCTTTTCTTTTCCAGCCAGTCATGACACTCATAAACAACGCTTCTGCCTTTCATCTTCATGATCCAAACAATCTCAGGATGACGCGTCAGAATAACCGTAGCATCATCTAGGCGCATAACAAGCACGCGCAAGGAAAATAATATAGTTTGCAGCCAGTAGGCATATCCGCCAATGAACCTGCTTAATCGTATGCAGTCGGGAACATATATTTTTCTTACACGATAATTTTTCTCTATACCGTAATAGGTAAAAAGATCTTCCGTAATAGGGTTATGTTTTGTAGGAATGATCAGCTCAACAGACATGCCTTGTCTGGCATATTGTTCACACATTTTGGCAATTTGGTAGCCATGCGCCTTCTCGGTTGGTATCCGCGCGTTAGCTATGTAGAGCAGTTTCATACTACTGTAATAATACTTACTTCCAGTCTAGAATCTAACGCAACACATTGGCGCGAAGCGCTAAAGAT
>CAZZDA010000040.1:0-10320 GCA_964652585.1 uncultured Gammaproteobacteria bacterium | reverse complement strand
AAACACCTAATGACATGCTAGGATAAAAGTGCCAAATGTGGTTGGTTAGAACATGTGGCAGGGAGCCCAATAAAAAACACCTCTGATGTAGTGTCAGAGGTGTTTACTGAGTTATGAGTTGTGAGAGAATTACATCATGCCGCCCATACCACCCATGCCTGGCATGCCGCCGCCCATTCCGCTCATATCGGGTGCAGCTTCTTTCTTTTCCGGAATGTCGGTTACCACTGCTTCAGTTGTTAAGAACATTGCCGCAACAGATGCCGCATTTTCAAGTGCGGTGCGAGTAACTTTTGCAGGATCAATAATGCCGGCTGAGACCAGGTCTTCATACGAGTCTGTAGCCGCATTGTAGCCCTTATTACCTTCTTTCTTTTTTACTTCTTCTACCACAACCGCGCCATCTTTACCTGCGTTTTCCGCGATCTGGCGAAGGGGTTCTTCTAAAGCTCGTCGGAGAATAGCAAGCCCTACTTTTTCCTCACCGTCTACTTCAACCGTATCAAGTGAGGCGAGCGTGCGTAGAAGCGCAACGCCGCCGCCGACAACCACGCCTTCTTCTACCGCTGCGCGAGTTGCTGCAAGTGCGTCTTCTATACGATGTTTTTTCTCTTTCATCTCCACTTCTGATGCTGCACCAACTTCCAAGACACCCACGCCGGAAGAGAGTTTGCCCAAGCGTTCTTGCAACTTCTCTTTATCAAAGTCTGAATCCGACTGATCTATAGCATTTTGAATTTGTTTAATACGTGTCTTTACCTCTTCTTCGCTGCCTTTACCGTCAATAATGCGTGTATAGTCTTTGGTTGAAACTACCTTGCGAGCACTGCCCAAATCGCTCAAGTCAGTATTTTCAAGCTTTAAACCTACCTCTTCGGAAATAACTTTACCGCCGGTTAAAACCGCAATATCTTGGAGCATTTCTTTTCTGCGATCGCCAAAGCCGGGTGCTTTGACCGCGAGTGCATTTAAAGTGCCGCGCAGTTTATTAACAACTAAGGTTGCGAGAGCTTCGCCCTCCAAATCTTCCGTGATAATGACCAGATCTTTTTTGCCGGTTTGTGAAAGCTTTTCCAAAATAGGAAGAATTTCCTGAATGCTGGAAATTTTCTTATCGGTGATAAGAATAGGCGAATCATCATGTTCCGCTTCCATGCGATCCGGATTGGTTACCATGTAAGGACTGATGTAGCCTTTGTCAAATTCCATACCCTCAACAACTTTCTTTTGTACGCCGAAGGTTTGAGATTCTTCAACATTAATTGGGGCTTTATCTCCTACTTCTTCCATAATTTCTGCGATATACTTGCCGATCTCAGGGTCATTTGCAGAAATACTCGCGACCTGTGCTTTCTCTTCCGTGCTCTCGGTATTTTTCGCATTGTGCTTCAGCTGTTCAATAATAGCTGCAACACCTTTTTCAATACCTCTTTTAATGGCGAGAGGATTGGTGCCCGCGGTGACGTTCTTCAGTCCTTCCGCGATCATGGATTGAGCAAGGATAGTTGCGGTTGTGGTTCCGTCTCCCGCTACGTCATTGGTTTTGGAAGCAACTTCTTTTACGAGTTCCGCGCCAATATTCTCAAATTTATCTTCAACTTCAATGTCTTTGGCGACCGTTACTCCGTCTTTGGTAATAGTGGGAGAACCAAAGCCACGATCTAAGACGACATTGCGCCCCTTGGGACCGAGTGTTACTTTGACCGCGTTTGCGAGCGTGTCTACGCCGGATTTCATTTTAGAGCGTGCACTCTCATCAAAAAGAATTTGTTTTGCCATATATTCGTGAAGAACAAATACTTATTAAATAAGTATTTAAATAAGTATTTTATTATATATTATGCAATGACGGCTAAGACATCATCATGGTTAAGAATTTTATATTCAATGCTCTCAACTTTAATATCTTCTCCGCGATAACTGCCAAAAAGCACTTTATCACCGATGTTAAGCCCAAGCTTTTTTATTTTTTCTCCGTCTCCCAAGGCAATTATTTCACCTTCCGCCTTTTTTTCTTTATCAATAGTATCGGGCATAATAATGCCTGACTTGGTCACTTCCTCTGCTTCAAGCGGCTTTACAAGCGCTCTATCGCCCAATGGTTTTACATTCATAGTACGAAAAAGGTGTTTCCAAATGCAAGAAAGACGCTTTCTTTCATGCGAGAAACTTTGTTAGCTATATAAATTATTAGCACTCTTACTCAGCGAGTGCTAAACCTTTCGTAGTATAGCGTACTAAGTGCGCTTGTCAAGCCTAGACCGGTAAAGAAGAGCAAAATGCCTGGATAAAGGCTCCAAAGATAATGGTCAAAAAGACCGAGTGTTATGAGAAGAACGCCAAAAGGCGCTATAAACAATACGTCCACACGTTTTTTAAATGATTTGAAGAGTATGGCAAGGAGCGTAATAAACAGTCCAATGCCGATAATGCCTATCTCAAGAAATATGAGAAGAAAGGTATTGTGGGTTGGTTGGTATACCCATCCCGGTTGAGCATCTTTTTTCGGAATGAGGGAAAGAGCGCCTTGCCCTAGACCAACGCCCAGCCACGGATGTTCTTTTATGCGTTCTATGGTATTGGTGAGCCCCGCGCTTCTCTCGGTAAGTGAAATATTTTCTGTGCGCGTTGAAGCTTTTATGCGCGTGTCTATAATATCCGGCATCATGCTGTAGGTTCCTATGGCTACAATACTGATAAGGAAGAATACTTTTAAGAAAGCGATGCCCTCTCGTTTTTTCTTTTGGATGCTCAGCAAGACCGCGAAAACTACAAAGCTCAACAGCAGTGCTATCCACGCTGATCGTGAAAAAGTGAGTAAAAGAGCAAGCGTCATAAGGAGCATGCTCACGGTTAAGAAAATATCTTGTACGAGCAGCCATCGTGCCGTGTGGAGAAAAGAGGATTGTGCTTGCTGCCATACACCCTCTATTTTTCGCTGTAGAATAAGGTAGAGCATAGCGGCTATCAATATGCCTATGGCAAGGTATCCTCCAAGAATATTCGGATGGGGCAGTCCGCCATATGCTCGCAGTACACGAATCTCATGTGTTTCTACCACAGCAACGCCAAGATTGCTTGCCTCTTGCGCGGCAATACCAAATATCGTTGAAGGAAGCACTTCTTGTGTATATGATTGATGGATCGCAAGAAGTGATTGTGCGGTGAGAGCGCAAAGAAAAGCAATTGCGAGCACGGTTTTTTTAGGGTAGTTAGAGATGAGGAAGAAAAGCAGCATCCCTTCAACAAGGTGAAGTGCGGTAAAAAATATGGTCAGAGGATAAGGTGCGGTAAAAAACGATAGGAGTAAAAAAACACCTAAAAAGAGTACTATAAGTATGTGCAAGCGTTTTGGGTGCAGGAGATGACTTCCCTTTCTTGCGCATAGGAATGCAAGCGCAGCAAGCCACAAGAGCATTTCTGTTATATAGAGTGCTATAGTGCCATAAGGTACTTCGCCTCCCGCTGCCATAAAAGGTTTTATGATCCAACGGGTTTGTAGAGGGAGAAGGAAAAGAAGTAGTGGCAGCGCTACTCTAGGTATGTTGTGAGAAATAAAGTGTGATTTTGAGAGCATAGTGACAGGTGTAATGTCAAATAACAAAATCCAAATGCCAAATGAATGCCTAATGAAACAAGGTCAAAAGTTTTTCATTTTAGTCATTTGGGCTTGGGATTTGATTTGTCATTGGAACTTTGAGTCTTGGTAATTAGAAAACGAATAGGACATCTTGTTAGGCAATAGGTAAGTTTTCGCATACTTGCTCCCATCTCTCTCTATACTCTGCCCTTTTATCTTTGTCATGAAATTTTAGAATAGTAGAAGAGAGTACAACGCCCGTTGCGGTGTCCTGTGCCTGTTCTTTGAGTGTGCGAGGAAGTCTTCCGCGCTGCCATTTTTCTGCCGCGCGCTCCAGTTTATTGAAGAGAGATAGAGAAGAGAATGTATAGGTTGTAGATCTTTTCTCATGTGGAGAGTGGTAAGAAGCCAGTCGGTTCTGTTGAAAAAATTGTGAAAAAGCGGATCGTCTCTCAAAAACAATTGTGAGTTGCTTTATCCAATAATACATGTAAGGATCGCTATTTTGCAAAAGATACGGCTGAAGATCGCTCTTCGTGCTTGTAAGAAAAAAACTTGCGCAAAATGTATCTTTTGTACGCGTGGGTGTTGGCCGTTGGTGCAGCAGCGCTAATGCGCCGGTAACGAAAAAACGGGTAAGCCACACTCGGCCGGGAGCTACAAGAATAAAAAGATCGATATCATCTTCTTTGCGCGCATTACGGAAACCGAGTGAATTACATATTGCAACGCCCTCCACCCAAGGAATGGCGGAAAAAAGTTTGGTAAATCGTCGTACCTTACGATATTTATATTCTGACGCAACCCATGCCGAGAATCGTTGTTGCGGCGCTGTTCCTGTATTGGCAAGAAAGTAGCATCCATGCTCTTGTGTCAGAACATCGCGCAGGTGAGAGTTGTTTTCCAGCTCGTGTCGTATGTGCGCCAGTGTTGGCGCGGCAACTTCATCTGTTTCTTGGTAAAGCCACTTCCAAATTTCAAAAGGTGTGAGTGCATACGAAAACAAGTGGAACCAGGCAACCGTACGGAGAATGGCAGCTTCGAGAGTATTGTGGTATGGTGATTGGTACATTGACATAGCGCTCTCTTAATGATACTGTAGGTTGCGTAATTGCGCAAAGCAACCTGAATACATACTTGTATTCAGCGGAAGCACTACCGCGCACTTTCTCTATTCGGTACTCCATTACCCAATTTTTTCTTAAGAGTATCATAGCCCTCTTCCGGTCGCTTATTTTTCTCAAGCGTACGAGTGTCATGCTTGGAAAATATGCGCATCAATATGGCTTGCGCTATATTTGGAAGGGACTACTTGCTTTTTTAGGAGTGCCTTTCTATCAATTATTTCGTATATGCCGGCACTATACCAGGCATTTTTTAGTTGGCGCAGAGGGCATAGGAATGATCGTAGGAAATCGGTCATTGCTCTCGGTTGTTTTCCTCGTCGTAAGTGGCTTTGTTATTGCAACAAATTTACAAGCGCAAGAAACGCGCGTTGAGGTGGAATCGTTTGGACAAAAGAGTCTTCTCGCTGCTCTCGTGGTCAATGATGAGGCGGCAACCGTTGAGGAAGTAAGCGCGTATTTACCCGCCATTGGAGTCCAAAATTATTTGGGGGACGACGCCGCAATTGCAAATGTTGTACCTCCTACGTCGCAAGAAGAACTCGCTCGCGCCGATCTTCTGGAAGAAAAACAACTTATTACAACAAATCAAGATGATTCAGCAGTACTGAAAGTTGAAATACCACCTAGTGATATGTCTTTTACGGGAAGGCGTACAGAGATTATAGAATATACCGTTGAGATTGGCGATACGATATCTACCATAGCGGAGAATTTTGGCGTGTCGGTCAATACGATCTTATGGGAGAACAACTTGAGTGCTTATGATTATATACGACCGGGAGATGTATTGCGAGTTTTGCCCGTGACAGGTATTCGCCATATGGTAAAGAAGGGAGAGTCGCTTGAAAAGATCGCAAACACTTATAAAACCGATGTTACAAAGATAGTGAAAGAAAATCGTCTTGCTAATGCTAATGATATTCAGATAGGGCAAAAACTTTTTATTCCTGAGGGTCGCAAGCCGTATATTGCACCGCCAAAGCCTGTACGTTCGACCGTGCAGCGTTTGGCAGAGAGGTTTATACCAAAGGCCTCAACAAATATTCCAGCAACAAAAATGGTCTGGCCTACCAGTGGACGGGTTATTACTCAGTATTATGGCTGGCGCCATGGCGGACTTGATGTGGACGGTAATCTTTCTTCTCCTATTTTCGCGTCAGAGACGGGTTCAGTTATCTATGCTGGTTGGCATAGCGGCGGATACGGCATTCAAGTGCTTGTTGATCATGGTAATGGTATCATGACGCGCTACGCGCACTTAAGTAAACTGTGGGTCAAAAAGGGCGATACAGTGGCAAAAGGACAGACAGTTGGCATTATGGGCTCAACCGGACGTTCAACAGGAAGTCATTTGCACTTTGAAGTGATGGTCAATAATAGTCGCGTCAATCCGTTGAATTATATACGCTAGGAAACCTCTGAAAACTCTGGATGTGCTAGTTTTCGGAGGTTTCCTAATATATTTCTATTTATTCTTCCAAAGTTTCGTATATGCCGGCATAGGTATAGTGCAGGCAGTATTGTAATCCGAAAAAAACAGATACAACAATACTTGCACGCAGTATTGTTGCAAGAGTAGGCCATTGACTAAATAAAAAAGGAATAAGCATAAGTGCTGTGAATACAATAACTAATAACGGCCATTTTTGGCACCATACGAAATAAGTATATGCGTGCATAAGCCAAAAGAATGCTGCGAGCGTGAAAAGTGTTTGCATAATGGCGTGCGGCGCGAGAAGAGGCTCTCCAAAAAAATAAGGAATAATAAATATAACACCTGTCAGCAATACACCAATAATATGCCTGGCGCAGAGCGGTTTTTCCTGGTCTTTTATATTGTCGTCATCCTTATTTTTAAATCCATGCCTTCTATAGCAATGTTGAACAAGTGCAATTGCAGGCAGAGCGGCTAATGCCTGATAGAAGTCGATTTGTTGTACGGTATGGTCAAAAATAAGAGGGAGAGTAAAAATAAAAACACCGGTTAATAAATGTACTTTATACGTTTGCCAAAAATAAGAACTGGTAAAGGCGCTACGTGTAAGTAAGAAAAATACCAGCGCAACAATTGTTTGTGCATAGTCGCTTAGTAAGAGAGGTAAGAAAAAAAATTTTGGAATAAAAAGTACAACAATACTTAAAAAATAACCTGACACATTTCTTTTACAAATACTTACAGCGGTTTCCAGTCCTTCACGAACTGCCCATACTGATTTCTCACGCTTCCTCCATTCTATAAAAACAGCTAAGATCAAAAAAAGACCAAGCACTAATGCGCCCGCGCCAGCTTCCAGGATGCGTGTTACCATTTCAGGATTGGCGACAACCCAAAGAAAGAGAACGATACAGCCAAGGACGACGGGTATTTTAGCGAGATCGTATAAAAGCTGCATTCTTGGCTTTGGAGATTTTTCAGGTTTCATAGGCGTATGGAATATAGCGCGTGATTAGAGGTGTTTTCGCAGCGGTATGAGCTGTAGTAATTCACGCGCCATAGATAGATAACTGCTCAGAGATGCCATTTTACTACCCTCTCCCGCATCATGCCAGATGACAGGCACTTCTTTTATATGCAGATCGAATGCTTGCGCGCGCATGAGCGATTCAATATCGAAAGCCCATCGAGCGGTGTGTAATTGGGAAAAGATGGCTTCTGCCGCAGCGGCGGTATACATCTTAAAACCGCACTGCGTATCTTGAAACCCTTCTATGAGCAGGAGTTGGATAAATCGATTGCCAAGTCTTCCAAGAGATTCGCGAATAAAAGGTTGGCGATGAGTTATGGTGCTTTCCGGTAATGCCCTTGATCCTATAATAACAGCAAAGTCTTGTTTGAGGAATGGCATAAGCTTCTCAGACTCTTGAATAGATGTTGAGTTATCAGCATCCATGAAAAGTCTGATACTCCCGCATGCCGCAAGCATGCCCTTGGCAACCGCAGCACCCTTTCCTTGATTTGTGCGTAGTTCCAGGAGGCGAATGCGATGCCGCCGTGCGGCAATTTCGAACACCTTCTCTTTGGTGGCGTCATGTGAGCCGTCATCTACTACCACTATCTCATATGAGTGCGGGTGGGTATTTTCAAGATAGCGTACTGTTTTCTCTAAGGTATGAGCAATTCTCTTTTCCTCATTGTATGCGGGGATAATGACGCTTAAATAAGTAGACATATATTTTCAGGAGGTTCATTTATAACAGCGCTTCTTCGCGTCGTCGGTATTGTAATGCTTCTGAAACATGTTTTTGTGCAATAGTTTCGCTGTTAGCGAGGTCAGCGATCGTACGTGCAACTTTTAATGTACGGAAATAGGCACGCGCCGAGAGCTTCATTTGTAGAATAGCTTGTTCAATCATGTGTTGCGTTTGTGCATCAAGAGCACAATATTTTTTTATACACTTCTGATCCATTTCCGCATTAGTGATAACACCGGTTCCCGAAAAACGCTGTGTTTGCAACGTACGTGCATGCTCAACGCGTGTGCGCACTGTGTCCGAAGATTCGCTTTCATGTGAGGTGAGAAGCTCTGTTATTTCTACTCGCGGTACTTCAACGAAAAGATCTATACGGTCAAGTAGCGGTCCTGATAATTTTTTTCGATAGTTTACCACCTGATGTGGTGAACAAACGCAAACCCTTTCCGGATCGGTCAGATAGCCGCAGGGACAGGGATTTTGCGCCGCGACCAGCATAAATATTGCGGGAAAGGCGAGTGTTCCCGAGGCGCGTGATACCGTAACTGTACCGTCTTCCAATGGCTGACGCAAGCCCTCAAGAACTGATCGGGAAAATTCAGGAAATTCATCAAGAAAAAGCACTCCTCTATGCGCAAGGCTTACTTCGCCGGGCTTTGGCCAGCTACCTCCGCCAACTAGCGATGCGGAAGAGGCGGTGTGATGAGGACTTCTGAAAGGTCGTTCATGTACAAGCGCGGTGTTGGGGGGTAGAGTTCCGGCAACACTTGCTACCTTGGTGGCTTCCAGAGATTCGGTTATATTCATGGAAGGAAGGATACTCGGAAGCGTTCGAGCAAGCAGTGTTTTACCGGATCCGGGAGTTCCTGAGAGCAAAAGATTATGACCGCCGGCAGCGGTAACCTCAAGTATGCGCTTTGCCTGTTCTTGACCTTTCACATATTTCAAATCATACAGCGTCTCTTTGCCGTTGCCGCCATGTGATACATGCACAGAATGTATGACAGGACGTATCCACGTAGTATTGGTAAGATGTTCAACAAGTTGAGCGAGATGTTTTATCGGTATAACGGTAATATCGTCTACCAGCGCCGCTTCTCGCGCATTTGCTTCGGGAACAAAAAGTGTTTTAATGCCTTTTTCCCGAGCCAGCAGTGAGAAAAGAAGAACACCGGAAACAGGTCGTACTGATCCATCAAGTGAGAGTTCGCCGACAGAAAGTGCCGCGGGATCTCCTTTGGCATCAGAGAGGTGTTGATGTCCTGATACTTGTCCTGATGCCATCAATAATGCAAGAGCGATGGGTAGATCATACGCAGGACCTTGTTTTTTAATATCCGCAGGTGCCAGATTGAGCGTAATGCGCGTACGAGGAAAGCTAAAGCCACTGTTTTTGATGGCGGCACGCACACGCTCGCGCGACTCCTGTACCGCGGTATCGGGAAGTCCGACAATTAAGAAATTGCCAAGCCCTTGCGCAATATCACACTCCACCTCAATAAGTGAAGCTTCAAGACCTATGGTTGTTGCGGAATAGAGCTTTGTTGACATAGTTATAATATACGATGAGGAAAAATTTTGTACTGACCTTCTTTACACTCTAAAACAGAGGCATAAAAAACGCAACTCCTTTCTCCTCTTCAAGCCTTGATTTTTTTACTTAATATGGTAGGATAGCTTGAATTCCTTTTTATGATCATGGTGAAGAAAGGGGGTTTTTGTTCCTTACAACTATTTCAGATGGAGGAAAAAGGCAATGAAACGCTGTATTATTTTGCTTGCATTGGCAGTGACGTTGTTTTGGTGCGGTGTGGCAGTCGCGCGAGATCCGGTAGCAGATTCGTCTATGGTGCTCAAGTATAGAACGACGCTACAGGAGTTTTTTGTCGATTTTCCAAGGGAGGCGAAAGTAACGGAAGCGGAGTTTTTGTGGAGAATGGCTTTGCAGGGGTACCCTGTAGAATCGCTCACTCAACTGCAGTACGTGTTGGAGAGTTTGGGAGCTTCGGTGCGGCCATGCGAATGGACACGTGAAACAATGCCGGGTATTGAGCGTGTCATGCGATATGCCGATAGCATAAAACAATTTGTCGTGTGGAAGCGTGAAACGCTAGAGGAAGGCGTCTGTCGAGAAGGCGAATATATTGTGCATGTCAGAGGGCGTGCCATACTCTCGCTTTTCTGCGGCAATGTTATTCATCTTCCAAAGCCACCGCAGAAATCAGCTCCTACGCCAAGAACAAAAAAACCAACATACATGTGGATAGAGAAGAAGTGAGAACAGAAAGAAGCACCACCGTCTCGGGTTGTCCGCGGCGGTTTTTTTATAGAAGTCTCTGAAATAAAAAAACCATGCGTAGGGTGGTGCGCACAGTTTGGTTCAGAACGATTGTTGGTAGTAGGTATCCTCAATATCGTAGG
>CAZZDA010000039.1:0-10617 GCA_964652585.1 uncultured Gammaproteobacteria bacterium | reverse complement strand
TTAAGAATCATGATATTAAAACTTTGGTGTCGGAAATTAAAACACACTTGAGTTAAAAACTTATCCGCATAGACTATAATTTTAGTATTGCGCGTACTATGCGCTCTGATGCCGCGCCATCTTTATACTTGAAAAACTTGTCTCTTGCTTGTTCCCGTTCGGTGACAAACTTGTCGGGTTGTTCCAGGGCGTGCATCAATTCAGTCATAGTTTGAGCGCGTGGACCTGGAATAAAATTCCAAAACTCTTCATCAATTCCCGGATCTCTCCTGTATTCTTCTAAATCATATGCAAAGAAAATGATCGGTTTATTAAGAAGTAGAAAGTCTATGAAGGTGGACGAATAATCAGTGATTAGTATATCAAATTGTTTTAAGAGAGGAAGTTTGTCATAACTGGGACTGCAAAAGAAGATATGAGAAAATTTTCTCTCGACCGTCCATTTTGAAGCCGTATATTTTGGATGTAAAGAGATGACAAAAAAGTAGTTCATTCGTATTGCAAACTCCTCAAGCGCATCAAGGTTTAATTGTGAGAATGGTGATTTTGAAGCTTTCCCACGCCTAAATGTGGGTGCATAGAAAATGATTTTCTCTGGGTTGTTGGCGCGTATTTCTTTTAGTTTGTCGTGTAGTGGTGCATGTACATCAATTTCCGCACCAGGTACATCTCTGAAGAACACATCGTGTCTGGGTATACCGGTTATAAGTATTTTCTCATCTGGTATATTGAAATTTTTTTTAGGGAAGGTTAGTGCGGAATATGGAGAGTATGTTGTAAAAAAATCAAATCGTTGGAATACACCGGGCAAAGAAAGTCGCTCGATAATTTTCTGTATGAGCGAGATATCCTCTAGGCGATTGAGCCCAACTTTTCCTTTTACACTACCACCATGCCACAATTGCACGATCTGACTTCCTCCGCAGAGTCGCCAATGCGCCATAGGCAAAAACGCACTTATAAATGTATATCCTGCGCGGAGTGAGTAATATAATCCTTTAACTGAACCAATACTATAACTCTCGTACCCCTTCTTAGTAAGTATGTCTGCCATGACTCTATCTTGTGCTATCCATATTGGACGAATGTCGTTTTTCATACGCGATGCATATAAGAAAAGATATTTTGAATTATCTGCGAATATCTCCCGCTCATTATTTTTATGCCACCCGATGAAAACCCAGATTTTTTTGTCTCTGGGGATTAAATAAGAGCATCCTCGTATGGTATATGAAAAAAAGATAGAAAAAGCAGTCTTTATTTTTGAAATCATATTCTAAGTCACTGAATGATATTATAATACTCTGAGTTACGAAACTCTCTTCTACTACGAATTTCCTGAGTTCATTATCTTTATTTTTAAAAAATCTGCACATTAGCTACTGCTAGTGCTTGATTTTTTAAAGAATAAATCTAATAAATTCAGAAAATTCTCGTGACGAAGATAGTTTCGTGACTCAGAGTATAATAGCACAAATACAGTTACTTGAATAATAGAGGAAAAACGGGTAAACTTTAATATTATGAAATATGCTATATACTTTGCTGTCGTTGGGGAACCTGCACTACGCTGTCTATCTTACGCTTATCGAACATTGCGACAAGCAGGTTTTGACGGTGATGTGTATATACTGACAGACAATTCTACTGTACCTTTTGATATATCTCCAAAGACGCAAGTGGTAAAGGTACGAGAAGGAGATCTCAATCTTGATATGGAATCTACAGTGCCTATGGCTGCCTGTGATGTGCGGCGCTTTAATAAAAAGACTATCTCAAAAAACAAGTACCATTCATTTAGAAAATGGGCCATTGCGAACGTACGAACTCTTGTAGATTCTTATATTCCTTTTGAAAATTACGATTATATTTTGTATCTCGATGCCGATATACTTGTCCGTGGACCTAGAAAGGAGTTTGAAGAATTCATGGAGAAACATCGTGGATCTATTCTTCTCTCTACAGCAAAAGATAATCGTCAACTCGGGGGTCGTGGTAACTTCTCATTCAGAAAGTTGCGCCGAGCCAAAACTACAGAAGCGGCAAACCTGACAACATGGGAACTTTTGAAGTATTGGTTTGTGCAACCATTTTGTTCAGATATCGTGTGTTTTCCTACCGACAAGCTGGGTAAAAGATTTTTACGAGAGTGGCGAGAGGAATGCCAGAAGGGAATTTATCAAGACCAAGCCGCGCTTCATGCAGTTATCTTGAGGCAATTTAAAAATGACTACCTATTAACCCCTTACTCGATTTTTGGATACGGACCAAAACATTATCAATACGCGGAAGATAAAAAACTTGAAGAAGTAAACAGTGTCTTTATTCACTTTGGTGGTGCTATAAAGGATCCAACTGCTTTTGAAACATATGCAAAAAGATACCTTTAAAAAACCAAGTTTCTTTATTGTAGGTGCACCCAAAAGTGGCACTACTGCGTTACAGACCTATCTTCGTGAACACGTAGAGATTTTTATGCCGAGAGGTGAGATGAACTTTTTATCGAAAGACCTCTACTCATCCACTGACTACAAAACTACTGAAGAATACCTAAAGGCATTTGTACCTGCCCCCCAAAGGACAGTCATAGGAGAGAAGTCAGTTTGGTATTTGTATTCTAAAACTGCAGTACAAAATATATTGAAACTCAACCCCAATGCAAAGTTTATTATAATGGTGCGTAATCCTGTAGATATGGCCCAATCTCTCCATTCTCAGCTAAGAAGTGGTGAGCAGGAAAACATACAGGATTTTAAGGTGGCATGGCATTCACAAAACAATAGGAAAAACAAAAAAAGAATTCCTTATATGTGTATAGAACCAAAGAAACTCCAATATGGAGAAGTGTGCAAGGTGGGAGAGCAACTAGAACAACTTTATGCACTTGTGCCCCGAGAACGAGTACATGTGATTTTTCTTGATGATCTTAAGAAAGACGCCCTAAAGGTATACAAGGATGTACTTATGTTTCTCGGAGTAGCTTATGACGGGCGTACTCACTTCCCCATCATACGGGAGAATAAGGTGGTTTCGCGCCCATTTCTACTGAAAATAGTCTATGCTATACAGCGATTCAAAAAGAAATTACCAATACCATATCTTCACCTCAATGTACTTGCTCGCCTGAAAGAAAAAAGTCGCACAGAAGCCAAAAGAGAAAAACTATTAGATGTTTTTAAACAGGAACTTACAGAGTATTTTAAGGATGATATACAGAAGCTCTCACAAATTACAGGTCGTGACTTGTCGCGCTGGATAGTATAAACTTAATATTTAAAATAAACAAATATGAAAAAAACACTTTCGCTATTTAGAAAAATATTCACAAGCCCTAGGGCGTTTGGCAAATATATTGTGTCCTGCCTTAAGCAATACCGGTACAACGACCTTTTGCAGTTTGCAGGTGAGGAATTTACTGACAAGGGTGTGCCAGGACATAATTATGTACGCGCGTATGATTTCTTTCTGCGTTCCCAAAGAAACGAGAATCTACGGTTCTGTGAAATTGGTCTTCTAAGGGGGAGAATGCGAAAGCCATTATTGACTGACACAAATCCTATAGCACCGTCGTTGCGCATGTGGCGAAAATATCTTCCGAATGCAAAACTTGTTGGTTTCGACATCCGAAAATTTGCACAGCCAAAGGATTCGAGGTGTACGATTATTCAGGGCGATCAGAGTTCGCGCGAGGATTTGCAGAAAATTGTTGACAAGTATTCCGAATACGATGTTATTCTTGACGACGCATTACACGCATCTCCACACCAACAAATCACACTCTCTTTTCTATTTCCTTATGTTAAATCTGGGGGGATCTTCTTTATCGAAGATCTACGTCACCAACCTAAAGAGTTTGAACGTGAAGATGTACCAAAAACTCTCGATTTGCTTAGAACATTTGCTGAAACCGGTAAATGGAATTCCCCCCTTTCTACACCTGAAGAGAAAAATATCCTTGAAACACAGGTAAAAGAAATTCACTTTTTTGAAAGTATAAAAGGTTCTGATCCAATATTTGGCGCAGATGCTCTTGTTGCTATTATAAAAAAATAATTTATGTCGGTTTCAATTGTTACAATTGCTAATTTGGGTAAAAAAACCAATCTCAAAACGCCGGGGATTCTTCCAGTAATTGAAGAGCTTGCACACAGGGGAGAGCTAAAGCAAGTAATATGCCAGATCAATACTGATTTTCATTTTCCGAATACATACTCAGCGATTCCTTCTTTTGTAAGATACCCTCTGCGAGCGCTCGAAAAAATTTTAGGGCTTTCATTTGAGCGGTTGTGTGGTAAGTTGTCGCACCTCTTTGTAAAGTGGAGACTTGAGCCAACCGACATTGTTATCGTCCATCCACCATCTCGGTTTGGGAGTGCTGTAGAGAAGGCAAAGCGAAATGGAAGTACTGTGGTGGGTATTGCCACAGTTGCACATCCTTTGTTTGACAAAGAGATCCACACAGAAGAACATCGAAAATTTGAAAGCTCCTTGAATACAGAGTCGTTTGAAAAGATGAGTACCCTTGTTAAACAGTTTGATTACATCATCGCCATTTCTGATTTTGTTAAATCTTCTTACATTAAGTATGGATTTCCGTCAGAAAGAGTTTTTGTTGCGTATACTGATATCAATTTGCCGCCAGAGTCAGAGCAGGTATGCAGGGATAATATATTCAAAGTGCTTTATCTTTCTTATACCAATGCGCGCAAGGGTCTACCATATCTTCTTGATGCGTGGCGAAAACTAAAATTACCAAATGCTGAATTAACATTGGTAGGAAAATACAGCGGAGATGTTCCGGATAAACTTAAACAGTACTGCGATAGTATAATAAACGGCGATCCGAGTATTACGTGGGCGGGAAGTACAAATACGCCAGAGAAGTATTATGGTGAAGCATTTCTGTTCGTGTTTCCATCGCTTACTGAGGGAAATCCGAAAGTAGTGATGGAAGCAATGTCGCACGGATTGCCTGTTATCACAACCAAAAACGCACAAAGTATAGTTGAAGACGGAAAGAGCGGTTTTGTGGTACCGATACGAAACGCTCAAGCTCTTGCAGAAAAAATCAGGTACTTGTATGATAGTAGAGATGTGGCAGAGCGTATGGGCAAAGAAGCGCGTAAGGCGATGGAGCATAAAAAACCATTCGGAGAAGCGGTATTCGAAATTTATCAAAAAATCTTAAAGCGCGAGAATGGCTCTCGTTAATGTTATGTATATAGAATTTGTAGGCATACCGGGCTCAGGAAAGACTACTCTGGTAGAAGAAGTGAGAAAAATGCTTGAAAGAGAATATTTCCCTTGTGCTACAAGGGAAAACTTTTTTCCAGAAAATAGAACCTGGAAATACAAACTTTTTTGGATGTTGTTGCACCCGCAATATCTTGATTTTTCGATCGCTGTATTGCTATATAAACTATCACGCGCAAAAGGTTCAAATCTTGAAAAACTAATTACACGACTACATGAGCATCAAAAACTTCAATATCAGATTGCTCATCATCACGGTAAGATAGTGTTGTGGGACGCGGGGTATGTACAGAGACTTTCTAACTTTGTGGCAAAACTTTCTCTTAACAAGACGGCGGTAACGAAACTTATTTATAATAGACTTCCTAAGGAGTCGTTATTAGTTTTTGTGGACACGCCAGTAGAAGAGTCCATCACCAGAATGAAAAAGCGAGAGCCGGGTCGTAGAATAGATGGACTTCAGGAGTTGCAGAGTCGGTCCCAGCAGGCTCAACAGGATATTTTTTCGGCACTTGCCACAAAAGGTATTTTAACAATAAAGATAGACGGCACAAAATCACTTACAGAAAATGCTACTATAGTATATAAGAAAATAAAAAACCGTGTTACTTCCAGCCATCCGCCATCGTTATAAGTCTTAGGTTATTTGTCATTAGTTATAAGTCATTCGTCATGAGTCATAAACCATCTGTCATATTTTATCTCGCCAATATTCGTATCCCAACCGGTAAAGCACACGGGCTTGCAACGATGAAGATGTGCAAGGCTTTTGTCTTGCATGGTAACGTTGTGGAGCTTGTGGTGCCCCGCCGGTACAATGCCTTGAAGGAAAGTCCTTTTCAGCATTATGGAATGGAAGAGTGCTTTAAAATCACCAAGTTGCCGACATTGGACTTTGTTCGGTTTGGTAAAATTGGATTTTTGGTTCAGGCACTCTCTTTTGCGGTGTCTGCCTTTTTTTACGTATTATTCAAGAAGGTGGATATCATCTATGGTCGGGATGAACTCTCACTTTCTTTCTTGAGTTTTTTCAAAAAAAATATTGTATGGGAATCACATACAGCGAAGAAGAAATGGGTTGTAGCGGGATTACTTAAGAGATTGAATAAGCTTGTGGTTATTAGCAACGGATTGAAAGAATATTACCTACCTCTCGGTGTTTCTAAAGAAAAAATAATGGTCGCACCGAGCGGGGTGGATTTGAATATATTTGAAAGTATAAAAGATTCAAAGGAGCAACTGCGAAAGAAGCTCGGTCTTCCTCTAAATAAAAAAATTATTGCTTATGTTGGCAAGCTGAAAACGATGGGAGAAGAAAAGGGAGTAGGAGAATTGGATAGAGTAATTAGTGATGTTAGAGTAAAACACCCAGATGCGGAACTTTTAATAGTATCTAAAGCAAATCCTCGTGAGGTGCCTGTCTATATGAAAGCTGTTGATGTTTTGGTGATGAATTATCCGAATACGAAACACTATGCCAAATATATGTCGCCAGTTAAAATGTTTGAATATATGGCGAGTGGAAACCCAATAGTCTCCACAGATTTGCCGTCAATACGAGAGGTTTTGGATGAATCTACCGCATACCTATTTGATCCGAATAATTCAAATGATGTAACCAAAAGGATTTCTGAAGTGTTAGAAAGATATGATGAGGCGCAAATCAAAGCCACTAAGGCTACCCAGCGAGTAAGAGAATTTACTTGGGAGAGGAGAGCAGATGATATAATTGCATTTATATGAACACATCTTGGCAAAAATTTTTTAACGAGAGGATAATAAGAATCTTTAAAGAAAAAAAAGAGGTTATTGATATCGGAGGCGGATTGCGCTTGATGAAGGATAAGAATAATAGATATGATTCGTCCAGAGAATGGTTGAGGCCTCATGTTGAAAAGGTTGATTATAAAATAATGGATCCGGTAGACACTTATCATCCGGATATAGTTGGAGATGTTCATAATATGCCGTTTGATGATAACTCCATCGACGCCATTATCTGTATGGCTGTATTAGAACACGTGGAGAACCCCATTAAAGCCTATAAGGAAATATATCGTGTACTCAAGCCGGGTGGTTACGTTTTTATATATGTTCCTTTTCTATATTACTATCATGCCGAAAAAGGTTATTATGGTGATTTTTGGAGATTTACCGAAGATGGATTGCGTTGGCTCTCAAAGCCATTTGCTAAATGTGAGATAATCAGAGTAAGGGGGGCTATTGCCACATGGTTTAAGTTGAGTCCTCTCGGAAGGTACTCTGTCTTTGAAAAATGTGGTAATATACTCGATATATTGTCAGGCAAGTTAGAGTCTAAACAGACAAGCGGTTATTATGTATTCCTAGAAAAATGAAAATAACTAATTCACAAAGAATAAAAGTCGCAATTGTCATAGATAACTTTTGCGTCGGTGGTGCGGAGAAACAATTGACAGAGTTAATGCCTCTGTTAGATAAAAATATCATTGATCTTTCGTTTATCACACTCTCTCAGATTCCAGGTAAAGTAGTATTGTATGACAAATTGCCATCGTGGCTCCCGGTGTATAAACTAAACTTTCATGGTTTCAAAGATATTTCAAGTTGGGTGGAGTTTTATAAGACGCTACGATCTATTAAACCAGATGTTGTGATACCCAATCTTTTCTTTAGTAACACCATCGTCAGGATACTCAAGTTGTTTACGGGTTATATGGTTATACCTATTGAGCACAATACCTATGTTGATAAAACATGGGCGAAGAAAACTCTCGATAGGTGGCTAGCGAAATTGTCGTACCGCATCATTGCTGTTTCAAATACAGTCGCTGATTTTACTATCAAACAAGAGCGTATACCAAAAAATAAATTTGTAGTGATAAAAAACGGTGTCGACATAGAAAAAATACAATCTGCGCTCACAGCATTACCATCAAAAGATATGCTTAGACAGGAGCTTGGATTCAAGACATCTGATAAAGTGCTTTTAAATGTAGCTGGATTGAAACCAAAGAAAAATCATACGCTTATGCTTGAAGGTTTTGCGCGTTTTCATGAAAAGCATCCGGAATATAAGTTAGCGATAGCAGGTGAGGGGGGGATGCGTAAAAAGCTTGAGGCGCGCGTCCAAGAACTAGGACTTGATGGTGCAGTAACATTCTTTGGCTTGCGTCGTGATATCGAAAAGTTCTATAAAATGAGTGATGTTTTCGTGTCTACGTCCGATATCGAAGGACTGAGTATTGCGTATCTTGAAGCACTTGCATCAGGTTTACCGCTTGTATCGACAAAAACTGCTGGCACAGACGAATTGCTTGTTGATGGAGAAAACGGTTTTTTCATACCGGAATCATCTGCAGATGTTGTTGTAGAAAGTTTAGAAAAGATGGCACGTGCAGACTACGAAAAGATAAGTGAAAATGCCAGAAAAACAGCGGCAGAATTCGATATTCGTAAAACCGCTGAAAAATATTCGATGCTGATAGCAAAAGCATACAAAAAAAAGTTTTCACCCAAAGAGACAGTATACGATATGAATTTAATACACAAGTTATTTGATTTGGTGTTGAAGATTGGATCTAATCCAATCGCTTTTACTCGATACATAGTTCGTCATATGAAACAGTATCGCACTAATGATTTGCTGCGATTTGCAAATAAAGTAGAAACTGACAAGGGTGTAGGCTTTCATAATTATATTCGGGTGTACGATCACTTCCTTAAAGCTAGAAGACCGGAAGAATTTACTTTGTGTGAAGTAGGGCTGTTGCAGGACAGATTCCAAATTAGCCCAAAGGAAATCCGTAACCGTAAAGGTAAGAGCGAAGAGTCGTATTCTACAGCGCCATCACTCAACATGTGGCGAGAATACTTGCCAAATGCCACTATTATTGGATTTGATATTAGCACATTCACACAACCGAAAGATAAAAAAAGTTTTATTGTTCAAGGAGATCAAAGTTCTCGTGATGATCTGAAAAAAATATTACAGGTAAAAAAAGAACTTGATGTTGTGATAGAAGATGCGCTCCACGCGTCGCCACACCAACAGATCACTTTGTCTTATTTGTTTCCACATCTTACTTCAGGCGGGCTATTCTTTATGGAAGATTTGCGATACCAACCCAAAGGTTTTGAGCGTTCGGATGTACCCACAACACTTGAGTTGCTAAAAAAACTTAAAACAACTGGCGTATGGGAGTCTCCTTTGTCTACCCCTGAAGAGAAAAACGTCCTTGAAACGCAGATTAAAGAGATCCACTTTTTTGAAAGTTGGAAGGCCACCAATCCAATACGAGGCAAAGATGCGATAGCGGTTATTATAAAGAAATAAATATATGTCGATTTCCATCATTACATTCGCAGATTTGGGAAAGAAGATTAGTCACCCAACAGCTAATATTTTGCCTGTCATTAGTGTTTTCTCAAAAACAGGCAAACTGACTCAGGTTATTTGCAGAACCAACACGAACTTTTATTTTAAGAATACCGTACAGGCCGTACCCACCATTATTCATTATCTCATTAGGGGGGTGGAAAAGATTTTCAGACTCCCGTTTCCCTCTCGGAAAAAGCGTGAAGAGCGTTTCGATCTTTGTGCTCAATATCGGCTACAAAAAACTGATGTAGTGCTATTTCATGATGGGCGTTTTCTGCCGAGAACTCTGCGAAAGGCCCAAAAAAATGGCTCCATTACGGTGGACATCACAAGGAATGGGCACATGCAATTTATTGCCGATTTAGAAAAAGAAGAATCGCGGTTACTTGGCTTCTCTCTGTATAAAGGTCTCTTTGCTGAATTTGTCCGCACAAGCGGGCATCTTAATGAATTTGATTATGTCATTGCTATTTCTGATTTCGTAAAGCATTCTTATATTGCACAAGGGTATCCTGCAGAGCGTATTTTTGTCGCCAACACGGACATTGATATAAAACGATTCACGCCGTCTCGACAGCCACGCTCCGAAAAAGAGCCGTTTCGAGTGGTATATGCCGCATATACGAAACTGCACAAGGGTTTGCACTACCTTTTGGATGCATGGGAGTCATTGAGTTTAAAAAATGTGGAACTAGTTCTTGTTGGTAGTTATGGTGAAATGCCAGAGGAACTTAAACAACGTTACGTAGAGCGCATCGCAGATAATCCGAGCATACGATGGATCGGCAACCATTCAAAGCCAGAGGAGTTATATAGAGAGGCATCAGTGTTTGCCTTGCCATCACTTGCAGAGGGGAATCCGAAGGTGGTCATGGAAGCGATGGCTTGCGGGTTACCTGTCGTTACTACCGAAAATGCGCAGAGTATCGTTGAAGACGGCAAAACCGGCTTTGTGGTGCCTATTCGAGATGCAAAGTCGCTCGGGGAAAAGATTAAGTATCTTT
>CAZZDA010000038.1:0-10994 GCA_964652585.1 uncultured Gammaproteobacteria bacterium | reverse complement strand
GTCACCTGTTGCTTGTCCTGCTTCTTTTAGTTTGTTACGTGTTGTACTTGCTGCGGTGGATAGTGCACCTGATATGTTTGTGAATGTTTTGGAGAACAGTCCAGGTGTTTGTTCTTCTGTGGTGGTTGATTGTTCGTTGTCGTTTTTTGTTAGTAGTACTTGTGCTTTGTTTTTTGTGTTGTTTACTGTATTACTCACTACTGTCTTGATCGCTTCTGTTGTTTTGTTGAACGTATTTGAAATGTTTGCACTAGTCACACGTGCAGTGTTTTTTACTGCATCTTGTGCCCTATTGTATGTGTGACTAATTTTGTTTTTAGTTTGTGTGTATGCGTTGGAGATAGTTGTGCTTAGTGAGTCCAGTGATTGAGTTGATACATTAACTATTTTTTCACTTGTTGATTTTGCAACGTTGGATATTGAGTTTGTGATTGTTGAAAGTGCTTGTGTTGTGTTTGCTGTAGCTTGTTTTGTTGTTTGTGCTACTGCTCTCTCTGCTGTATGGGTTGTGTTTTGTAGTGTTGTTGTTACTTTGGTGAAGTTTTGTTTTGTTGTTTGTATTGTTTCGGTTGCTGATTGTTTGAGGGCGGAGGTTATTTTTTGTGGGGTGATGTCTGTGGTGTAAAGAAAGGCTGTTGTGAAAATGGTAAACAAAAATACACCAAGCACAGTAAGAGCTTGTTTTTTGTGAAGAGCTGGGAGTTTTGATTTATAAGGAGAAGGAAGAGATTCGCCTTTTTGCACGATAGGTGCATTTGCCTTTTTGTGGCTCAAAATAGAATCCTGTTCCACAAACCATGTGCGGCCGATCATCTTTGCCTTTATCTTTCCGGCACGAGCGAGCTGCCCAACATAATCGTTGGTATACCCAGAAATCTCGCTGGCGCGTTTAGACGAGATATATGTTTTTCCGTCAAAATCTACGTTGTTATCCATTGCTTTTATTATTATACAATGGATTTACTACTTTTATGTTTAAACAGAGCCGTAAAATGTGGAAAACTCGGTTAACCGAGATACGTAGAAACAAGGCTTATTTAAGGATCTCTTCAAATAGTTTTTTGAGAACCTGTGGGTTTGCAGAGCCCTTAGTTTTTTGCATTCCCTGCCCAACAAAATACTGCAAGGCTGACTCTTTTCCAGCTTTGAAATCAGCAGCGACACTCTCATTTTCTGCAATGATCTCCTCTGCGATCTTTTTCAATTCCCCCTCATCACTCTTCTGGATGAGATCGTGATCCTCAGCAATTTTTTCAGGATCACCCCCCTCCTCACACATAGTTACCAAAATATCCTTTGCCCCACGAGAAGACACGTCTCCATCTTTTGCCATTACAATGAGTTTTGCAAAATCTTTAGTATTTGGAAAATCTACTTCGCTCTTTCCTTTTATAAGACCCAAGAGGTCTGAAGTGATATAGTTTGAAGCAAGCTTAACGAGTTTTGCATCTCCATTAAATCCCCCGATCACATCTTCAAAAAAATCTCCTAATGTTTTATCAGCAACAAAAGATTCAACATCCTCATCCTTAATACCAAAATCTTTTTTGTATCTCTCACGTTTCTCCCACGGCAACTCCGGCAGTCCAGCTTTTAAATTTTCATCACTAAGTTCTTCAAGTTCACTTATTTGCAGTTTTGGAAGATCCGGATCCGGAAAATACCTGTAGTCATGCGCGCTCTCTTTGGCACGTTGTGAAAAAGTTTCTGACTTATTTTCATCCCACCCTCTTGTTTCCTGCACTACTTCTCCGCCAGACTCAAGTACCTCTATCTGGCGCTTTATCTCAAATTCTATTGCACGCTCAACAACACGAAAAGAATTTAAGTTCTTAACTTCCACTTTTGTACCAAATATATCAGTCTTACTCACTGAGATATTTGCCTCCACGCGCATCTCACCTTTTTCCATATTTGCATCTGAAGCACCAAGATAGCGTAAAAGAAGCTGCAACTCTTTCGCAAATCTACCGGCAGTCTCTGAGTCTTTGACAACCGGCTCAGTCACAAGCTCCATAAGAGGCAATCCCGCACGGTTAAAATCAACCAAACTGTGGTCGCCATGGTGAGATGAGCGTGCCGTATCTTCCTCTAAGTGAACACGGGTTATATCTACACCGGCAAGCTTACCATTTGAAACAAGTGGGTACTTATACTGACTTATTTGATACCCTTTTGGAATATCAGGATAAAAATAGTTTTTACGGTCAAATTCAGTAAAGTCAGCCAGGTCGCTACCTAAAGCTTTACCCACCTTCAAAACATGCCTCACCGCCTCCTTATTAATAACCGGCAATGTGCCTGGATGCGCCATACACACCGGGCAAATGTTCACATTAGGAGTTTTTTCTTCCGGATTATTTACAGAGTTGCAGAACATTTTTGTCTGCGTTTTCAGCTCCGCGTGTATTTCAAGACCTATTGTTGGTTTGTACTCACTCATATATAAATTCAGTGCGGAAAAGGACCGACCTTTTCTAGTAATTACAGCTTAAATTCGTTTTCCAGAGCTCCTTCACTAACGATAATAAATGAAGTCATTACAATATTTCCGTCAGCATCAACGGTGGGTAGGTCGTCATCAAGAGCAAAAACCCCATCACCATCATCAGTATGAAGCATTGCGAAAAGTACATCCCCTTCTACGATCTCTTCGGTTAGATCAATTAGGAAATTTTCTTTCATTCCCGCTGGAATAAACTCTGAAACACCAATCACTTCGCCGACTCCCCCATCTTCCTCCCTATGTATCACGACATACCCCCCATCGACTAAAACTGCGCGTGAAATAAATACATTATTACCACCTGCTTGCTCTGGCGCATCCACTAATGGGACAATCTCCTCCTCAACTACCTCTTGAGTGTCTTCCGGTTCTATAACATTATTTTTCAAAAATACGTTAAAGAAGAAAAATCCTGCAATAATTACTAGGACTAAAATAATAAAAATAGTTATGCCTTTATTTTTCATATATGTATATTTAGATCGATAATATTCAAGTATACTATCTCATCCACCAAAACACAAAACTACCCCTCCCTAAGTGTCTTTATTAGGCTGTCAGTGAATTTTTTAAGTGAACCATCATCATAGATTGAAATAGTATGTATCTCGCCCTTGCCCTCCATTTGTTTTACTGCTTTTTGCACTGCACCTTCATCAACCGTGTCTGTTTTAGTAAGCACAATCACTTCTCTTTTATGCGCAAGTGATTCATCGTAACCTTCAAGTTCTTTTCGTACTGTTTCATACGTATTGAGTACATCTTCATTTTCAAGCGACACTAAATGCACCAACATTTTAGTCCTCTTGATATGTCTCAAAAACTTATGCCCCAAACCTTTTCCCGCTGATGCGCCCTCAATTAGCCCCGGGATATCAGCAAGTATGTATCCGTACAGATCTCCAAGATTCGGCTCCAGAGTAGTAAATGGATAATCCGCAGTTTTTGCTTTTGCTCCGGTAATGGTATTTAACAAACTAGACTTGCCTGCGTTAGGGAGACCAACCAATCCAACATCCACGATAAGTTCTAGCTCGATAGAAAATTCCGCCTGCTGTCCTTTTTGACCCGGAGTGTGTTCTTTTGGGTTTTGATTTGTAGAAGACTTGAATGATTCATTCCCTCGTCCACCATAACCACCTTTTAAAATTAATATCTTTTGATCCTCTTTATCAAGAGAAAACCTTTCTCCTGTCTCGTGATTGGTAATTACAGATCCAACAGGAAAAGAGATGATTAGATCTTCCCCATCACGCCCATGAAGGCTATTTTTTTTGCCCGCCTCACCGTCTTCAGCAATAAATTCTTTCTTGTGCTTATACTTTGAAAGGAGTGCAATATCACGCACAGCAAGAACATACACATCCGCACCTTGGCCGCCATTACCCCCGGAAGGTCCACCGAACTCCCTTCCCTTCTCGTGTCGCCATCTCTCGACACCGTCGCCACCATTGCCAGCCTTTATAAAAATTTTTAATTCATCTACGAATGCCATTTTGTAAATTTAAATATTTAAAAATTTAAAGATTTAACTCTCTACTGCGAGCTTTGCGAGCGCAAGAGAACCATCTTTTGACCCAGCCACAGCTATAAATCTCTTACTGTGACAAAAAACAGCATCTTCCACACCCGTAACACGAGCAAGCTCCTCTCCACGTTTTCCAGCCCACTCCTCAGGCAAAGACTTCCTGTTTTCAAATGTATACGCATCGTCCCGCACCGCCTTTACTTTCCACTTGCCACCATTTTGACGATCAGGTTTTACTACGTATAAAGGTTCCGGATAATCACCCAATACACCCTCCCACGGATAATGCCCATCTATTATTATAATTCTCTTGTCTGTAGCTTTTTCATACGCATCACGCACCAAAGCAGCCCCACTTGCGTCATCTTTTGCATTAGTTATCTCTCTTACAAGAACCTTTCTTGCAAACCCCACAAAATCCATAAAAGCCGAATCGTCATTGCGTGTACCATCCTCGCCCTCTTTCCAGGTCGGTCGAAAAACAAGGGTGATGTTATGTATGATATATGGAAGCATACCATCTACTGCTTTTTTATATGTGTCTATGCCGTTATCAGCAGCATCGACAGGGTGGCCAAATCTTTTATCTATAACATCCGCTGCTTCTTGCGATCCACACAACTCTTTACCATATTTTTTCCACACTACACCAAATGAAGAATACGGGATTCCATTTTCTCTTGTTCCAGCACCGCCCTCCTGGTGATGATCGAATCGATTATTATCCGGATCATATTCCCATCCAACATCCACAACAAAATCTCCAGTCTTTATAATTTCAAGATCACGTGTTCGGACAATCTCATATTTTTCACCCCTATTGTCCAACAAAATAGTTAGAGCAGTTACTGCGAATACGTCGTCTGTGTGGAAATTTCCACTGTGAGTTATTATTTTTATTTTTTTCTTACCAAACAACATTTTTATAATTCGGTGTATTTAGAAGAAACAGTATATGACAAAAGGATTGGTTATGCAAAGAGGTTTGCCTTAGTCTGCAACAAGAAACCTGTTGCCAATGTAACTAAACACGGAAACAAGAAGCGCTCCTATGATCGCCACCCCTAAACCGTCAACTTTAAACCCATCTATAAATGTTGAAAGGAACCAAAAAAGAAATCCATTTATAACGAAAATAAATAGACCAAGAGTAATAATGTTTATAGGCAAGGTAAGCACAACCAAGATCGGGCGTAGCACAGCATTCACAATACCCAGAAACAAAGCAACGATGAGAGCTATGTAAAAAGACGTCACCGAAATTCCCGGGATTAAATACGCTGCCGCCAATAAGGACAGTGCGCTAATAAACCATTTTGCAATTATTGTCATAAAATTATTATTTACTAATTCTTACTGAAAAAGAGGTTCTAAATTGTTCGACATACTATGTCACTCACACAAACCTGCCAAGGGCTACCCTTGGCAGGTTTGTCTTATTTATTCAGAAAGAGATTCGACATACCACTTGAGCTCTTCGAGCATAGTCTTTGTATTCTCCTTAAGGAAATCCTCTTTAGCTTCTCCTTTCTCGTCAAACAACTCACTTATTTTTGAAAAATAAACAGCGTTACGAGTTGGAACCATTTGAAACTCAATAAGCACCTGCTTCAAGTGATCCACCACTCTAGCTCCACCCAAGCCACCACCTGAAACACCACAGACGGAGATCGGCTTTTTTGCATATTCTTTATAGGCTCCATCTAAAAGCATTTTTAATTCACCTGGGTAGCCATGATTATATTCTGGGGTAACGATAATGAACCCGTTTGCCCTTTTTGCTATATCACGCCACCGTGATGTCTCATCACTCTCTTCCCATGGTGGAATAGTTCTACCCCAGTTATGATCCTTAATATCAACAAGTTCTGTTTTAAAACCAAAGGATTTCACCTCTTCCAATATAAAATGTGCCGCTTTTTCAGACTCTCTGTCTTTGCGTGCGGTACCTAAAATTACAGGAACAAAAAAATTATCCATATTTTTATTTTCCACTATTAACTATATTCATTGGATCTTCTGATTTATAAGCCTTCAGGTTATCCATTGTTGTGCTAATTATTCGCTCTACTGCCTCTTTTGTATTGAATGCATTATGTGGTGTTATTAAAACCTGTGGATGGTCTATCAAATATTGATTTGCAAGGAGTGTCTGTAAGCTTTCTGGATTAGGATGTTCTCCCGTTATCAATTCTGTGTCATCGTCCATATATCCTTCTTCTTCCAATACATCCAGAGCCGCACCCGCAAGAGTTCCTTTTTCCAAAGCACTGATCAATGCGCGTGTCTCTATAAGACCCCCTCGAGCGGTATTTATGATATACGCCCCCTCTTTTATCTTCTCTACATTTTCCATATTTATCATATGGTGTGTATGTTTATTGTATGGAGCATGCAGGGATATGATGTCGGATTGTGCGAGCAATTCATCAAACTCAACGTATCGAACACCAAACTCTTTTTCCAACTCTTCGTTCTTCTTAATATCAAAAGCGATTATGTTCATGTCAAAACCGTGCGCCATCTTTATTGCATGAGCTCCAATATTCCCCGTACCCACAATACCAATGGTCTTGCCCTTAAGATCAAAACCGCGCAGTCCCTCTGGAGAGAATTTCCCCTCTTCTAGAACTCGTTCATAAGATTCATACACCCTTCTTGAAAGATTCAATAGTAGTGCGAACGTTTGCTCAGCAACGGTGTTTGCTCCATACGTAGGAACATTGGACACAACAATGCCACGCTTTTTTGTCTCCTCAAGGTCTATATGATCAAAGCCGGTTGAGCGTGTTGCAATAAACTTCACGTTAGGGAATCTATCCAACTCCTCTTTGGAAATATTTGACTTCACGAAAACACACAACGCCTCCGCGTCTTCATCTTTGTGTTCAGGGTAATCCTGCGCCGGCCCTTTAAAAAAGGTTATATCGTCTTCAGGAAGTTCCCTTTTTACAAAATCCTCTTCCCAGTCCTCTCGTGAAAAATATACTATTTTCATTGTGTTAATTCCTTTTCTATTTCTAACAAACGATCGTATTTAACTTTACGTTCTTTCTGAGATGGTGATCCTGCTTTTATTCCATACGCACCTATGCCAACAGCAAGATCAGCAATGAACGAATCCATGGTATCTCCAGAACGATGAGATGCTATTGTCTTCCATCCGTTACTATGAGCAACCGATACAGCTTCATACACCTCAGTTAATGTGCCAATCTGGTTCGGTTTTATTATAACAGCATTCGCCGCTTTTTTCTCTGCCATGTCTGTTACGATAGATGGGTTAGTTACCGTCAAATCATCTCCTACGACCAGCACATTTTCATCCAATTCACCCAGAAGCCCCGCGAAATTTTCTACGTCAGACTCTTCAAAAGGATCTTCTATGCTTGCTAAGTTAAACCGTGTAGTTAAATCTTTATACACGCTCAAAAGCTCTTTAGGGCTATAAGACTCCCCGAGTAATTCATATTTACCATCTTTATAAAACTCTGAAGCAGCCGCGTCGATTGCTAAGAACACTCCCTTATCTGGGATTAGAGAAGTTAAAACCTCGAAAGGCTCTTCTATTGTTTTTAACGTAGGAGAATATCCACCCTCATCCCCCATTGGCACATCCCCATATTCACTTTCTAGTTTTTTACCCAGTGCTTCAACAATACCAACCGCCTTGTGATATGCAGATGACACTAGCTCATCCTCCGGCACGATCATGTATTCTTGGAACGGGAGACGGAACTCCGAATGAGCTCCACCATTTATTATGTTCATAAAAAGTTTTGGTAGTCTGGGTGTAGCTCCGTTATTTTCTGCTATATATTTCCACACAGGAACTCCATCAACCTCAGCCGCGAGTTTTGTCGCTGCAATACTCACACCAAGCATTGCGTTGGCTCCCAAGTTGCTCTTGTTCTCCGTACCATCAAGCTCCAGTAAAATTTGATCAATCTCGCTTGGATCAAGATCTTTGCCAATAATTTCTTCCGCAATCGTTTTACTCACGCTTTCAATGGCAATAGATACTCCACGACCGTCCTCGTCACGTTTTTCGAGCGCTTCCTTTGAGCCAGTACTCTTCCCCGAAGGCACCGAAGCACTGACAGAAAAGTCACCTGAGGACATGCGAACCTCAAGAGTAGGAACACCTCGTGAATCAAGAATTTCTTTTGCTGTACACTTATCTATCCTCATTGTTATTGCGTGCCTTCTCCTCTCTCCTCTTTATCAACCTCAAATGTCATTGGAATTATAGAATCCGGGTTTAGAGATACGGAATCTATTCCTTCGTTAATGAGAAATCTCAAAAAGTCAGCATAGTCAGACGGAGCCTGTCCGCAGAATCCTATATACTTTCCTCTTCTCCTACATGCTTGTATTGCTTGAGACACCAAAGCCCTTACGCCCGGATCATTTTCATTTGAGATAGGTGCGACTAAAGCTGAATCCCTATCCATTCCAAGTGTAAGTTGTGTAAGGTCATTTGACCCGATAGAGAAACCATCAAATACATCCAAGAATTCATCAGCTCTTATAACATTAGTTGGTATCTCACACATCACATACACCTTAAAGTCGTCTTCTCCTTTTTTAAGACCGAGTCCCTCCATAACAGAAAGGACTTCTTTACCTTCTTCCGGTGTTCTACAAAACGGAATCATGGCATTAAGGTTCTTGAGTCCAAATTTTTCACGAACCCTCTTTACCGCTTCACATTCAAGAGCAAACGCCTCTTTAAAATCCTTATGCGCGTAACGTGACGCTCCTCGCCATCCCAGCATTGGGTTTTCCTCATCTGGCTCATAAAGATGCCCGCCGAGCAGTGCGCGATATTCATTTGTTTTAAAGTCTGAAAAACGAACAATTACCTGATGTGGATGAAACGCTGCAGCGATCTGACTTATTCCTTCTGCAAGCTTCTCTATATAGAATTCTTTTTTATTATCATACCCAACTGTAAGTTTTTCTATCTCCCTCTTTAGATTTTGGTTTTCCAGTTTATCAAAATTAATCAAAGCCATTGGGTGAATACGGATCTGAGAAGCAATTATAAATTCTTCACGTGCAAGACCAACTCCTTTATGAGGAAGGCGTGCGTGCATGAAAGCACCGTCCGGACTACCAATATTTAATGCGATTGGAGTCTTAACCTCCGGAATTTCAGATAAATTATGTACACTCTTCTCAAAAGAGAGCTTACCTTTATATATCTTCCCAACCGCACCGGAAGAACAATCCACAGTGAGAACATCTCCTGTTTTTATCTTTGAAACTGTTGGGCCTATGCCAATGACGGCTGGTATACCAAGCTCGCGCGACACAATGGCCGCGTGTGACGTCCTTCCACCTTTTTGGGTAACGATTGCCGCCGCCTTTTTCATAATGGGCTCCCAGTCTGGGTCGGTAATTTCTGTAACAAGTATTTCCCCTTCCTGAAATTCATCTAATTTTTTTGTAGAAAGAATGATACGCGCCCGTCCAGTTACTATCTTTGCCCCCACAGATATCCCCTCTGTTATAAGCTCACCTTCTTCTTTGAGTTTGTATTCTGCTATCTCATAGCCTTTCTTTTCTGACTGCACAGTTTCCGGACGAGCCTGAACAACAAACAACTCTCCTGACAAACCATCCTTTGCCCACTCTATATCCATCGGCATTGGGTGTCCGGCTCTCTGTGTGTAGTGTTTCTCAATCGCAACTCCCCACTTTGCCAAAGTTAGAACTTCATCTTCTGAAAGTGTAAAATTATTTCTCTCTTCTTGCGAAGTTTCCACTTCTTTGACTGGAGAAGTTTTAGAATTTGTGTACACCATTTTCACCTTCTTCGCGCCAAGACTTTTCTTTACTATAGGAGAAAAACCTTCATCCAGAGTTGGTTTGAATACGATAAATTCATCGGGGGTTACTTTACCCTGCACAACCATCTCTCCGAGGCCCCACGAACTGTTTATCGGCACAACGTCCCTAAAGCCAGTTTCCGTATCCAGTGTAAACATAACACCAGAGCATGATTTATCACTTCGAACCATCTTTTGCACACCCACCGACAAAGCAATGTCAAAATGATCAAACCCCTTGTCCACGCGATATGATATCGCCCTATCTGTGAATAATGACGCCATAGCCGCGCGAATTGCGGAAATAACATTTTTCTCTCCGGAAACATTTAAAAAAGTTTCGTGTTCTCCAGCAAATGACGCTCCAGGTAGATCTTCGGCCGTAGCAGATGAACGTACCGCAACATCAACATCTTTTACATTGTAAGAATCGGATATATCTTTATAAGCTGCACTGATCGCATCTTGTAATTCTTTAGGAAGTCGTACTTTCAAAAATGCCTTACGTATGCGCCTACCTCTCTTTTGTAACGATTTAATATCACTTGTATCAAGACCCTCAAGCTCTTTTCGTATCACTTTAGATAGTCCTGATTTTTCTACAAAAATACGGTACGCCTCGGCGGTCACTACAAACGCATTCGGAATCCGGATTCCCTGAGGCATAAGCGCTGTATACATCTCGCCCAGTGACGCATTTTTCCCTCCCACAAGAGCAACATCATCGTTTGTTAGCTGATCAAGCCATAAAATAAGTTCTTTTGATTTGTCTTTCATAATTAAAAATTATTTTGTTAATGTAAAATATAAATCTGATATATTGCTGCCAGTTCTCCCTGTTTCTATATGCCCACCCATGGTTTTGAAAAAATCGTAGGAGTTATTGTTATTCAAAAATGTTTCTGTATCCAAACCTTTCTCTTTTGCCTTTTCAAAAAGCTCTTTATCACCAATCGCGCCTGCCATATCTGTATTATCCCACCCATCAGACGACGCTGCAACAATTACAGTGTTTTCCCCCAAATTTTGGAGCGCCCCGATGATAAGTTCTTGGTTTCTGCCACCTTCCCCCACACCCACTACCGTCTGAAAAAAATATAGAAGCCACTCAGTCTATTAAAGATAT
>CAZZDA010000037.1:0-11379 GCA_964652585.1 uncultured Gammaproteobacteria bacterium | reverse complement strand
AGTAAGACACACCTTAGTATACCCTATGTCGCATTTGTTTTGAGAATAGAACGGAATTTTTCTGTCAGATTTTTGAGAACACGAAAAAATAATACAGCCCTTAGAAAGTCAGTATTTATCAATAAAATATAATCGTTTTCACACTATTTCATACTAATTTTCACTCACTTTGTTCCTTGTACAATAGATATTCTCTCCCATCAGTGATATACTACATACGAGGTATTATCAAATAAGATCATGAACATATATGTTGCGTGCGCTATACGCTAAAAAACAAGGCTTCACCCTTGTGGAATTACTGGTAGTTATTGGTATCATTGGGCTTTTAAGTACCATGGCAGTTTCTGCGGTTTCCGCTGCTCGCGCAAAAGCAAAAGAAGAAAAGGCGCGCGCAGATCTTCGACAAATTCGTACCGCAATTGATATGCTCGCCATAGATTCAAATCTTTGGCCTGGCGGACAAGTGGTAGATGCCGTAGCATGCAGCGCGGGCGCAAATGAATTAGAAGATTTAAGCGTGCAAGAAGCAGGTATCTCACAAACTAATGGTTCATTCAGTAACTAGAGCGGGCCTTATATAGCAAACATACCCCTTGATCCTTGGGGAAATAATTATTTTTTTGACACTGACTACGAAGTGCCGGGAGGCGTAAGAAGTGCCGTACTTGGCTCATATGGTCCGAATGGCGCCGGTTTAAATGATTATGACGCGGATGATATTTTAAACATTGTGGTACAAGGCTGTTAGAGTATATGACCTCTCTCGTACAACACCTCATAACAACACGCACACTAACCACAAAAAGAATCATTACGGCATTTCGGAGCATTGACCGAAAAGATTTTGTGTTGTCCGAATACCAAGACGACGCCTATCTTGACACCTCTCTTCCTATTGGATACAAACAAACTATTTCTCAACCAACAACCGTTGCTATTATGTTTGAACTCTTACAGCCAAAAAAAGGAGAGAAAATTCTTGACGTCGGGTCAGGATCAGGATGGACCACAGCGCTACTCGCACATATTGTTGGTACAAAAGGAAAAGTATACGGTGTAGAACGTGTTCCAGAGCTTGTACGTTTCAGTAAAGAAAATATCAAAAAGTATAAAAGAAAAAATTCCGCTATTATGCAGGCAAGTGAAGAGCTAGGATATCCTCAACACGCGCCTTACGACAAAATACTCGTATCAGCCGCATGTGATGCGATTCCACGAGAATTACTTGACCAGTTAAAAGTGAAAGGTGTTATGATCATACCTATTGACCATGCACTCCATAAAGTGCAAAAAGTTTCTCAAACAAAAACTAAAATTGAAGTAGTAGAAGGATTCGCCTTTGTTCCTCTTATTCATTAACCCCACACCCAATATCCAACATCGGATGTTGGACAGGTAGTACTATTGCGGTTGTTCTTGTGTCGCCGCATTTCTCTCGTTAAAAATCTCGTGTAACATTTCCGCTTTTTCAACTGCTCCTATTCCTTCTCCAATTTGACTCACGCGCTCCTCTGATTTTTTTTGACGGTACCGCACACCACCAACAAGCAGTGCAATGATAGTAAGAACTATAAGAAGTCCAAGAAGAGCAAAGCCTTTTTGATTGTACATAGCGATTGTTAGATTCTACCTTTCAAATATGCTTGCCTTTTCTTTTCCTGAAATCGTTCTATGGCGTAGCGCAACATGGTTCGCGGCATATTTTTATAGTATTTGCGGAGAAATACCTCTTCTGTTTCAAGTGATCGCTTACCAACTTCACGCAACATCCATCCTACCGCTTTGTGCAAAAGATCATGTTCATCGTATAAAAGCAGTTTTGCAATTTTTAATGTTTTATTAAATTGGTTGTTTTTGATAAAGCGAAATGTCGCAATGATGGCAATTCGCCGCTCCCACATATTTTTTGAGTGTGCGAGTTTTGTAAGAATGCTTTTCGGCTTGTCCATAAGATACGTACCAACGATCTTATCAGCCGAGAGGTCAACCAAGTCCCAATTGTTAATGTACTTTGTATTGAGCAAGTAGAAACCGTATAATTGTTTTTGTTCTTTGGCATCCGCTTGCCCAAACTTCTCAACAAGAATAAGTAGTGCGCATAAACGCTCCTCATGAACTTTTGATTGAAGTAATTTCTTCACATCAGAAAATGGCAGTTTGAGGTACTGTCTCGCAACACTTCTTACTTTTGGTACCGTCACTCCTAAAAAGACGTCGCCCTCACCATACTCTCCAGGTCCCGTCTTAAAAAACCGCTGAAGTATTTTTGCTTTTTCCTTACTTGCCTGCGAGCGCAGATCCTTTTTGAGTGATGAAAGTTTTAATTGCATACACTATTTCTTTTTAACCCGCCACCATAAAAATTCTCGTTCCCCCGCCCACTTTAATTCATTATGGTGTCGTCATAACTAGCAATGTACTTCATCCTAAATGCGCATGATCGCTCCAGGTTATAAGATGCCATCCTTTGGACGCAGTCTCGGTATCCTCTTTTTCATGCACACAAAGTGTGATACCGGTATTTTTCAAAACTGTACCATACATGAATTTGAGAAGTTGTTGCGGCGTAAGTTCATTGCCAAGTAGCATACACGCAAGCAATGTTTTGATGTACTTGCCATGAGATACCACGAGAATGTTATTTTCTTTTCGTTTTTGCAGTTGTGTGAGAAACGTAAGTGCCCGATGTTTGATTTCTTCAAAACTTTCTTCATCGGCATACTTCCAGCCCGGTACATGAAAATTATCCATAATGGTTTGAATGATATTCTTTACATGTGGATCGCCCCAACTCTTACCAATAATTTCAGAAGGGTATTTTCTTTCTACAATATGTTTTATGACTTCCAGAGGCTTTTTGATAGTCTTGTTGATTATTTCTGCGGTTTCTATCGCTCTGGGATATGAGCTGGTGATGACAGCGTCTAATGGTATTTTGGCAAGTCGTTGCGCTAAAAGAGTAGCTTGTTTTTTTCCATTAACTGATAATGCTACATCTTCTCCAAGATGTATGCCTTTTGTATTGGAATCGCTTTCCCCATGTCTCACAAAATATACACGCATAATTAGTATGATGCTAAATGATATTGCTACAGCATAGCACACTCCATTGCCCGCACAAAACTTATGCTTATATTTAAAACCCCGCTCTTTAAAGGCGGGGCTTTTTTATATATGTTTATTCTACCTACTTAGTTTCTAATTCGTCTTCTTCATCCTCATCGTCTTCACCTTCTTCATCTTCGCTGTCTTCTTCGTTATCCTCCATATCAAAAGTAACTTTACCATCACCATTGAGATCAAATCTTAAGGAAGATCTAAGGATTCCCAAATCAGAAAAATTAATAAAATTATCGTTGTTAAAATCGGCTTTCATGCACATCCCTTCCGGTGCCTGAAAAAAACAACTGGCAAAAACCGTTAAGTCGCTGTCTTCATCTCTATCATAGGTAACCTTACCATCGCCATCAAGATCAAACTGCTGCGCAGAAGCAAAGATACCCAGGTCAAGAAAATTTATAAATTTATCATTATTGAAATCCGCGTTTACACATATACCTTCCGGTACTTGGAAAAAGCAACTGGCAAATACAGCCAGATCGCTATCATGATCTTCGTCTGCGGAAGCAATACCAATAAAAGAACCAAAAGTCAGAGAAAACACAAGTGTGAGCCAAAGAATTTTTCTTTTCATAAAAAAACATTTTTACGTAAATAATTAAGTTATATCAGTACAAACATACTATATCCTTACTATAGATATGTCAAGGAGGTACAAAAAAGTTACAAAATTAGCGTGGTACAACTTTTTTATCCTACTTTTGTAGTACGAGAAAGTATGCAGCAACACCAAATAAAAGTAAGGTGCCTAAAATTACTATGAGAAACATGTATTATCAATCATGAGATTTTTCTTCCTTGTAAAACACACTATATGAATATACTACAAGATAGAGCGTAAATAAGAGTATAGGCACAATGGTCATCACAAAAGAATATCGCGGAAAAAATATACTCAGTAGCGCAATAATACCCGCTACCTTAAACAACGTACTTCCAAGCGCATGTGTTTTATTCCATACTATATCGCTGGAAAGCGTCCATGGCGTACGAATCCCTACAAACCAATTCCTTTTTGCATAACGTAGTATCACGCCAATATAAAAGAAGAGTACGCCAATTGCCGGAATAATCGCTCGACCCATATCAAATCTCATGCCTACATTCCACAAAATGGTTAGCAGATAAAGATAAAAAAGAAACAGCACAATAAGCACGATAAGAGCATTGTACTGCCGTCGAAAGCTTTCTATATTTTTTCTCAAGGGATCAATTTTAGGAATCAATACATACATTCCATACATGAACACAAGTACAAAAGGCATTAAAAAAAGTCCCCAAAACTTTGAGAGATACCCATCAACTTCCCCTTGCGCGTTCCAATGGGACGCAATTTGGTCAGGAACCCTGTCATACACATACGCACCCACTACAAAAGAGATTGCAATAGCAGTAAATATAATACTTTTACTAACTTTTGTGTTCATACTACCTATAGTATACCACCCCTATGCAGGATACGCCACCACCGTAGTACGCTAGATACACCATCAGCTTTTTGTATGCATAAGACATACTGAGTTAATACAATATCGTTTCCCGGTCGCAGTCGGACCATCATTAAAAACATGCCCTAAGTGCGAGTCGCATGCGGCGCACACCACCTCGGTCCGTTCCATACCATGCGACTTATCGGCAACATATTCCACCGCGCCTCCAAGAGCATTGTCAAAACTTGGCCAACCGGTTCCCGAATCAAATTTTGTATCAGAAGAAAAAAGCGTATTCCCACATGCTTTGCACGCATATATACCCTCTTCTTTCATAGCAACATATTTTCCGGAACAAGGCTTCTCAGTTCCTTTCTTGCGCAATACTGCATATTCTTCGGGTGTCAGTTTTTTTCGCAATTCTTCCTCTGTTTTTTTAACTTGCTTATCACTCATAGTGTATATGATTATATATGACACGCATCGCCGCCATTCTTTTCAAAGTAGCGCTGATGACACTTTTCCGCTTTAGTAAATATTCCCGCAGGAGTAATTTCTGTTACAATAGGAGCAGAAAACTTTCTACTATTTTGTAATTCTTCTTTCATTGCAAGCGCTTCGTTTTTTTGCGCTTCTGTATGACAAAACACCGCAGACCGATATTGATTGCCCACATCCGGACCTTGGCGGTTGCGCGTGGTCGGGTTATGATGTTCCCAAAATACCTTGAGCAGTTCTTTATAGGTAACTTTTGACGGATCAAAGGTAACCTCCACCGCTTCCGCGTGTCCGGTTGTATGCAAACACACGCTTTCATAGGTAGGGTTTTCGGTATGTCCACCGGTATAGCCAACAATCGCGTCTACCACGCCGGGTACTGCGCGAAAAAACTGCTCCACACCCCAAAAACACCCCGCCGCAAACGTCGCTTTTTCTGACTGTGCTTTTTTCATATCATCCAAAAGTAAAAGCAAATACCTCAAGTCCCGAGTCTAGTATTTTAATCATAAGTTCATGACGTCCATAGCTACCCTGAAGATCAACTAAATTATAAAGGTCATGCGCACCAAAAGTGACCACCCCTTCTTGTACGTGCGCGCCGCTCGCCTCTCCCTCTATACGCATGCCATCAAGATAGATTTCCGCTTGCGCGCTCTCCCCCGCCGTACCGGCAACAAGATTTACTTTATTTGCAGAAAAATTTAGTACAAGAGCTCCTCCATCCCCAATAAGCATACTTTGCTCTCCTTCAATACGCCACTCGCCCTCATATGCAAAAGCGTTGTCTTGTACAATGCTTGGCATAACAAAACCGCACGTTTTACCAAAGCACGTTTGTGATGGCAAGTTTGCAAGATATTCCATACGCCCATATCCCAAATAGATTTCCGGTGTTTCCACTTTACCAAAATTTACGTTATCAACATTTGTTGGCTCGCCCTTGTCCCTTAAAACCCTTTCAGCACCTAATACCCCACTTCTTTCATTCAACGCCTCAACGATCTTTTTTTCAGTTTGCACGTATCCCCCTTCACCAATATTGTCATAGACAATAAATCCATCAATATCTATCAAGTATTTTCTTGGCCAATATTGATTCCTATACGCACGCCAGGTAGAGAAGTCATTGTCCAAGACTACGGGATAGCGTACATCAAATTGTTCTACCGCACGCTGCACATTTTCATACTCCTTCTCAAACTCAAATTCCGGTGTATGGATACCAATGATCACCAAACCCTTATCCCCATATTTTTCATGCCATGAATTAAGATACGGCAATGTTCTCTGGCAATTTATGCACGAATAAGTCCAAAAATCTATCAAGACAACATTCTTACCAATATGCTCTTCAAGTGTTATACCATCTGTATTGATAAAGCCGTCTGGTGATGAAATATCCTTTGCTGCAGCAAACACGCTTGATTTTTGTGTAATGCGTTTTTCCCTCTCTGCTTCTGTCTTCGAGAATTCGCGCTCAGAATTTTCGGACAAGTCAAAAAATGAACGGACGTCAATTGTGCCCTCTCCACCGCTTCCTGGACGAGGAGGTTTCAATGTCCCTAATATCCAAAGACCGCTCCCTATAAACACAAGTGTTATGATAAGAGGAATTGCACGTTTCATAAAATTGTATGAGAGTAGGAAAAAATGATGAAAAATGAGTGTCGTCAGGAGTTTTTCAGAGGTTCTTTAGGCATTCAATAACACGCGGTTGAGCAGATTAAAATTCACCAAGATATTCAGATTCTGCGTAAAGATAAGCATACCGAGAATAACTAAGACAATACCAAAAACGATATTCACATACACCAATGTTTTCGCATATCGATTGATCACTCCACTCGCTTGTGCCGCGAACATTCCAACCACAAGAAAGGGAATACCAAGTCCAAGAGAGTATGAAAAAAGCAAATAGAGAGCTGCTCCCGGCTGTGTTGCAGCAAGTCCTAAGATCGCACCTAAGGCGGCGCCTACGCATGGCGTCCATCCCGCTGCAAATGCTGCTCCAAACACATATGAGGTAGCAAGTCGCGATTTAAATCGATGCTTCACCAACACCTTGTGTTCACGCTCCAAAAATGAGAACCTCAAAAGCTTAGTCAAATATAATCCAAAAAATATAATAATAACTCCGCCAATTCGCGACATCCACAATTGCACGTCATACGCTATGCCTTCTAAGAGTGTATTTAAGAGCACGCCGAGTGCCGCGAATACACTGGAAAATCCAAGTACAAAAAATAAGCTGTTCACAAATATTGCCACACGTTTTTTAGCGCCTGTTTCGGTAAGTGAGGCGCCGGAAAGATATGCAAGAAATCCCGGTACCAAAGGCAAAACACACGGCGAAAGAAAAGATACCAATCCCGCTAAGAACGCAATGCCAATAGAAACATTGTCAATCATAAGTACGATATATTTTAGGGAACCTCTAAAAAACTCCGGATGCACTAATTTTTAATGATTTTTTTCTGCAACGATGAAATGGAAAGCGTGGAAATGCGGCGTATTTTTAGCTTTTCATAGAAGAAGTTGAAGGAAAAAATAATAAAAAGGAGTGCTGTGTAGAGTTTTTCAGAGGTTCCTTAGTTCAGCAAAGAAGTAATTTCACTAGTGTACCGTGCCTCATCCCAGCCTTCGGGAGACTTTGCAACACGTTTGCCGTTTTTCAATAGTACTTTGGTGTGCTGGTATGCTACACCAAACTCTCTTGCAAGCGCCTTTTCGTCGCTATCTGTTTCATTATCATTGAAATTCACTCTGAATCCAACTATATCGTCAGAGTCAAAAGCATTAAATACCGCCTCCATTTTTGGAAACTCTGCCTTACATGTAGGACACCAATTTGCATAAAAATAGAGAGCCACTACTTTTTTTGAGGCTACAGCCTTATCATAGTCCGCTTGAGTAAAATCCAAAAGAGGTGAATTGGTTCCGGCGAGAACGGTGCCTGTGAATAAAACCTCTTCCATCATACTATTTTCCTCCATACGATTACCCACCTCTTCCATAGTTCCTTTTTCCATCATTGCAGAATCATCGTCTTGCATCATTACGTTCTCGTCTTCTATTACAGTATCTGTTCCCATACGACCTTCGCCTTCCATCATAGCGTCACCCTTCTCCTCCATCATAGCACTGTCATCCATCATCGCTGTCTCCTCAACGCCTTCTTTCGGCAATGCAACAAGCATAACACCGCCAACAATAACAATAAGCCCAATAATTCCCGCAACTATGTATGTCGTAAACCCTCTCTTGCTACGCAAAATCGCAGCAAAGAATTTTGGTGAGATAGTAAATCCTTTTTGTATGAACATATAAAAAAATGTAAGTGAATATCTACTTACATTGTATCGTGCGAAAAAAAGAATGTCAAGTTAACTTGACATTCCGTATGTGGATAAGTTTTAATGCCGAAGTCGACTGTAATGCCTCCCCATAAGCTTACCCAAAACCATAGCAACCAGCGCGATAATAAGCCAAGGATCTGGATGAGAAAAAAGAGATTGCGAGATAAGCCCAAGCACGAGCACTCCCGCACCAAGTAAATACCCCATTCTTGCCGCGATCATTTTATGCAGTTCATCACGCTCGTCTCGCGCATGCTCTTTCCAAATAAATCCTGCAAAAAGAGTAAATAATACCGTCATAACAATTAAGAGAAAGTAGATGATCGTTTGCGGCATGACGATCATAAAGGGATCAAGAAACAAAATGGCAAGTCCCACAAAAATAAGTGAAATAGTTATCTCATTGAACAAGGTAGTGATTTTCATAAGCATGTAAGTTAAGAAAGAGTAAATACTTTTTCAACAGGCTGTTTGAAAAAACGAGAGATCTTTATGGCAAGTAAAACCGAAGGCGTGTAATTTCCCTTCTCGATCGCAATAATGGTTTGTCGCGATACACCAATAGCGTCCGCCAGCACTTCTTGGGTAACTTTCTTTTGCGTTCGTAGTTTTTGTACTTTATTATTAATATGCACTTGCATAGATTATTTTTTCCTCGCGATAAACTGCAAATAATTTTTTGACCCCGGTTTAAATGTTTCAAAATAAAGGCGTTCAAAACCGCTGTTCTCTAATAACTCTTCTAACTCTTCTTTGGTATAAAAACTAAACCAGCGCGGCTCTTTTATTTTAGAGCTTTCCCGATAATACTCTCCTTCTCCCTCTATCATCCCTAAAGCAAAAACACCTTTTGGCTTTAACACACGATAGATCTCCGCAAGCGGCTGTACAATTTTAGATTTTGGCGTATGCAAAAGTGACGTATACGCCCATACGCCGTTAAAATGATTTTCAAAAAAGGGCAATGTATTAAAATCACCCAGCAGAGACGGAAGTCCGCGCTCAGTTGAAAGCCGTACCATTTCTTCTGATGCATCAAGACAGAACACATCTAATCCCGCTTCTTGCAAAAATAGACCGCCTCTTCCCGGACCACTTCCAATATCAAGTATTTCGCCATCTACTCGCTGAATAAAATTATCGAGAAACGTACGCGAAAATCGCTTCCAAAAATTAACCGTTTCAGCGTCATACGCCTCAGCATGTCGGTTATATGCAGCGATGGTTTGTTTATCCATGCAAGATATTAAAATAAATATGAAAGTCCTTGAAATTCCTATCCGCGTAGCAAGCTACGGAGAAATCTCTTTGATTATATTTTCCTGTAGCGCGTACTTCGACCACGTCCAATGCGCTCAATTCTCTTAAGACGCAATAAAATTTCCAACGCTTGATTTATGGTCGGACGCACAATGCCGGTCTTTTCAGTAATCACACCCGGCGCAACTTCTTCAACCGTACACATATACTCCCACACCGCTAACTGTTTTGGAGAAAGCAGCTTCTCAACATTTTCTTTTGACAAGAGCTCAACTGCTTGTCTTGACTGTTCAAGCATGATAGCAAAAAAGAATTCTAGCCAAGGAGCAATATTTTCCCGTTTCGTTTTGATGGTCTTTTGGCTTTTTCTTAGCGCAAGATAGTAGTCCGCCTTATTATCCTCAACTAATTTTTCGTGTGATACATACGGCATGTACTGATAACCCTCTTTGAGCAACAAAAGATTGGTTAACACACGAGACATCCTTCCATTGCCGTCAATAAAAGGATGAATTTGCAAAAATTCAACCACGAGGTTTCCAATAATCAGCAGTGGATGATGTGTTTCATTTTTGAGTGCGTCATGCGTCCACTCAACCAATTCTTGCATTTCTTTCGGCGTAAGATACGCGGGTGTCGTATCAAAAAGCACACCAATTGATCTACCCGCTTCATCGATCATATGGACTTTATTTTCCTGCTTTTTATACTCCCCTCTATGAACTTTGTCTTTATCTACATACCGCAACAACACTTTATGAAAGTGTTTGATCGTACTTTCGTTGAACGCACTATTCTTCCATGAATCAAAAACATTTTGGAGCAATTCATAATAACCCTTTACTTCTTGCTTGTCCCTGTCGGCAAACTTTTGTACCGCTATACCTCTCATCATTTTCTCAATATCTTCATCAGACAATTTCGCCCCTTCAATACGAGTAGAGGCTCCGGTAGAGGTTATCAAAACAGACCGCTTGAGACGTCCAAGGGTTTGAGGGCCTAATTTTGCACCAGAAACCCACCGTCCTTTTAATTCATCAATATGTGTTATTTTGGACCACAAGGCAGAGGAAATGTTCTGCAATCTTCGGTCAAATCTATGTTGAGCCATATATCTAAAAAAATAATCTTATACTTTAACTATATAAGATTATATAAGATTATATAAGATTAGGCAAGGGTGTGTATCAAAATACTTTAAAAAATCTTTTTTCCTTTTGCTTGCCATCGTGTATAAAGATGATATGCGGATATAAGATACAGCAAACCTACCATAACAAACAACAGTTTATTTGAAGAAATGGACATGCCAATATTGGCTCTAAAAAGACCTGCGATTCCAAGATTCAAACCGGACACCGCCATCACAAAAAATGCCACCGTATCTTTTGCATCCTTTCCGCCAAAAAGCTTTTGTTTACCGTTGTACCATCGATACAGTAAATACGCCACCGCTATACCCGAGAGAATCCATGATAAGGTGAGTAGCGGACTCACTATACTATACAGCGACATGGGAATAAGTTTTAGTACCGGTGGCATACCGCCAAGGAAAAGTGCGAGCGCAGCAATGACCAATCGTACTTCGGACCAGAGAAAGCTATACGTTTCAAGCTGCTCCGGTTGTGTACATTTTTTCATATCCATGCGAGGTAATAGTCAGACACCCCCCGCAAAGCGGGTGGCTTGATGAGTGGGGTCGCCTGAAA
>CAZZDA010000036.1:0-11424 GCA_964652585.1 uncultured Gammaproteobacteria bacterium | reverse complement strand
ACATTTACTTGCTTATCTCTTACAACCTTGTTCCAAGTCCTTTACATAACTCCACTCGCAGCATGTTTGTCAGAGCACGCGTCAAACGTACTGCGGGGATTTTTATGTGCCTTTGAAACAGGTAGTGCGAGTAATATTTACACCACTTCATCCTTCTTCTCCCGAATAAAGGAAAAGAGCTCTTCTAACACTTCCACGAGCATTTTAAATGGCGCTTCAATAATAAAATCAAAAATAAAGATAAAAATATTCACCCGGGAAAAATTTACCGAAATCCATCGACCAGCTCGTACGATAGGCAATGTTAACGCATCAAAGAGGAAAGTGAGAAAATTTCCCGTTCGTGTCAGCACCACAAAACGTTTTGCGTTTTGTCGAATGCGAAGCCCGAAAAAACTCACAAGCGAGAGAAAAAGCAAAAAGAGCAACCCTCCCAAAAATGAAAATTCAAAATAACGCAGCACTGCTACTAACGCACCGAAAGAAAAAACAAACAAAAGACCATAGAGACCGTAAAAGAGCACGCCAAAAAGAGAAAGCGCGGAACGTCTCTTTGCTTTTTTAAAGCGAATGGCATCAAGCTCTCGCCCGCGTACAATACGCTCCACACCTTTCTGTATAATAGCGGTATTTTTTTCATTTGGCAGTGAAATAAATATCGCCACAAATAACATGAGAATAGGATGAAAAACAACATTTACCCATAGCGGCATAAGTTGTAGGCTTCCAAAAACATAGTAGTCGTACGGAACCTCCAAAGCAAGTGCTATAAGTATCTTGGTCACAAAAATATAAATAATAGCGCGGCGCGCCGAGCGGCGCAACACGACCTGCGCCTCCCGATATTGTTCCGTACACACTGCACGAACCTCTTCTTGCAATACTTGAGGGTCTTGAAGAATGCGCTCATTATACGCAGGATTTTTTTCCAAAACAAAGCGCAATATAGTAAAGTATACTGCTGAACGATGCAGTTTACGCTGCAGATCAAATCCCAAAGGATGAGTAATGTGCCCTTCAATGGTATCATGTATAAGTGCGAGCGGTATGGCAAGAGAAGGCACTTGTGCGGGTGCAACCGTCTTCCAATCAGGATAGTAACGTACAAATAACTGCCACCGCAAACTTGCATGATCCGCTTTAAAAAGTGCTCTGTAGAGTGCGAGCAACACTTGTATATCACGCTCTTGTTTGGTAAGGGACGACTTTACAAAATCAATCCTATGCCGCACTGTTGTGTACAGCGCCTCCGCAAGCGCGTCATCACGCAGAGGCGATACCAGCACACGCTCTATCTCATATGACGCTATATTGAGTAACCAATTGAGATACGGTTTTTTTTCATGTAGTATCTTTTTCTCGCTCGCCGTATCAGCCAAGAGCAGAAACTTGGTTAGCACTTCCTCAACCTCCTCAACTTTTTTTACCGAGACTGTATCATTATCAAGGTATCGTGCGCGTATCAGTTCTGTAATAAGCGTATGTCCTATGGCGCTCCTCTTGTTTTCAACCAGCACCTTTCGCTTCATAAAGCGCTCTATAGCTGCGCGGCGCAATACATGTTCATCATTTGCATCAATAGCATTGCGAATTTTTTCATACGCAAAAGAGAGTCCGGCAATAGTATCTTCTGTATGTACGCGCTCTACGTCACCGCCATAAAAATTTTCCGCCGCATGCGGTCGAAATTTATGAAGAAGATCTTGAATAGGCTCTGCGAGATATGAAGACATATGCTATACAACTATATTTATGAACCTCTGAAACAACTCCTACAAATTACTTATTAGCCCCGCGATCCAGTATCATGGGTAAAACATTTGGAATTTCAACTGTGCGCACCTGTGGGAATTGCAGTAATGTTGAGGTAATTTGCGCTTGTATAAGCTCCTTCTCACAAGAATTTTTTGAAGACATGTACTCCCGCACACCAGCGCCAAACTGCGCTATTGCGCTATTATCGGCAAAATTTACTTCCTCGATGGCTAGATCCTCAGAAAGTCCCGTGTAGTAGCCACTTGTCTTTTCTTTCTCTGTTATACCTTTTATTAATTCTTGCACAGATGCGGTCAGAACATCGTCGCCCTGCTTCACTGAACGACGCACCGGCCATACCATGTCACATCCCTCGTCTTCATTAAGGCTACTCTCATTGCCAAAATATACAAATATAGGTATTTCATCTTCCACGAGCTGGGGACGATTATCTTGCTTCTCAGTCGCATCACTTGCTTCACGATTTTCTCTCGGCATATATTGCTCAGACAATATTTGAGAGTTTTGCTGTTGTGAGATAAAAAACAGTGCGATAAGTGGCATACCTACAACAAGTGCTATAACACCGCCAACAAGCGCTCCTTTATGAAAGTGGTGATGAAAAAGAGAAAAAGAAATCTTGGAAGATGTTTTTTGTTGTCGTGCCATAGAAGCCGCAGCATAGCTGCAACAATGACTATGACGATAACAATAACATTATAATAAACTATGTATTGCTACGATCACGGTCACCGTCATGGTAATAGTCGTCACTCACTACAGTATACCACAACTTGAAGAGAGTATAAAAACTCGTTAGTACTCGTATTTGTCAATAAATGAAGCTCGGACAAGAATCACCCTCCACTGAATAATAACCTGATAAAAAGAAGGTCTGACTACTAAGCTGTTGTCAGACCTTTAGATACGCTCGACCACGAAGATATCCGCGTTGCAACCCAATACCTGAACTCTCTTATACGTACAAACTAATTTCAGGCTGTCGTTTTGCTGGAGAACCTCTTGCATGAGCCGCCATTCGCTGGTGAGAAGCACGGCTTTTCCGCCGAATTTAAGAACTCTTGAGAGTTCCTTGGAAAAGTCTGCGTAGAGTACCTTGTTCTCCTTATGCGTACCAATCTGTTTCCCGAACGGGAGATTACCGACAACCTTATTGACCGAATCATCATCTAATGGGAGCTTACAGGCATTCCAGACCTTGACAGATATCGGCTTGTACTTATTGCCTATATTTTTCAAGGCTTTCGAGACAGCTTCCTTACGAATATCTCCGCCAAGCAGTTCCTTGTATCGTCCGGCGTTTGCTCGCTCAATGAGGATTGTTGCGGCACCACACATTGGGTCAAGAAAAACATCATTATCCTCGATGCCAGAAACCCATACAAGGGCGTAGGCAATGGTCGGACGCAGTGAAGCAGGAAGATGCTCAAGCTTATAGGCTCGATGACGCATCGTCTTATCGGAGAGTCTGAGACCAATGACCGCCATATTGTTGACAAGATGCAGCCAAAACTCAACCTGTGCATCGTCTTCAACCAACTTCCAGCGTTTGTTAAACTTTTCGTTGACAGCTCGCTCAACGGCTTTCTGGGCGTCCACTCTACGATATGCCGACCGATCACCGCTCGCCTGCGCAACAATACGGAACGTGGTTCTTCCTGAAGACCTTTTGGGATGTAACTGACGATGTGCCGCTAGCGCAAGTTCAATGCCCTGAGCACTTTTTACTGCCTTTTTGATGCGTCCAAGATCGGATTTCTGCCCCAAAAGCTTTACTGAAACCAACTCTGCATACAGGTCTTCCGAGGTTCCAATCTGCAATAGATCGGAAGTGTCTCCCTTAAACTCAAAAAAAACGAGAGAATTGTTTCTGGACATGAGAGTCTTTCTAATATGGATGTCCCGCTTTGTTTCTATCTCGTCTTTTGAGATGGCCTCAATTCCTGGAAAAGTAGTTATGTAATACCTCATATTCTTATCTCCATGTTAGCACATCTATTTGGTAAAGAACACAGATTTTATTAAGCGTTTAAATTTTACCTCCAATTTGTTAAAAAGCAAAATTATCCTCCAATACCAGCGTATTGATGCACTTGCTGAAATGAAAACATTATACTGAAGAAGGCTGGTTTTTGTGAATTGATTTTTAAGTATACTACTTCCCCGGGAAAAATCAAAAGTCTCAAAGTGCGCTTCCTTTAAAGCATTGAGTAAATAGTATAAAAGGATTTTTCCTGGAATCATCTTTCTGAATTTTTCAAGATATGCCATATGGTATGCCAGAAAAGTTTTTTTATAAATGAGACCGAATATGTGTGCCACTGGCTCCCCATCAAAATATAAGAAACTGACGCTACAATGTTCTGGTGCAAGGGCAGATATACTCTGAAATAAGTTCCTTGCTTCTTGGTTACTAAAGATATCGCGACCCAATTTCTTTTTGTGACTCATTACTTCCATCTCAAACATCGTTTTGAGTTGATTGTGGTCAGGACGCCGGTTAAATTGAAACTCTAGCTTCTCCTCGTGCCTACAAATCATATTCTGCAAGTAATTCCTCTGCCTATTTGCAAGATTGCGAAGCGGATCACCATCCAATGCTATAAAAGGGTTCATTGAAGCAACCTCATACAGTGCATGTAACTCAGATACTGTATCCAAGCTACCATTGTCAAGTTCTGACAAATAAAGATTGTCACGTTGAAGTGTTTCGGTCATTATTGATTTTGTTGTTGCTTTGTCTCTAGCAAGTATAGTTGATTTATCCAGGTATTTTTTACCAGGGCTTCCAAGCACGTTAACTCCGAATTTCTTCATTCTTACTAGCGGCAAAACACCATGAAGTTCTTCTCGTTCACCTATGCAAACAAATAAATTGAAATCTCTTATGTCAAATGCTTGAACGCATGCCTTAAACCATTGCGGTGAGTTAAATGGATGAGCGGAAGATGAAGCGTCCCATAACTGTTTCCAGCGTGATTCAAGTTCTGTGGTTAATTCTTTAATAAGACTAACGTTTGTCATACAGGTACGAACGGTATCGTATTAAGTCGAGGTTATGCCCTAGTTTGTCTTTAATGAATGGCCGTCTCGAAACGATAAGGAATAAACTATACTTAATGATCCTAAGCAGTAATCGTGCCTTATTCAACTCACTATCAATTCTTCGATCGTAAATTCCCTGGAGTCTCACCCTCTCGTTCAAATCAAGGTTTGTATACTTTTGATGATGAAAAACAGCTAAGTCATGAACATAGTAAACCTCGTACCCAATTTTGCGTGCTTTTTCTTGAAAAAAGACGTCTTCATTGAAAATACGCTCTCTACTTTTATGTCCATATGACTCTGGAAACATGCCAAGCTTCCCAAATAGTGGTTTTGAAATCATCAAATTACAGCCCGCAAGATAATCTTTTTTCAAAACCTTGTTCTTTGATCCAAATCTTTTTTCGCCAATAAGGTACCGATATTTTCTCGGTAGAGCGTCTGTTAAATTTTTATCAACGATCACGGCACCTCCTGAAATTAATTCGTCATTATTATTGTGAACGATAGTTCGCTCTAATGCCGAAAACCATTGGGATGTGAGCTCTACATCATCATCTAAAAAATATATTAAAGGAGTCAGGGCATGCCTGGCACCTTCATTACGACTTGCACTTACGCCCGCGACGTCTAGCGAAATACAATCTACATTAGAGCCTCCTCCATATCGCTTAAATACTTTCTTCTCAACTGAATTGTCAACGAGAATAATCTGAATGTCTGCTTGATACTTCTTGAGTTGAGTTATTAGCTTGTCTAAATGCTCGGATTGTCCTCTAGTTGGAATGACAACGGAAACTTTTCTCATACTTAATAATTTTCAACGCAAGTATAGCAACAGGGCGGAAGTTTCTTTTTTTGATCAATGAATGCCTTGCGCAACGCAGTCATATAATCATTGTTCCAAATATCGCCTTCATCATTAAGAATATTTCCGTATGCTGGCTGAGGATTCATAATTCTTCCGCAACTGCCTATGTTACCATGTGCATCAAACGCTAGATTTTTGAAAAACCACATGCATTTCTTCGAAAAATTCTCCTTCTTGAATATCTTTGGCAAGTTAACCTCGGCTCTGATAGATGAATCGACAAATACTTGCAAATCATCTATCTTCTGCTTAACGCTTTTTTCTGAGAAGACTGGCGTCCATTGGTCTTGAGTTTCTTTGATTGAAAAATCAATGTAATTATGAATATCAATTCGATCTACACCAAGTGAGTCAGCAAATTTCAAAAACTCTTCAACCTTTGGCAAAAACTGATTGCTACAAACCGCGCTCACGATAATCTGAAACGATGCATTATGCTCTTTTTTCAAGTGAACCAACTTCCTGATGTTCTCAACCACTCGATCAAAGACTATTTCGGGCATATTACAGATTTGTTGATAGTCTTTAGCATTGGAGGTATTTAAGCTGACAGAAATCTGGTTGAACCTTCCGATTTCTATCATCTGATGTATTCTATCCTCATCAAGCAAGCTTCCATTCGTAACGATATTCAGAATTTTTTTCTCCTTCGCTGCCATTGTAGCTAAGGTCATAAAATGGGGATTAAGTAGCGGTTCTCCCACGCCCGCAAACATCACAAGCGTGCTTTCTGGAAATTTATCTAAAATTTTGCGGAAAACATCAGGCTTCATAGTGCCTTGAGTTTGTTTCATGAATGTAAAATCTGTTGCATCCCCTGGTGTATGGTGAGGACACATTTTACATCTAAGGTTGCAGAGGTCAGTGACATATATTAATAGCCATAAGGGTCTATACTTCAAGTGAACTGCTTTTTTCGCAAGTTGATAATGGATACGGTTAAGTATTTGCTTTGGCGTAAAACCAAACTTGTTGTAAGTTTTTATCCAGTATAAGATTTGTTCGGGAAGTAAGGTTTTCATAGCGTTAAAGAATTGTCTATACTTTGAAAATTAAATACGAACCAAGTACGAGAGCATCCAAATCCATGCGAAGAAAGCTCCCTATAGCGCCTTGAGGTGTTTCAACAAGCGGCTCACCATTATCGTTAAACGATGTATTTAATAATGCAGGAACACCTGTCTTCTTGGAAAAATGTTTTATCAGATCATAATATATGCCTCCATGGGCTTTTGTAACCGTATGTATCCGTGCAGTACCATCCACATGAACCACGGCAGGCATTTCTTCCATTGCAATGGGTTTCGCTTTACATACATATAACATAAAAGGAGATGCGTCTGTCAAGTTAAAATAGCGAGAAGCGTCTTCTTCTAAAACAGATGGAGCGAATGGTCTGAATGATTCCCTATGTTTGATTCGAAGATTAATTATATCCTTCATATCAGCATTGCGTGGGTCAGCAAGTATACTCCTGTGACCAAGAGCTCGTGGACCAATTTCGGATCTCCCTTGAAACCACCCAATGATCTTCCCATTTAGCAATAATTGTGTAGTTTTGTTTATCAAGTTATCTTTTGAATACTTCTTAAAACTTACTTTCGCATTAAAAAGCTCAAGAGCTTCTTCGATTATTGTGCTACTATATCTGGGACCATAAAAGGCATGCTGAAGATACCAGAATCTCGGATGCTTATCACGGACATGTTTTTGATAAAGTAATTTTCCAAGCGCTTGACCATCGTCTCCACATACAGTGGGAATAAAAATATTGCGATAAAAATTTGCATCTCTAACTCTGCGGTTTGCAACGCTATTCAGGGCTACACCGCCTCCTAAACAGAGATTCCTGCCTTGAGTTTGTTTTTGAAAATTCTCAATGATATGCAACAAAGTTTTCTCCAGTGCTTCCTGCGCGCCATACGCTAAATCTTCATGGTGGTCTTGAAGTTGCTCGCCATACTTCCTTCTCGGACCAAACATCTTACTAAATTTATTTTCGTAAAAGTCGCTGTTATGAATGTATTTTCCGAATAACTTTTCATCTGGATATTTCAGACTAAAACAATATCCGATAAACTCTTCGTTTGTCGTATATTGTCCATTATCCAATAGCTTTAATGACTTCTTAATATTTCTAGCTGTACGGCTTTTTTTGCGACCATAAGGAGCTAACCCCATCGTTTTTCCTTCTTCCCATACATCAAATCCACAATAGTAGGTTACCGCTGAATAATAATGGCCAAGCGAGTTATACGAAAATAATGGTTCCGGGTTGGCGTCAGTCATGCGCAATTCCTTACCCCGACCTTTCCACATTGACGTGCTCATCTGCATCCCGTCCTTATACGGCCCCATACCATCAACAATCAATATATCCGCTTCTTCAAATGGCGAACAAAAGAAGCTGCAAGCGGCATGAGCCAAGTGGTGATGCATATCCTGGTTCGGTTGAATTTTGAACTCTTTTTTATATTGGTTGGTATCAATGTTATTATGTTCCCAAAGAAAAGTTTGCAGAGCCTCAAAATTATTGCTGTGCTTTTTTCTGTCTATTCTTTCCGATAGGTACATCGTTAGATCATCGCCACGAGCAATTGCTATTGAACCGTCATGCTCTGTCGAATTGTGAATTGAGATATATGTTTCCATAATTTATTGAGACAAATAATTTTGTCCGAGGAGCTTTCTTTTGAAAAAAGCTCCATACAAATATACATTTCCTAAGGCTGACGTCAATAGTTTAAATTTTTTCATTGTAACAGCGCCATTGATATTCACTCTGGGAAGTAAGTACATATTGCTCTTATTGTCGATATGAAATGGAAGTAGTCCAAGAGCATTCCGATAACCGGCCCCTTTCACCTCCTGCACGATTTGATCGTTATATTTTCCGAAAGGGTAAACAAAGCTATCAATGCCTTTGCGCAGCTTTTCTTGCAATAAACGTCGAGAGACTAACAATTCTTCTCGCAGCTCGCTCTTTGATACTTTCGTTAAATCAACGTGTTTCAAACCATGGGAATAGAATTCTGCATGCTCAAACCGTCTCAAATCTTCAGGAGGTAAATATTTAGCTTGATTATCAATGAGCGAACTCGCAATGATGCTTAAGCCAAACGGAATTCTCATTGAATCTAAAAAGTCGCCCACCTTCTTCATGGAAGCTAAGCCATCATCAAAGGTTATTGAGACAGACGGTTCAGAAGTGCTGAAAAGATCATTTAAGGTACAAAATGTAAAACCTTTAAACAGCAAGTATTCTATCTGCTGTTTAAAAAGATTCTCGGCAACTTCCATAAATAGGTTATTAGTTCCTATGCCATGGTAGACGAGTATGAATTTATTTTGAGTTTTCATGGCGCGGTATTAATACTTGTTTTTCAAAATTCTTTATAATCAAAGAAATGTCATAGTAGCCGCTTAAAGCAATACGCTGTGCTGAAATGAGCTCTTTATAACCTCGGCTACTAAGGCATGCTATGTGAAGTATCTTATCTCTAAACTCTTGTGGTGTATCAGCAATGATTATGTGCTTCTGTAGATTCGGAGAAAGTCCTTCTGCTCCCAATGTCGTACTAATTACCGGCAAACCCAAAGCTGCTGCCTCGAGAATTTTATTCTTAACTCCTGCGCCTGCTACCATCGGACAGATAAAAACGCCGGAAGAATTAAGCGATTGAGCTATGTCATTAATATAACCTTTAAAATGAATCCGATCGGAAGAATGATCTATCAGTTCTTTTCCGGGTTTCGACCCAATAATTGTAAACGTAAAATTAGCATCCAATAGCGGCATTACATTGCGTATGAAAAAAAGGCATGAAAGCTCGTTGGTTTCAATATTCATTACACCCCAAAACACAAGCTCCTGTATGTTAATATCTTTTAGTGACACATCTCGAGATTTCCACTTTGCAAGGTCAATTCCATTTTCAAGAACATGTATATGCGAACCCGAGCAATGAAAATTTTCAATCAAATATCTCCTGTCCTGATTGGAACAAATTACAATATTGAAAGATTTACAAACCCGCGGCTCATACTTTTTGTGTTTGAAATATTCTTCTACGGCAAGTGCGAATTTGAGTCCAGACGTGACCTTCATGAGCGATTCATAATATTTCGTCATACTATCCGTAATATCTATCAGCACTTCCTTCTTCTGACAATGTTTTGCATATTGAGCCATACGAAGCCGCTTTACGTAGACAATATCAAAGTCGCCATTTTCGACCAAATTCTTTAATAGCAAGTGGAGCTTTGGGCTAAAACAAAAAGATACGCGAAGCGGTAGAGGCAAGAACAATCCGAAAAGGCAAGAAAGTAACGAATAAACAACGGGATGACGTACACCGATCACTGAATCGGAGAATGTTTCACATGCATCAAGTTGCATCCGCTCTTTCCGGTTTTTATATAAACTCACAACGGTAACCTTGTGTCTCCGCTTATGCAATTCAGTTAGAATGTTTTTGCTCCGAATCCTATTAAGGTCATTCGGTGGCGATGGTGTTATAAAGAGAATCTTCATATACTCGCTTAGGCGCATATTCTTTCTTATACATCTTGTAATTGCTACGGCCCATATCCGCTAACTTATTCTTATCCTTAAGCATAGCTTCAATGGTACGGACAAATTCATCATCAGAGCTAACTATTTCAGTTCCAATACTCTCAACAAGGCCTTCTGCTCCTATTTTGGTTGAAATAACGGTCTTTCCATGGGACCAGAATTCGATAATTTTAATTCTACTACCGCTCGCGAAGTAGAGTGGCACGACACTAAGCCAGCTTTCATGAATGATTTCGTCCTTTTGGATCTCTGAGGCATCGCTATATATCCGCATAGGATTATCCCTTGCGTATGCTCTTAACTCCTTTGGTATATTCGACCCAATGATGTTAAACACTAAATTAGGAATTTTTCGACTCAGTCTTGGTAAAACATTCCTAACAAAGTGCAAAATTCCATGCTTATTGGGTAGCCAACCAAGATTTCCAACAAAGACTATCGTTGGACTCTGTGAAAGTGATAAAGTATTGCCCAATCCCTTATCGGGATATGAATTATTAACGACACGAATCTTACGAGAATCAACTCCAGAAATATTTTGCAAATCGCACTTATCCAATTCGCTTGTTGTAAAAACTTTGTCCGCATGATTCACGGCCCAAGATTCAAACTTTCTAATCTCTTTCATCTCTCGCTCTAATATATATTTTCGTATTCCCTTCACACACTTAATAGCTCTCTGAATCAGTTTGTACTCGACATTGTGCTCATCAAAATAGAGCGGGGTATCAAATACTCCATTCTTGGCATATTGCATCATAGAAAGTTCAGAACACATGACAAAAGCTACTTTCTTATCACGGGCAAGAGAATTTAACTTTTTCTGAATTGTCTTGTTAAAATACTTTTCTAATATAAACGATTGCCTCCTCAAAACAGCTGTAATAAACGCGAGTATCGTATGAATAAAATTTTGGTTATACGGATAGCCTATGATTTGAACAAACGGTGAAGATAACGAATCTAGATGCGCCGTGCCATATTTCTTATTCCAAAAACCAACGACAACGACATGATATCGCTTAGAAAGAAAGTTTATCCACGCTTTATTACGAATCGCCCCGCCATCATACGCAGGAGCTGGTATAAATTTGACCAGAAAAAAATGAACTACCCCGCAGCAAGCTACGGGGTATCCCCAGTTATTTTACTACAT
>CAZZDA010000035.1:0-11428 GCA_964652585.1 uncultured Gammaproteobacteria bacterium | reverse complement strand
GTATTTAATCAACTTATGAATAACGCTGTTGCGTTAGATTCTAGAAAGTAAGTTAATTATAACTTTATATTTTGCTTTCTTAAAAGCTAATTCAAACTTTTTAACATGGTATTTTTTATAGTCTTCTTTATCAACCTCAAGCTCACCTTTTTGTATCGGTTTACCAAATGACTCTGCGGACACAGCCGATTCGCTTCCTAATTTTTTTACTGCTTCACCTGAAAATGTCATCCCACGTTTTTCTAAATCATTTTGCGTTTCCTCAAAACGTTTTTTGTATTTCTTGTCATATTCATTTATATCATACGTGTATTCATTTTGTATTTCATCCAAATTATTTTTTAGAAGAAATAAATAAACTGCCGTAAGCAATATCATTAATGCGATAGTTATCATAATAGTTGTTTCATCAAGTAACAAAATATTATCTATGCTATAAATAACAATGGACCAAAATAATATCATTGTCATCATTGTTTTCAATATCTCTTTTTTTATGCTCATAATCCATTCAATGTACCCGTGCTAGTTCACAAAATAATCAAAATTCTTTTTATAGAGTTTCGCGAATTGCTTGAGCTCCAAGATATCCAGTCTTTGTTCGCCAACCTCAACACGAGAAACGTACGATTGCGTTCTTTTTAGCTTCTTTGCAACGTCAATTTGGCGCAATCCCGCCTCTTGCCGTGCTGTGCGCAGTTTTTGCACAAATTCTGCATATTCTTTTGATCGTATTGTCTTTACCATAATACTACCAGTATATATGCAGATTTGCAATACCCAAACTTAGCATATTATGTTATACTGTGTTTAAGAGTTTTTTTAGGTTGGAAAGCGGTTCATCCAGCCTTTCGCAGAAAGAGCTGGAAGCAAAACCCGCAAAAATTATTTCCTTAAAAAGAATTTTTTGCGCGCGACTATAAAAAAATGATAATTTTTTACGGGCTTTGCTAGCCCCGCCTTTGGCGGGGTGAGCCGCTCGGGCGGGACACGCGCCTGTCTTGCCCTGTAGTCAGCTCTGCTGTACTACTGGGGCTAAGGCGCGGATTCTTCCTCAAAAAGTGTTCGAGCAAAGGATACTAAAACTCCACCAAGAGATACATTATCCAAATTCTGAAAGTTTTTCGCTTTTGCTTTTGGCAAAAGCGTATGTGCAAAATCGGTTTTGGTATTGTAGGCATTAACGAAATCAGAAAGAATGGGAACGCCGAAGCGCGCGGATTTGCCTGTTTCGTGTCATGAGACAGTCTCTAAAACCATAATCTCTATGTCCAAACCAATATATTTTCTTTACGCGAGAAAGAGTACGGAAGAAGATGATAGGCAAGTGATGTCTATTGAAGCGCAATTGTTTGAATTGCGGGAATTCGCGCGTAAAGAAAATATTGAAATTCTAGAGGAATTTCAAGAGTCGAAAAGCGCAAAGACACCGGGACGGCCTGTGTTTAATGAGATGATGAGCAAGATTGAGAAAATGGGCAATGTGGGTATTTTGGCATTGCACCCCGATAGACTGGCACGAAACTCTATTGACGGCGGTCGCATTATCTACGCCGTAGACCAAAAAAACATTGTGTCTTTGCGTTTTCCGACCTTTTGGTTTGAACCTACCCCGCAGGGACTTTTCATGCTACAAGTGGCGTTTGGTCAATCAAAGTATTACTCTGACAATCTCGGACAGAACGTCAAGCGTGGAATCCGCCAAAAATTGCGTCGCGGGGAATGGTTGAATGCGGCACCGTTCGGGTATGTGAATAATACGAAGTTTCGCAACATTGAACCGCACCCGACACATTCCCGCGTCATCAAACGTGCTTTTGAAGAATATGCCAAAGGGGCACATACTTTTCGTTCGCTTGCGAAATTTTTAGCGGATCACGGCGTGGTCACCCGAAAAGGAACGCCACTTGGCAAAGCTTCCATAAAAAGGATGCTGACGAACAGAGCGTACTTAGGGTTTGTGAAGTATCAAGAGGAATGGTTTGAAGGAAACTTTGCGCCAATTATTTCCCCGAAATTGTTTGAAGCCGTCCAAAATGTTTTGGCTGGCAAGGAACGCCCGCACAAAAAGAAGTCCCGCCATGATTTTCCGTTCACGGGGCTTTTTCGCTGTGGAGAGTGTGGCTGTATGGTAACTGCGCAATGGGCGACCGGACGACATGGCGGCAGGTACCGCTACTATCGTTGCGTGAAAAAGAAAGGTAAGTGTTCGCAAAAGTACGTGCGAGAAAGTATGCTTGCCAGCCAAATACAACAACGACTTCAAACAATTTCGCTTTGCGATGAAACAACGGATTGGCTATTGGAAGAAGTCAAGCGACTGGAGAAGGAAGAAATGAGCTCATCGCAAAGCTATGCGCGTACTCTTGCTCTCAAAGTGCAAGCAAGCGAGGCACGCTTGGAAAAGCTGGTGGAATCCTACTTGGACGGCGATATTCCCAAAGATATGTACTTGAAAAAGAAAGACGAGATTATGCGTGCCACACTTGCCCTAAAAGAGAAAAAGAAAGAGTACGCGCACAGGGGAAATAAGTGGATTGAACCCCTGCGGGAATGGATTGTAGACACGAAACAAGCCAATTTTTTGGCAAGCTCAGACAATTTTCATAAACAAAAGGAGCTCGTCCAAAAAATTGGAACGAACCCCATAGTTTGTGACAAATCCGCGCGCTTCGGCGTTCCCATTCTTTCTGATTTCGTTAATGCCTACAATACCAAAACCGATTTTGCACATACGCTTTTGCCAAAAGCAAAAGCGAAAAACTTTCAGAATTTGGATAATGTATCTCTTGGTGGGCGCAGAGGGACTCGAACCCCCAACCAATTGCTTAAGAGGCAACTGCTCTACCATTGAGCTATGCGCCCGGATATAATTATGTACAATGAACGATTGACAAGTAACTCTTGGTAATCTACATGTCAAAAGTGAAATGTTAAGTGTTGAAAGTTATAGTATGGTACCCCCGGCAGGATTCGAACCTGCAACCTCTTGGTCCGAAGCCAAGCACTCTATCCAGTTGAGCTACGAGGGCATGTCAATTAACGTTAGCCAGTATAGCTATTTTTTTGGAGAAAATCAAGTGACATAAAACAACTCTGATTCATGAGTTGTTTTTATGTGATGCGTTATGAGTTATGCGAGAAACTACATTGGCTGGATGTAGACGCGCTGCAATTCTTCCTTTGCTTCGGCAAGTCGCTCAAAATTTGCTCCCTCAATTGCTTGTGCGACTTGATTAGCGATAAAATTTAATAAAATAATGTTATTGCTTGAAAATCCGCCTTTCTTTTTGTTGCCGAGAAGGAGCGCGCCTATGACGCGGCTTTTTGAGCGAATGGGCACGCCAAGCATAATTGAGCTGGTATAAGGTGTTTTTTCTTTGCCTTTGCCGCGTGTTTCGTGAAAAATATGCGGTTTCGGATCGGAAAACAATTTTCCTAAAATTTGGTCGGTATCACGGCTCAATTCCAGACAGAGAATTTGAGAATTGTTTTTATGCCCAATGACATTTTGGATAACAATTGATTTCGCGTTTTCCGGGTAGAGCGCTAAAAGTGCGTTTTCCGCATTAATAACTTCAAGTATAACTTTCAACAGTCCCTGACTTAGCATTGCGAGATCATCCCGATGCTCTGCTAAGAGCTTTCCTGTAGAATAGAGTGTTATCAGCTTATTATTAATGTGATAGAGTCGGTCATTGAGCCGCGCGGTGATGCTTGCCATAATAATACCGTATGCCTTTGGATACTTTTCTCGAAAACGCGAAAGATCTTTTTGCGTAAAAGAAAGAAGGTGTGTATGATCAACAGCTTGCGCGTTAAGTGTATAAACATGCTCTTCTCCGGTGAACGCGAGCTCGGAGATAAAATCATTTTCCCCGACATAGGCGAATGTTTCTTCATGGTCTACAAATGTTTTATATAGCCGAACTTTTCCGGTTAGCACCACAAAAAAACTTTTGAGCGATTCTTCCGCAACAAAAAGGTGGGTGTCTGCCGGTAGAGATATTTTTTTAGCTATTTTTTTGAGTGCCGCTCGCTGTAGGGTGCCAAGTTCTTTAAAAAGCGGCAGGTCGTCAAAGGTATATTTTGGCATAGGGGATGGGGAAAGAATGTACAATTATCCGGGTAGTTCTTCCGGATTGAACATCTGTGCCTGCGCGGATTCTTTGGTAATAATACCTTGTTCAAAAAGATCGGAGAGATCCTTATCAAGAGTGCACATACCTTGTTCCGCACCTGTCTGAATCGCAGTCTTGATCTGTGCGATCTTGTTTTCCCTGATCATGTTACTGACCGCGGGAGTATTAATAAGAATTTCTCGCGCCGGATGGCGACCGCCGCCAATTTTTGGCAAAAGACGCTGTGAAATAACACCTTTCAAGGTGATGGAGAGCTGGAGACGAATCTGATTTTGTTGATAGGGAGGGAAAATATCAATAATGCGGTCAATCGTTTGCGCCGCGCTATAGGTATGGAGTGTTGCGAGCACCAAGTGTCCGGTTTCCGCAAGTGTGATAGTGGCGGCAATAGTTTCCAGATCGCGCATCTCGCCAACCATGATAACATTTGGATCTTGGCGTAATACGTGTTTGAGTCCTGAGGTGAACGAAAGAGTGTCTGTACCAAGCTGCCGTTGTTTAATAATAGATTTTTTCGGTTCAAAAACAAATTCAATAGGATCTTCAAGCGTAACAATATGCGCTGAACGTTCGGCGTTGACGAGATCGATCATAGCGGCCAGTGCTGTTGATTTTCCACATCCTGTAGGCCCGGTAACTAATACAAGGCCTTGGGGAAGGCGGCAGAGGTCATACACTATCTGCGGCATGGCAATGTGTTCCATAGTGGGAACGGTACCTGCAATAACGCGCGCGACAAGACCTGGCGATCCTTTTTCCCAGTGAAGATTAACACGAAAACGGCTCACACCTTTAATCTCATATGAGACGTCTAGCTCGCGCTCTTCAACAAGTTTTTTATGCTGTTTCTCCGAGAGTATGGAAAAAATGAGGTCTTGCGTTGATTTTGCAGTGAGGACTGCGGTATTGGGTATGGTGGAGAGTGCGCCATCAATACGCAACATAGGCGGCTTTCCTACAATGAGGTGCAGATCGGAAGCGCCTTTTTTTACGGCAATCTTAAAAAGGTCGTCAATGTGCATGGGGAAGTAGTGTTAAATTTCAAATGATTTTTTTTAATTATGACAACTCACCTACGTACTAGTGCGGTATATGAGTTTTGGAACTTAGTTACCCTTGTCCATACATACTACCACATTATGTGTGATTCTGCTATTTCCATTTTTGCTGTTCAAGTGCTTGAGCCGCGGCTGCTACCTGCGCCTCTTGCTTGCTCTTTCCGGTACCGGTTCCCATACATTCATCACCAAGGTAGACGCCAATGGTAAATTGTTTGTCATGATCCGGTCCTTCTTCATCAAGACTTCTGTAAGAGGGGGTAATACCTGTCTTTTCTTGCGCAATTTCCTGAAAACTGCTTTTCGGATCCTGATAGAGTTTATGCTTTAAAATATGAGGTAACTCAGTGAGAATATGCTCATGAATGAACTTTGAAGCTGTTTGTATACCTTGGTCAAGATAGAGTGCGCCAATAAGTGCTTCAACCGTATTAGCAAGGATATAATTTCGCGCTTTGCTGACCGTGTCTTTTGCTTCCCCTTTGCTTAAGAAAAGATACTCCTCTAATTTGAGCGTACGTCCTACTTTTGCGAGGAGCGTTGCATTGACGAGGCTTGCACGCCAGTTGGTGAGCACCCCTTCAGGTTCATCGGAAAAGCTTATGAAGAGATGTTCAGTGACCACAAGCTCAAGAACGGCATCGCCCAAAAACTCAAGGCGTTCATTATGGCCAAGGGGAAAACCGGGATTTTCATTTAGATATGAGCGATGAACAAATGCTTGTTTTAAGAGTTCAGCATTGACAAAGGTGATGGTTAGCTGTTTTTCAAGATCAGAGAGTGGCTTCATAGAGTATGGTGCAAGGAAAACGTATAAGGTGGCTAATTGTTATGTTCCTTATGTGGAGGGGGATTTTTTGGTATGATCACTCGTGTTTTCTTTTTGTTCTTGCTCCGCCTTATCTTTATAGAGTGTGCCCAACACTCCATTGATAAACTTTCCAGAAGAGCTTCCGCCAAAACTTTTTCCGAGCTCTATAGCTTCGTTAATTGCTACCTTGTCGGGAATATCCGTATCAAAGAGCATCTCAAAGATACCGATACGCAGAATATTGCGATCAACGGTAGTAATTTGGTCAAGCGGCCACTCCGGTGCGTACTCAACTATAAGATTATCAATGGTTGCGAGATTATCGATAATACCTTCCACCAAGTGTTTGGCAAAACCGTGATCGTCAAATTCAGGTGCAAGTTCCTTGAAATTGTACGAAAGGAGTTGCTTTCCCTCTTCTTTTTTTGCACGATTAAAATCCCACTGATAGAGGGTTTGGAGTGCGATCGTTCTTGCAAGGTGCCGATTGGACATACGCTTTATTTCTTCTCTTTCTTTTTGGTGTCTTTAGCTCGGCGTTTTTGGGGGAGTGTTGTTTTGTGGTGTGTACCGCAAAAGGTGCACGCATGATGGGGGAGTTTTTGCTTCTTACACTTTGGACATGTCGTGGTTGTCTTTTTCGTCAGTGCGAAATGCGCTGCACGTCGTTTTCTTGAGGACGAGGTCTGGCGTTGTGTTGGTACAGACATAGTGTATGGTAAAAGTAGGAGAGGAAAAAATATGAATAAAACTGATTGCAGGCTAGCACGACTACACTTTTTTTTCAAGTCCTGACTTCCGACTTCTAACCGCCAATTTCCGATTTTTACACAAATGTCACCGATGCTACAATATCATCTTTTTCTTTAAAACGCATGAGGCGTACGCCTTGCGTGGCACGTCCCAAAAGATTGACCGATTTGGCGCTCATACGAATAACTTGCCCCTTTTGGGAAATAAGGATCATGTCGTGTTCAGTGCCAACAACTATTCGGGCAAAAATAACCGAACCCGTTTTTGTGGTTTTTTGCAAAGTCTTAATACCGCTGCCACCTCTCCCTTGCACTTTATACTCTTTGAGATGCGTACGTTTTCCGTATCCGCGTTCCGTGACAATAAGAAAGGAGCTTTCCTTGTGCTTTTTAATGAGCGGGTCGATCACATCAAAACTGACCACCACATCATCTTTTTTAAGTGTAATGGCCTTGACCCCGGCTGCTGCTCGTCCCATGGAGCGCAGATTTTTTTCTGCAAAACGTATAGATTTTCCGTGGGCTGTCGCGACAATGATCTCATCCTTGCCGCTGGAGGGGAGTACCCAGCCAAGCGTATCATTATTTTTTATGGTGAGTGCGATAAGGCCGGAACGCCGTACATTATCAAAATCTTTGATCGCTGTTTTCTTAATAACGCCCTTATGCGTTACCATAACCAAATAGTGTGCGTCACTAAGTTCTGCAAGCGGTAATACGGCTGATATTTTTTCCTCGGGACCTAATTGGAGAAAGTTGACGATTGCTTGTCCTTTGGCAGTACGTGACCCTTGTGGAATGTCATATGCTTTCAGTTGAAATACCTTGCCCTTGGTGGTAAAAAAGAGAATGTCGGAATGCGTTGTGGTAGTAAAGAAGTGCGCGACCATATCCTCCTCTTTGGTGGTCAGTCCTATAACGCCCTTTCCTCCGCGTGTCTGCGACTTAAACGTTTCAGGCGGAAGGCGCTTGATATAATTGTCACGAGTGAGCATAACAATAGTTGGCTCATTGGGTATTAAGTCTTCTGTTGAAAAAGAGTCAACGGCACTTGCGACAATTTTTGTACGCCTTTCATCGCCATAACGTTCCCGTATATCTTCCAAGTCTTGTATTATCAATGCAATGACTTTTTTCGGAGAATTGAGAATACCCTTCAATTCTTTAATGAGTTTTTGTTTTTCTTTCAGCTCTTCTTCTACGCGCAGGCGTTCAAGGTTTGCCAGCTGTTGCAGGCGCATCTCCAGAATAGCGACAGCTTGGCGCTCTGAGAGCTTAAATTTCTTGACGAGATTTACTTTCGCCTCTTCTCGATCCTTTGATTTTTTAATGGTGGTGATTATTTTGTCGATGCTCTCAAGAGCGAGTACCAAACCTTCAAGAATATGTGCCCGATCTTTTGCTTTGTCCAGATCAAATTGGGTACGGCGCACGATCACTTCTTTGCGATGTGTGATATAGTGTTCCAATGCGCTCTTAAGTGTGAGGACGCGCGGCTGAATGCCATCAACAAGCGCCAACATGTTCACGTGAAATGACTCTTGTAGCTGTGTGAGCTTGAAAAGCTGATTAAGTACTTTTTTTGGATAACTGTCTTTTTTCAATTCAATGACCACGCGAACACCTTCCTTGTTTGATTCGTCGCGCAGATCACGAATACCTTCTATCTTTTTCTCGCGTACGAGTGTGGCAATTTTTTCAACGAGAGTTGCTTTATTAACTTGATAAGGAATTTCATGAACGACAATACGAAACACGCCCGCCTTCGTTTCCTCTATATCGGTTTTGGCGCGCATGACAATCTTTCCTTTGCCGGTTGCATATGCCGCACGAATCTCATTTTTGTTGAAGATAATGCCGCCTGTGGGAAAGTCCGGACCTGTAACATGCTGCATCAGATCTTCTACGGTCGCGTCTTTATGATTCAATAAGTGTAAGATGCCATTGATCAGCTCGGTAAGATTGTGGGGCGGTATGGTTGTTGCCATACCGACCGCAATACCCACAGAACCGTTTAAGAGGAGGTTGGGAATACGCGCCGGCAAAACACTTGGCTCTTGCTGTGTATCGTCATAGTTTGGTCGAAAGGCAACAGTATCTTTTTCAAGATCAAAGAGCAGCTCCTCGCTGATCTTTTGCAATTTACTTTCCGTATATCGCATAGCAGCCGCACTGTCGCCATCCATAGAACCAAAATTTCCTTGCCCGTTCACCAGCGGGTAGCGTAATGAGAATGTTTGTGCCATGCGTACCAGTGCATCGTATACTGCAGTGTCACCGTGCGGGTGATACTTACCAAGAACATCACCAACCACTGCGGCTGATTTTCGGAACTTTGCTTGTGATCTCAAGCCCAACGACCACATGACATATAAAATACGCCGATGTACTGGTTTTAAACCATCGCGTACATCAGGCAGTGCGCGTGAAACAATGACAGACATTGCATACGCTAAGTATGCCTCTCGCATTTCAGCGGTAATTTCTTGTGGTTGAACATTGCCTACATTCAGAGATGTTTCTTTTATTGGTGTATGCTTTTTCATGTTTATTTTTAGAAAGGTAGTGTGGCTATGAATGTATCAAGTGATGCGGTAAATGTTGTAGATAAAAAAGGTATGGCAGAGACTTCAATAAGCCACATACCGGAAAGAAATACGATGCAGAAGAGCAATGCGCTTGCCCACATAAAACGAAATGCTTTTTCTTGTTCCAGTGCAATAAGAATGCGGTGAGGTTTGTGTCGAAGGAGCGGTGCTGATTTTTTTTGCCGTGCTTTTCCCATGCTTTTTTTCAGTTTTTTTAATGGCTGGAGCGCATGAGACTTATGAGCGACGCTACGCGAAACTTTTTTTGTGTGTCGCATCACTGTGTAGCGTGTTGGCGATGCGCTCGCTGTACGTTGCGTAGAAGTGACTGCTATAGGAATGTGTGCTGTATGTGTACCCATAGCTTATGATGAGGTACTGGCAATAATTAAAGGTTGTACTATCATTTGCTCTTGTGGAAGATCTTTCTTTTTGATGCGCAGTTTCGTCACAGGGTCAGCTGCGTTTAGTCCTATTTCCTTTACAAAAGTATCAAGAGTATCTCGTTTGAGTGATAATCCCTTGATATGGTATTGCATGGGAATAACGATACGCGGTTCAATTTGACCGACGATATCTACCGCTTGCTTTGCGGAGTACGTGCCGTGCCCCCCGATAGGTATGCAGAGTATATCTACTCCTTCAAGTTTTTCAAGGTGATGATCGTGTAAAGGCACTCCAAGAGTTACTACATGCGCGAGAGATATATCTTCCGCATCAATACGAAAAAGAATTGATTGCTTGTTGTTTGGTTCTTGGGTCCAGAGTGGCACTCCTTGTATGAATACATTATGCACTTCATACTCGCCGGGACGAACAAGATGCATGCAGTTAAGTCGCTTGTCATATTGCTTGCGTACCGCCGGTTGTTTCTGGCTCCACAGGAGGGCAAGTGCCTCGTGTATGCGCGGAGTTTTCAGGCCCGTGCACTTGCTGTCAAATACATCAATGTAGAGCGACTCTTCGCCAAGAGGTGTGCGGTAGGTTAATTTAAAGCAGCTTTCTCCAAACCAGGAAATATGCATAGAAATAACTAACAACTTACAACCTATAACATTTTTTACTTTTGTAGTAGGTTGCTGGTTGTCCGTTGCAGGTTAGTTTACCTTCGAAGTGTAGCAAAACCACCTACTTTTTACAAGCCACCACACCAATGCATTGGTGTGGTGGCAAGTGTGTATCAAAGGCATATTATATACAAATACAAAAAAATTTTTCACAAAAACCAACCCAAAAACAAGGTAAAATGACCTATGAAGAGTATTACAATCCTCGTTTGCCTATGGTTGGACGAAGTCCGGATGCTTCGGGAGATTTTTGACGCAGAGGATTATTGGCTTTTGCCTGCCAATTGCCGGAAGTTTGCGAGTTCGTTGATTGTTGAGATGCGGAAGATGATCTTTGTGCCGATGAAGAAGGAGCTTCTTTTCCCGCTGTACTTTTTGGTGTATATGCTTCGTTGCCGCGAAGCGCGGACCCTCCTCGCGTATGCATGGCATCAATACGCTGGCGCATTTTACCAACTCTATTGGTATATCCTCCTTCGTCGCGATTACGATTGTAGGCATTGTATCGAACATTGCGATTACGCATGTCCTCATGTTTTTTTATCCATTTATCCTCTTCTTTTTTAAACGCACGATTTACCTCCTTTTTCAACATCCCTTCACTTACGTGTATACCTTCTTTTTTTGCTTGTTTTCGGACGCTGCGTTGAAATTTTTTCAGATCATAGAGGGATTTTGTATTGCTGCTATGTTGCAAAAATTGCCTGCTTTGTGTCGTCTTTATCCCCCTAATGAATTTTCGCGCTCCTTTTGAGGTAGTGTGTAAAGCGTGTGCCACACCTTTGACTACACGATCGCTGGAGATCGAGTTTTTTTTGGGAGGCGGTATTGAAAGTGATGAAGAGGATTTTGCCATAGATATAGATAAAGTATAGCATAAAAACACTTGATTGTACGGGGCTTGCCCCGTAGTAGAATTTTCAAATGAGCCGTAGGCTTAAGTAGTAGCATTATACTACTAGTGTCCGGTTAAAATCACAAAAAAAGTAATAATTGCGCTAACTATAGAC
>CAZZDA010000034.1:0-11534 GCA_964652585.1 uncultured Gammaproteobacteria bacterium | reverse complement strand
CATCTTTAGCGCTTCGCGCCAATGTGTTGCGTTAGATTCTAGACTGGAAGTATGTATTTTTATACGACTTAATTATGCGACCGCATAATTAAGTCGTATAGGACATACTTACGTTTTTTTAAGTTGTTGATAGAGATTTTCAAGTTTCTGTACTATGCGCTCCCACCGAAAATTCTTCTCAGCATGTTCTCGCGCATGCTTGCTCATACGTACACGTTCTTCGTTATGCGTTAAGATATGCTCCAGTTTATGTGCAAGATCCGCTGCATTGCCCGGCTCTACGGCAAGTCCGGTTTTCTGAGGAATAAAGGCAGTTCTCACTCCAGGCAGATCAGAGGCTATAACCGGCGTACCGCACGCTTGAGATTCTGCAAGCACTAAACCAAATGCTTCTGACATGTCCAGCGAAGGAAGTGCGGTTACCCATGCTTTTTGATACCGTATACACAACTCATCGTCGGAAAGAGATCCTAGAAATTCAACTCTATCCTTCATACCCAAGTCCTTTGCTTTTTTCTCATACTGTTCGCGCAAGTTACCATCTCCAACCACCCACACTTGCCATTGCGCAAGAGAGAGTTTTGATACCGCTTCAAAAAGCTTTTCAATGCCTTTGAAATAGTGCGCCGTATCAAGCCCTCCAACAAAAAGAATGGTTGGCTTCTCCTCTTTTTGCGCGTCACGCTCCCCAAAAAATATTTTGTTGACGCCAAAGGGAATTTCATGAAATTTTTCCGGCTTTTTCTTGAGCATCTCCGAGACAAAGCTGTTCTCCGCGTAATCATAAGAACTGGCCGTCACCGCATCCGCACTCCAAAGGTATTGCGGCAAGAGTATTTTTCGATACGCATGAAAAAGCTTTTGACGCATGCCAATGCCTGTTGTATCCATGTGATACGTAAGTACAAACGGTTTCTTGGGATAGAGTACTTTAAACAGCCACGGCACTTCCGCACCGCCAAAAAATGGGTAGTGTAGATGCAAAAGATCGTATTTCCCTAAGGTGCTAAAAATTTGTGGGATAAATGCCGCATTCCCTCTTTTCCATAGAGGACGTACACGCTGAATATGTATACCTTCTTCTCTATCTTCTTCCGGAAGACCGCGCATGTATTCCGGTGTAATAATATCAATTTTATGTCCCCGCTTCGCTAAACCATTTGCCATCTCTTTTGCCACCATACCCATACCAGCTTTGTAAGGTGGAAATACGGGAGTGATATGAGCTATGTACATATACTACCTTTTTTACTTTATAAACTTCCTTACCACTCTCCAATACCCCTCAAATACCGGATTCACCGCTTTGTCTAAGAGCGGATTTTCTATTTCCTGATAACTAATGGTCCCAACCCAATCTTTGGTAAGCTCACTATCCGTTATGGTACGCAGATCCTGTCGCAGAGCGCGTTTGGCACGCATAAGCGGCCAATGAGCGGGATTCACAAGCCATGTATAGACCTTTAATTTTTCTTTCCACCAACCACGCATCATGCTAAAACCAAACTGTCCTATTTCCATAAGCAAAAGCGTTGGCAATATAAGAAACAAGGTGCGCCACTTGAGGAAGAAAAGCAAGATCCAAAAACGATTCCTTTCTATCCAGTAATATTTCTTGATACTTCGAGAGAACTCATACTTGTGATAGATAACAGACTTTGGCGCCAATACATTCTTCCATCCTGCAAGACACGTACGAAGTGCTAAGTCCGTATCCTCATGGTAGAGAAAAAAATCTTCATCAAACAACCCCACTTTTTGTAAGACCTCTGCTTTGTAGAGTACTGCCGCGCCAGACCCGTAGACAATTTCCGGTACTTCGCCATAATCTCTCTCTTTTATAATAGGCTCACGGTAATCACGGCAAAAACCAAATCCCAAAAAATGCAGTAGGTTGCCTGTTGAATTCAGTTTATCGGTATCAGGGTGCAAACGCATTACAGCTTGTACAGAACCGATTTGTTTGTTGCTCATTGCGGCCCGCACGAGTTCTTGTAGCCAATTCTTCTCAACAATCGTATCTTGATTGAGCAATACTATAGCTTCATAACCTTTATCTAGCGCATACCGCATACCAATATTATTTCCTTCCGCGAATCCGGTATTTCTTTTTTGTCGTAACACTATGCCTTGCGGGTATTCTTGTTCAATATAATCCGCTGAATCGTCTTGAGAATTATCAACAAAAATTATTTCCACATCCAATCCAGCGGTATCTTGCGCCTTCAAGCTTGTGATAAGATCTGGCAAAAACGTATCCTTCGCGTTATATGAAACAATGATCACCGCAATTTTCATACTCTACTCCTTATTTTTTTCCTTCGGCACGCTTGGATTATCAATTGCTTGTTTCCTCACAAACTCAGTAAGTGATCTCTCCAATTGATGTATACGCGCAAAAGACCTAAACAACGCAGAAAATAAGACGGCCACTGCTATATAGAGCACAAGATCCGTTCCCCTACCCACTCCCACGAAATTCGCGATCCACGTTGCCGCATTTGGCAGCAGTGTAACAAATGCGATACCAAACCAAACAACAGTCCATACAAACACATCGCTTCTTGAGAGCATTTTGCGTTGAAACTGCGTCCATACCCGCACTAACGCAAAAACCACAAATATGAGTAAGAAAATCTGAATTAAGGTCATAGCACCGTTGTTAGAGACTCGGTCTCTAACATATTATTTTGAGTGAAAAATTTTATGCAAGAAGATATCTTTCATAATCGCTATTCCGTCAAAGAATCCTTGTCCTCGAGTATGATACACTACCGTAACCGGCACTTCAACGTAGGTGATATTTTTTTTACTTATCTCGTCCAAAATTTCCGACGCATGCGCCATACGATCGTGGGTTATTTCTATTTTTTCTGCCGCTTCACGCGTAAGGGCACGCAGCCCATTGTGCGTATCGGTCACCTTGATCCCTGAGAAAAGTTGTGTAAAGAGTATAGCAGGTTTTAATATGAGCCACTTTTTCAGCAAAGGAACTTTTGTGGCATCATTCAAAAAACGTGATCCAAGCACCGCCTGTACCATTCCCTGTTTTAAAGGAGCAAGAAGTATCGGAATAGTTTCTGCTACATGCTGTCCATCAGCATCAAAGTGTACAATGCTCTCCGCGCCATTTTGCATCGCGTACTGCGTACCGGTTGCCAGCGCCGCACCTTGTCCTCGATTAACCGCGTGAGAAAGTACATACGCACCTGCTTTATATGCTGTACGCTCAGTTGCATCGTGCGATCCATCACTAACAACAACGATCTGGTATTCTCCAGACCGCTTTATAGCTCGTACCACCTCACCCACTGTTTTTTCTTCATTATACGCCGGAATAACTATCCAAGTGTTCATAGATTTGGTAGATTGCTCTTTCTTTTAAACTTGTGTCCCAGTACTGATATCAGTAACGCAAGAAGATATAATACAATCATTTGACTTCCAACAACAAGTATCACGCCAAACATGTTTGGATCAGGAAGCCAATAATCCATGCCACCTTGTTGATTTGTCACAGGAAGACCAATAGAAGAATAGTAAAGATAGAATGGAACAGCAAAAATAAAAAATGGGATAGCAAATGTCTCTAAAAAATAAAGTCCAAAAAACCATAGTAAAGGCGGAATATACAATATCAGCAATAATATCCCAAATATTTTCCATATCTTTTTTGTTGGCTTAAAAAAAGATTTCATACGACTTCGTGTTCCATGTTATGTGTTACGTGCTGTGTGCTTTTCAGCTAAACTTAAACATCCCGGCAATCGTGTTGCCACCTCCCTGGCCACCGCCCATACGCACCAAGTCTTTGGTCGCACGCGCGTAATCAACCGTTAATTTTAGTCCTTGATCAATGGTAATCACCGGAAGCCATCCAAGCGCGTCTTTAATCATTGTAATATCAGGAAGACCTTGCGGCGTCATAAAAGGCAAAGGTTCTTGATAGACAATTTTTGACTCCGAATCGGTTAGAGAAATAATTTTCCCCGCGATATCCGACAAGCGAAAATCTTGAGGGTGGCCAATATTATAAATACCTTGCTTGCTTGAGTTCATCAACTTCACTGCACCATCAATAACATCTGAGACATAACAAAGTGACGTTTGAAAATTTTCATCACCATACAATGTCAAATCCTTTCCCTCTAGAGCATGTACCACAAAATCAGCGAGCATCTGCCCGTCTCCCAATGCCATGCGTGACCCATACGTACGAAAGACGCGTAAAATTTTTGTGGAGAGGTTGTATTTCCGTGCATAGGTCACTACCATACTCTCTGCAAATCTCTTACCCTCATCATAGCAAGATCTCTCTGTTGTCGGATCCATTGGTGAATAACTATTTTCTTTGAAGTACAGTTTGTATTGTGTTCTACCTCCATACACCACGGAAGAAGAAAAGTGAACCATTTCTGCTTTATACTTTACCGCAAGCTCAAGTGCATTCCGTACCACGTAAGAATTGGCCAAGAGCGTATCAATAGTACGATTTTCAAAATCTTTCGCGCTTGTCGGACATGCAAGATTATAGATTTCCTGCACACCTTGAAATTGCACACGAAATTTTTCCAACTCCCGATACGAGTCAAGGTCCAATGGCTCTGCCATGTCATGCTTAATAAACTCAAAATCAGGATTCAAAAGCAAGTGATGTATATTTTCTTCCGTACCGGAAACAAAATTATCAACACAGATAACCTTTTGTGTTTTTACCAATTCATCGCACAAGTGCGAACCCAAAAACCCCGCACCGCCTAAGACAAGCACGTTCTTTTTTTCAAAGATAACCTTTTTTTGTTCTTTTTTTGATTCAGTCGTTATAGCTGTCATAGTAAAAGTATACCCAAAAACAACCTATTCCACAATAGCACCATCTTTCGTATCCTGATTTTTATTATGTGTTATATGTTCAGTGTTATGCGATCTAAATGTCCAAGCGCGGTTTGCGAAAAAATTCCAAAATAATATAATACCGACCGCAAGTGCTTTTGCTAACACATCATAAAGACCCGCATAGGTCACGAAGCTATAGAGAAGCAGTTGATTAAGAGTAAGAGCAACAACATTGATCACAAGAAACAGCATAAACTGTCGTGCAACAGCGTTGTGCGTGTTACGAAAAGTCCACTTTCTGTTGAGTGCATAACTCCAGGTCACCGCAATACTAAACGATATCGCGTTAGCAAAAAGAAAGTGCTCTCTAAAAAAAATAATTGTCCTTGTTAAGGCAAGATATATACCAAAATCAAGAATTGTATTGCTCGTGCCAATAATACAAAATTTTATAAATTGTTTTGACGCGGGATAGCGCTGTATGAGAGGCAAGGTACGAAATGTACGTATGAATGCTTGAAAAAAGCGCATATTACTTCTCAATAGTTACGACTATACCGCCACGAAAAGCAGCGTCATAAGCAAAATACTGTCCCTTGAGCATACCATCTTCTTGAAAGATTCGTACATGCGGTCCGCCTCCTTTGCCGGCGCCAGCCACTATTTCATCACGTCCATCACCATCAATATCACCTACAGCAAGTGAAACACCTCCATGAAACCCGGAAGCATAAGCAAGAAACTCATGACGCAGTTGTCCTTCGGTTGTAAAAACACGCATAAGAGGGCTGCCGCGTTGTGGTGCAACAACAAGAGCACGACCACCCTCAGAAAAATTTCCTACAGCAACCTCAATACCATTGCGAAATTCTTTTTCATACGCAAAAAATTGTTTTTGTACCTCTCCTCGGTCATTAAAAACACGAACATGCGGTCCGCCTCCAATACCTGCGCCTGTCACTATTTCATCACGTCCATCACCATCAACATCACCAACGGCGAGTGAAACACCGCCATGAAACCCGGAAGCATAGGAGAGAAATTGCCCGACAAGCTGTCCACTATCAGAAAAGATTTTTACGAGCGGTGTACTCTGCGCATTTGGCACAGTAACGATCTCACGTCTTCCGTTACCATTTAAGTCGCCAACGCCTACACGAATACCGCCCTTCATGTCTTTTTCATACGCCGCAAATGAATGTACTAATACTCCATCTTGATTATACGCTCTCACTATAGGAAGCTCACCAATAGCTGCGCCGACAATAATATTTGACTGCGCGCCTCCGGTAACAGTAGTATATGCAACCGACCGTCCTTTCAATAATAAGCTCTCCCCCTTTTTTTCACCCGAATCAGAAAATGCTTGGAATGTAGAGATTGGATCTAGTGCAAGAATGCCTATATTTGATACCTTCTGTGATATGCTCACACCCTTATCTGAAGTACTTGGAAGCACAGAGCCCGCACTTACTTGCTGAACTGCCTGCACGTATGCGGCGAGATCAATTCTTCCCACACCGAGAGCATGCACCTCACCGGTCTCCAGCTCTGCAAACGGCAGTTCTTTAGCGGTAGTTTCAAGGAGCTTTATCAATAGATCATTTGGCAGATCAGGTCGCATACTTTTTGCAAGCGCGAGCGCCCCTGTTACTACAGGAGTTGCTGCCGAGGTACCATTCCAATAGCCGCCGTACCAGTTCCGAAATCCTTCACCTGCATCTAGGTTTTTTGCCTGCGCCCCAATAAACTGCACACCCGGAGCAGAGATGTCAACGCAACTTTCACCAAAATTTGAGAAGACGGCCTTTTTGTCATGCTTGTCAGTTGCAGCAACGCCAACGAGTATATTTTTTCCGATCATTGCGTCAAGGCACACAGGCTGCAGAGCTTCTTGGTCAAGATTCAGTCCTACGGCATTCCCCTCCAAATTTTCCGTGCCATTGCCAGCAGCTGCAACAAGTACTACACCCGCATTGTATGCTTCTTGCACCGCATTCGCAAGATTCGGATCTTCCGCTATGCCAATAAAACTCATATTAATAACATCCGCACCATTAGCAACCGCATATTCTATTGCCTGGCGTACCCGTACGCTATCCCCATGACCAAAACTATCCAAAACCCGTAAAGGCATAATACGCACATTCCACGCAACACCGGTAATACCGCGATGATTATTACCTTGCGCGCCGATAATGCCCGCAACAAGCGTTCCATGGTGCATAGCTTCCGGTAAAAACCCTTCGACAAATACCGGTTCCGGTATTGCATCATCATCAATAAAATCCCAACCATTCGCATCATCAATATAGCCGTTGTGATCATTGTCAATAGCATCTCCCAAAATCTCTTTCTGGTTAACCCATAAAGCATGTTGGAGATCGGGGTGTGCACGCACCACGCCGGTATCCAACACTGCCACTACAATATCCCGCGAACCGGTAGCAACATCCCACGCAGCCGGTGCTCCAATATGCTCCAAATACCACTGCTGTTCAAAAAGAGGGTCGTTGGGAATTTTTGCAAGTGCTGTTATCGGAACAACCATCAAGACAAATGCTATCACTGTACAATAAAAACCGGCAACAGTGCTGCCAGCAACTTTTATTTCTAATACTTTATGTATTGTTATTTGTCTCATGACTCATTTTCGACTTCTTTTTCCAGTTGTTCTATGAATAACTGCGTTTCTCCGGCAAGAGAAGGATCAACCTCCGCCGCACGAAGCGCTGAACTTTTTGCACGCGCATAATCACCAACTTGACGATAAAGCGCGGCAAGTCTAATAAAATACTCTGATTTTTCCGAACCCATATCAATCAGCTCCTCGTAGAGTACAACAGCTTCCGCAAAGTGCTCGTATCGAATATAGAGTTCTGCAAGCTTTTTTCTCTCCCCAAGAGCACCTTCCCATGCCGCAAGTGTTGTTATATGATCGTAAGTTCTTTTAGCTTCTTCTTCCATGCCGGATGACAACTGCGCATTTAAAAGATTTAAATACATTTCCGGATTGTCCGGCGAAAGCTCCAACACTTCTTCCAAATACGCCAAACCTTTTGCACGCCCCTCTTCCGTATTGCGACCGGCGGCTGTTCGAGCGAGCTCAAAATAGAGATGCGGTCGCGATGGACTGAGATCAAGTGCTGTCTCTCCTAACGCCTCAGCTCGATCAATATATTCTTGATCATATACCGACCCTCTGTTATAGAGCGAGAGAAGATACAGGTGATTTTGTACATCATCACCATATGATTTCAAACTCTCTTCCAAAAATTCAATACTCTCTTCATAAAGCTGCTCGGTCTCTTCCGGTGAAAATGTTTGCGCAAGATTATTACTCAACATAAATTCTCCATATCGCTGCCGAGCTTCATACCGCTGACTTGTTGTGGACTGTGCACTTTTTCGGTATGAATCCACAGCTTCTGTATAGTTGCCCCGCGCCTGATGCGTTATCGCTGTAGCAAGTGCCGCATTAGCGCGCGCAGGTAACATGTTCACCTGAACATGCACCCAAAATATGAAAAGTGTTACTACACCTGCCAGTAGTATGTTATTGGGACGCATACGGCGAAACCATGTGTTCATACGCGTCAAGGTAAGTCTCTCTCTTTCTCGATCAGTTAATGTAGCACTTCGAGCAAGATACGCTAAGATGACAAAAAAGAGCAGGTATGTTGGAAGCGTGTCAAAAACAAACAAATTTTGCCCAAGGTAAGCAAGTAGCCCCACGCCTAAAATAAGCAGTCCATAGATACGCTCCGGATATTCCCGGTAAATGCGCCACAACGCATAGAATGCCGCAATAAATATACTTACATAAGAAAGAAACCCGATGATGCCGCTTGCAACGAGCACATCAAAAATAACATTATGCGCGCGATCAAACCACTGCTCTGCATGAATATCAAAGAGCGTGATAGGAAAATGTTTATTAAAAGCAATACGATAATTTTCATAGCCTATGCCTAAGAGTGGATGTTCGGTAAACGCTATCCAACTCGCTTTCCAGGTTGCAAGACGCGATACGGTAGTCGCATCAGAAAATGACATGGTGGTAAGACGCTGAAGTGCCTGAATATCTTGTACAAATACGGTGTCTTTTGCCATCCACACACCCCCAATGGCAACAAGCATGGCAATAAGCATCCCTATCCCTGCCATGCGCATTTTTTTATTCTTATGAAGAAAAAGTAGCAGTACACTATAGAGCAGCACACCGCCAATAAGAGCTAATAACGCTCCTCTGGTTGCGGTATAAAACAGTACGAGTATAAAAAAAGCAATGATCACGCCGTAGACAATGCGCCACTTCATAACTCTATGATAAAAGAAAAGATACGCTACAATCACTATGTTCAGCAAGAGATATGCCGCAAAGAATGCCGCATTTCCTATAGTACTCGTAAGACGATCAACTCCCGCTTGCGCAAGGCTCAAGCGCATGGTAGACCCAACAGATCCTAAAAAGCTATTGATACGCGGAATAAAGACCTGCCATTTCTGATCCAATGCATATAGTGTTGTTAAGAGTGCGACAAAAAGCACAGTTTTTAAAAATACAAACCACTGACGTTTTGTCCTTAAAATTCCCGTCAGCATAAGGAAATAAGCCCATAGATGCGTCAGCATAAGCAGTCCTTCACTTCTCTCAGCATTACTCCAAAAGCTACGGTAGAAATTAACACCAAAAATACTCGCGAGATATATCACTACAAGATAGAGTGTTACTGCTATAGTAATCCATGAAAGTGCCGGTCGCCATTTTGGCTCGACTGCAAGCAGCCAGATATAGGCAACAAAAGCTATTTCAATAAGAATGCGAAAATAGTATGATTTTGAAAAAATAAAAGGGAAAAAGAACTTTCCACTAAAAATGAGCGGGGTAAATAACGCCAGCAAGAGAGCGATGAACACCGTATATACGAGTGCTTTTTCCGTAGTAGTATGAGTCTCAAATAAACGCAGCATAGGAAAAAAATTCATAAATCAACATCTTTAGAAGTGTAGCTCAAAATCACCTGCAAAGCAAGGTGTACAACATTGCTCTTTTCCTTGATTTTAGATATAAAATGATATACGCTACCAATATGACGAATTTCAAATTAAAACAAGTAGTATTGCTGTTGGGAGATATATTTCTGCTCTACGCAAGTCTTGCGATAGCATTACTCATCCGAAAGCAAGGATCTCTCTCTTTTTCTGATTGGCAAATACATGTCGTACTTTTTAGTGCCGTCTATCTTGTATGGTTGGTAAGTTTTTACAGTGTCGGATTTTATGATCTCTCCAAGTTTAAACTGGGAAGAGCATTTTCCGCAACGCTCTTAAATACACTCATTATTGATGGTCTTCTTGCGGCTTTTTTCTTTTATCTTGCCGAGGGTCGCCTCACGGTCTTATCACCCCAAACAATTCTCTTTTTAAATATTATCTTTTTTGGCGGGTCGTTCTACTTCTGGCGCTTATTTTTTCTTCGCTTTATCGCGCAAGAGGCGCTGAGCCAGCCCATAGCGTTTGTGGGTGCTATCCCGCAAAATACCGAAGCGTTTAGCACGCTCTATGAACGTCCGTACCTCGGCTACCGTGTAGCGCTTATCGGAAGCTATGATGCAGGCACTATGCTGCCCGAACAGACCGACCTTGTCCGTATTACACACCCGGAACTTTTGATCCAAACCATGCTTCGTCATAATATAAAAACCGTGGTCATGCACTTCCCGGACGAACGGCACGCGGCGTTTCGCGAACAACTCTACCATGCTCTTTCCGCAAAACTGTCCTTTATTGACTTAACGGCCTTTTCAGAAACCATAACAGGAAAGGTGTACGTAACCGTTATTGGACAATCCTGGTTCCTTCATAATTTAACCGAAGGATCAAAACAATTCTATGGTATGGGGAAACGTTTCTTTGATATAGTGGTGAGCATTGTTCTTGCAATTGTAACGCTTCCTTTTATACCGTTTATTTATGCAGCGATCAAACTTACCTCGCAAGGATCCGCGTTCTTCACTCAATGGCGTATTGGCAAAGATGGTAAAAAGTTCCTTGCCATGAAATTTCGCACCATGTACAACGACGCGGAAAAACATGGAGCGCAATGGGCAAAAAAAAATGACCCGCGAGTAACACGAGTGGGCAGGTTTTTGCGCAAGACCCGTATTGACGAGATACCGCAACTCATCAATGTATTGCGAGGAGAGATGAGTTTTGTTGGACCTCGTCCGGAGCGTGTTGAGTTTGTGGAAGAACTCACCCATGACATTCCTTTTTACCAAGAACGGCACTTGGTCAAGCCGGGGCTGACCGGTTGGGCACAGATCAATTTTCCTTATGGCGCCTCAAAAGAAGATGCACTGGAAAAACTCCAATACGATCTCTATTACATCAAAAACCGCTCGTTCATGCTTGACAGTATTATCCTGCTCAAAACCATCAAAACCGTACTACAAGGATCGGGACAGTGATGTTCTAAAAAAGCGTATAAATAAACGGCGCAACCACACTTCCTTGTACACTAATGAGCAGCACTCCTAATACTAACAGTACAAGGACAATGGGAATGAGCCAGTATTTTTTTCTTTTCCCGAGAAATTTGATGAATTCTACAATAAGATGAAGTTTGCTCATAGAATAGATAACTTCCAGTCTAGAATCTAACGCAACACATTGGCGCGAAGCGCTAAAGATGT
>CAZZDA010000033.1:0-11748 GCA_964652585.1 uncultured Gammaproteobacteria bacterium | reverse complement strand
ATTATACATTCATACTACCATAACCTTATCATTTTACAAACTCTTTTCTCTCTAGCTTGAGACAAAAAAACCTCCCTGTGAAGAGAGATTTCCTTGTGGGGTGCCTATCGGGAATTGAACCCGAATCGGCGGGATCACAACCCGCTGTGTTAACCATTACACCATAGGCACCATAATAGTCTTTGTTTTTTGTTACGTACTTTGTGTCTCGTAATTTTACTGGTGTCCCCGGAGGGAATCGAACCCCCATTAAGAGCTTAGAAGGCTCCCGTTCTATCCGTTGAACTACGAGGACATATTCCGAATTTACGTTGCCACTCTAACAGAAACAACCATCTTCGTCAACGACTATACTCTCTCACCTTCTGCCTCTTCCAGTTTCACGCTCAATAATTGCGATATGCTGTCATCTCCCATGGTCACTCCGTAGAGCAAGCGAGCTCTACGCATAGTCGCGCGATTGTGCGTAATAGTGATAAACTGCGATTTATGTGAAAGGTGTTTTAAAATATCCGCAAAACGCTCAGAGTTCGATTCATCCAATGCCGCATCCACCTCGTCAAGAACAACAAACGGTGAGGGATTGGTAGAAATAATTGCGCAGATAAGTGCAATAGAGGTAAGCGCTCGTTCCCCGCCGGACAATGCTGAAATATCTTTCAACTTTTTTCCCGGAGGCGTTACCTGAATTTCTATACCCTCGAATACTTTTTCTTTTTCCTTTTTTGTAGACTTTTCTTCCCCTTCTTCATTTTCATCTTGCTTCTTCTTACGACGCTCATGTACATGCACAAGCTTTGCCACACCACCATCAAATAATTTTGTAAAATACTGTTGAAATTCTCTATTAATGTGTGTAAATCCAACCGTAAATTGCTTCTGTATGAGATTATCCAATTCTTCAACGGTTTTTTCAAGATGTGCGCGTGCTTTTGTGAGATCAGCTACCTGCGTGTGTAAAAATGTATAGCGCTCGTCAATCTCTTTGTGTTCAGCAACTACCTCTTCATCAATACCGCCAATCACTTCCAATTGATTTTTGAGCTGATGTATCCGCATGCCAAGTTGTTCCACCATTGCTTCATCTGCCGTTGACGCATGGCCTTGCATAACATCTTTACGCGCATCCCGAGGAAGTTCTTCACCTATCTCTTTTTCCAAATCCTCTCGTTTTGTTTCGGACCGCGCAAGCGATACTTCATGAGTGTTGCGCTCCGCCATAACCGCCTGCAGCTGTTGTTGTTGTTCGCTCAATCCTTTTTGGAGCACAAAAAAATCTTTTTTCTTCTCACTCTCTTTTTCAGTCAGCACGCGAAGTTCTTGTTCCACTTGAACAATATTTTTTGCCAAGTGTTCAAGCGCGGTCTGTACTTTTTGCTGCTCTTCTTCCAATGCCGCGGTTGTTACAACAGAGGAGTTAGTATTTTCACGCTGTTTATTGAAGGTGATTTCTTTCTTCACTTGAGTAAGCTCATGCTCTGTCTGTTCTACCGCGCACGCAAGAAGCTGTTCTTTTTCCTCAAGAAGTTTATATTGTAATTTCGCTTCACCTACTACCGCAATACTTTTTTCTCTTTCTTTACCTACGTCTTCATAGGCGTTCTCCATATCATCTCGTTCTTTTGAAGCAGTATCTTGAGATGCGCGCTGTACCGTTGTATGCAGCTTCCTCATAGCGTGAAGCTGTTTTTGTAGCGTATCTGCCGCTTGACGAACTTCTTGCAAGTCATTCGTTTCAAAAAGCACGCTAAGCGTCTGCTCCTGTTCAATAAATACTTTTTCCAACTCTTGTGCAAATTCAGGCACAGTTAAACGTACTTCTTGTTGCAAAGCCTTCAACTGCTTTACCGCTTCTTGATAACGATCCTCTTGCTTCTGAGCATCTTTTTCAAATTGAGCGATACTATTTTCTTGTTCTTTTTTTTGTTGCTGCACCTGCTGGCGGTCTTTGATCAACTCCTTGATCTTTGCTTGCATTTCATCCTCTCTTCTTTCAAACCACACAACATCACTCTTTCCTTCTTTGAGAAGCGCGCGCTCCCTGTCAGTTTTTAGCCGCCCATCCTCTTTGAGTAAAGTATTTTTTTTCGTAAGAAGTTTTTGATAGTTCTCTTGCAATTCAGAAAATTGCTCGCTGACGCTTGACTCTTGCTCCAAACTGCCAAGCTTACTCGCTAATTTTTTTATGGCATCTTGCACCTCCAATTGTATGTGATTCTTTTCTTTCACCGCCTGCTGTTCTTTTTCCATTGCCGCGGTGTGCTCATGCCAAAAATAGTGGTAATATGTTTTTTGTTTCTCGTGCAATTCTTTTTCAACCTCCTCTCTTTTTTCAAGTCGTTTTACCTGCCGTGTCAGTGACTTGAGTCTTGGCTCTATCTCTGTTAATAAGAGTTCCACCTGTTGAAGATTTTCCGCTGTGTTTTTCAATTTCAAGAGCGATTGATCACGCTTTATCTGCAATGGCTTAACGCCCACCGCCTCATCAAAAAATTCCTTGCGCTCGGCAAGTGTCGCAACAAGAATATGGTCAATCATGCCCTGACCTATAACACTATATGTTTTTTGCCCAAAGCGAGCCTTCGCTAAAAGCATAACCACATCGATCAACCGAGCCTTTTTATTGTTCAGCAGATAGTCAGAGTCGCCATTGCGGTAAAGCCGGCGAGTGAGCACGATCTCGGGAAGCGCAAGCAACTGTGAAAAAAATTCTTTTTGTTCTTCATTTTCTTCTGCTAATTCCGATTCCGCAAAAGTATCATTTTTTTGATTGCGCAAATAGAGGCTCACTTCCGCGAGTCCCAGTCGCGCCTTTTTGCTTGAGCCGGAAAAAATAACATCCTCGCTCTTTTTTGCACGCATGGTTTTCATACTCTGTTCACCCAACACCCATCGTATGGCATCAGCCACATTTGATTTGCCGGAACCGTTCGGTCCGACAATTGCGGTTATCCCTTTATCATTTTCCGTTGCATGCGTAAACTCAAGCACGGTTTTATTCGCAAATGATTTAAATCCTTGAATTTTAAGTTTTTCCAAATACATTGACTCAATGGTTGATATACCGACTTTACCTATTGTACGAAAAAACTGTTCTTTTTGCAATAAAAAGAGTTGCGTGAAGCAACTCAAGATCAATGGAGCAAAAGATATTCATTCAGTGAGGACACATCTCCAAAAGCCGTTATAAGGCTGGTTGCGGCGGCAAAGCCGATCAATGCCACCACCCTCTTGTGAGAACATCCCTTGCCACAAGTACACCTCTCTTTCATCTCATCACTGCAATGACATATCCGGCACACAAAACAGTTTGTTTCCATGACGCCTCCTCCTCTTTGATCCACGACAAAAATAAAGATCGACTGCATATAGTATGCTCCTTTTCACCATAACTTGTCAAATGATTTTTACACCACGATTTTTATTGCCAATACACGCAAAACACGCTATACTGCTTTTTGTATGCAATCATATAGTATTCCACCACAATTAGACGCTGTACGTAGATTCTTGCCGCTGTTCTTTTTCATTCTTTTTATTGTATTGCTCAAATTTCCGCAGTTTTTTATCCCTTTGCTTATTCTCAGTATTCTCTTTTTCAAATCTTTGCCGCACCTCGCAAAGCAATGGGAACAGCGTACGAAAAATAAATCATTTATAGACGTTACTTCTTCATCAACATCTCAAGACTCTAACCCTTTTACTTTTTTTACAAATAGCTCTATGCATCCAGGAAAGATTATTCAATGGGTTGTCGGCATTATCATTGTCGCACTCATCCTTATTAACTCTATCGTGATCATACCGGCAGGTACCACCGGTGTGTATCACTTGTTTGGCAAGGTACGAGACAATGAAGTACGTTCCGGTTTTCATCTTATTAATCCTTTAGCACAAGTAACTCTCATGAGTATTCGGACCGAAGAATACACCATGAGCATTGTACGAGGCGAGGGGAAACGTGCGCAGAGTGATGCGATTGACGCACTCACCAAAGAGGGTTTGACCGTTACTCTTGATCTCACCGTTTTCTATAGATTGCAAGAAGAAAAAGCATCAGATGTGTTCAGAGAACTCGGCACCAACTATGAAGAGAAGATCATTCGTCCATCAATTCGCGCCGCTATTCGTGAAATTATCGCACAGTACGAAGCAAAAGACATCTACTCTGAAAAACGCCAAGAGGCCACAGGAAAAATCGTGGATCAGCTGGCTATCAATTTAGAACAGCGTGGAATTGCAGTTGAGGATGTATTGCTTCGCAATGTAATCTTGCCGTCAAAACTTGCCGAAAGCATTCAAAGTAAATTAACCGCGGAACAAGAAGCACAGCGCTATGACTTTGTTCTCCAAAAAGAAGAGAAAGAAGCGGAGAGAAAACGAGTGGAAGCAGCTGGTCAGCGAGATGCGCAGCAGATCATCACAGAAAGTTTGACCGACAAGTATTTGAACTTTCTTTATCTCCAAGGATTGAAGGACAAGCCGGGAACGTTTTATGTTCCGGTCAGTCCAAATAATGGTCTGCCGCTGTTTAAGAACGTACCGTAGGAAAGAGGTAAGCATCAAGCTAAAAACCCCGATGTTTGTCGGGGTTTTTTGTTGACAAAAAATAGAATTTTTGGTATACAATGTCCATTCGTTCTTTCATTCATGCTCTTTTCACGAGGGAGAATACAATGAAATCTCTTTTGTTTGTCCGTAACACCTTTTACAGCTTGTTACTTCATATGTGGAAAAGGGTTGTGGCTTTTTTTGCAATACACACCATTGAAGAAAAGAAGTTTAATGCAGGAATTTGCTGCAATCGGTGCGGCAAACGACGTTTCATGCATCGAAGACGCGGGTATTTCACTCTTTTTACCTCCATACCTGCAAACGTCTTGTGGGAAGATTTTCTCTGCGCGAACTGCGAGACCTCCTTTGATTACCGCAGGTGGGTGAAGAATAAGGAAGAAATAGAACAAATCGTTTCTCATCTCATAAGGCATTTTCTGCCATGGTTGTGGAAATGGTTTGTAGTACTGTTCTCAAGAAAGAGTGGCGGAGGTGAAGCATGTGTTATACCAACTCCACATGTATGTCCAAGTTGCATGCGAGACAACAGATTATCTGAACACGGTCCGACACTTTATATGAAACGATATCTACTTTTCGGTTTCATTGCTACAAACGCGAGATGTCGACAAGTAGAGTGCGTTTCGTGCCATCACATCCTCTCAAAAACATATTGCACCCAACATGGGTATATCATCACTCAAGCATGATGCTTTTCCCGAACGGCAAGATATAAAACATCAAGCCGTTTTTTTTGTGCCTCATCTTTATTTATAGTATGACACAACCCCTCCATAGCTTTAGCGAAGGGGGGTATTCCACTCTTCTTCTTTTACCCCCTCTTGCAAATTTACCCAACGTGCAAGTGTAAAAAGAAGGTCGGAAAGACGGTTCAAATACATTTTATTCAAAGGATTGATGCGTTCTTGTTTTTCAAAAGCAACAACTTTTCGCTCTGCACGACGGCAGACTGCACGTGCTAGATGCAGATGCGCACCAAGCATATTGCCACCTGGTAGTATAAAATGATTGAGCTCCGGTAAGTCTTTGGAAAATGCGTTAATCTGCTCTTCAAGAAATTTGATATGCTCCTGTGTAATACGCGGCGTAACTTTGTCTTTCAATTCCAAGGGGGCTGCCAAGTCAGCGCCCAATACAAAACAATCGTTTTGTATTTTTTTAAGCAGCTCCGCTATTGTGCTATCACCCGCATGTGTACGCGCAACACCCAACATAGCGTTTAGCTCATCAACCGTACCGATCGCCGCGATGTTGCAGCTACGCTTTGATACACGTTTTCCACCAGTCAATCCCGTCTCTCCTTTATCTCCTGTTTTTGTGTAGATAGACATACCTAAAGAAATACTTATGTAACTCTAGAGTTAATTCAAGAGTTAACTCTTTTCCCACAACACCCCTCTTTTTGGGAGGGGTGCCAAGGGAATATCTGTTTTGTTACCCCGTACCAAAGCTTTGTTTCACTTTGTTTGGTACGGGGCAAGCGGCTGCAGCTTTTTTACTTCTGTTTTACCTTTTTCGGCACGACAAGGATTTTACTTTTTTGTATTTTTAGTGAGTTATATATTTGTAAGAGCCGTTCGGAGTTGTGTGATTTTTTTATTCACTTCTAGTGAGCTTTACTGTTTTCAAAGGCCGTCGTGTATCCGAAATGAGCATGGTCTCTCCGATTCCGCCAGCTGGCGGATAGTCGGAGAGGAATGAGGATACACGAGAGTGAAAATTCTCGCTGGGGATTGTAACGTGCCTTTGAAACAGGTAGTGCGAACGTCACTCACACTTGGTATACCCGCAACTCTTACAATTATAACAGCCATTCTCGCTGACCACGCTTTGCTGATCACATTTCGGACATATCTCAAAAAGCGGAGATGTCTCACGCACAGGCGTCGCGCTCTGTTCAAACATTTCCAATGCTTTTGCCACCGCATCCGGTACCGAGTGCAGCTGCCTTCCTTGATACCAGCTATTATATCGTCCCTTAATGCCTTTGAGCGTATGTACCACCTCTTCCGTACCGCCGCCGTGCTGCAGGTAGAGGCTGATCAATCTTCCTATAGCGTCCGCATACGCTTTTTCTTCACTTCCTGATTTACCAATAGTTACAAACACTTCTTGCAGTTGATCTGAACGGCTGTTGTGATTTGCTGTAATATAAATACTCCCTTGCTGCATTTTAAATTTCGCTGTTTTCCCCGTGAGCACCAAGTGATCGTCCCTGTCAAATATCTCTTGGTCATTCGTCACCTGACCTTTACCTTTTCCATTGCCCATATCCTCAAGATGCAAATGTGTTTCCTCTTGTACCGCGGATGGCGCTTCTACTTGTACCTCTTCTGTTCCTTTCTCCTGCTCCGCGACTTTCTCATCAGTCAGTAAAATACCCTCGCGCGATCCTTCACGATATACTGTCATACCCTTGCACCCGAGCTTCCAAGCTTGGAAATAAATATTTTTTACCTCTTCTACGCTGATATCTTCCGGTAAATTGATGGTAGAAGAAATTGCATGATCAATGTGTTTCTGCATGGCAGCCTGCATCTTCACTCGCATATAAGGATCAATTTGATGCGAAGTAACAAAAAATTCCGGCAACTGTTCTTCGTCCTCCAATCCTTCCTGCTCCATATACTGTTTGACAAGCGGATGATAGACTTTAAAAAATTCCTGTGAGAGCGATTCGGATCTGCGCGTATAGGACAGCGCGAATATCGGCTCAACACCGGAAGTGGTTCCGGCAAGCATGGCAATACTCCCTGTTGGAGGAATGGTGAGAAGCGCGGCATTGCGAAGACCGTGCTGCTCTATGCGCGCAAGCACTTTTGCATGTACTCGTTCTTGTAAAAACGGTTGGCTCATGTGCTTCTCTTTATCCCACGCTTCAAATGTGCCTTTTTCTTGAGCTAAATTCACACTCTCGTCATAGACAATATTCTTCATCCAATCAAAAAGCGTATCAATAAACGCAATTGCTTCTTCAGAATCGTATTTGAGTTTTAGCTGAATGAGCATATCGCCAAGACCCATAAAACCAACACCGATACGGCGTGAGCGTCGCGAGGCGAGTTTTTGTTCTTCCAACGCGTGCTTATCTTCATTGTAAGTCAATACATTATCTAAAAAGCGAGTGCCGTATCGTAACGCCTTTTCCATTCGATCCCAATCAAGTCCCGCATCGCTCATAAAAGGATTATTTACAAATTTTGCCAAATTCAAGCTCCCCAAACAGCAACAACCGTATGGGTCAAGCGGAATTTCCGAACAAGGATTGGTAGAAAGAATTTCCATGCCATTATATTGTGTGGTAGAATATTTCTCCATCTGGCTCCAAAAAAGAAGTCCGGGCTCTGCGTGTCCATGCGCAGATTCAACCAAGGTCTCCCAAAGATCACGCGCGCGTATGGTTTTCCGCACATCAACCTTTTTGTTGACAAACTTCAGCTCAAAATCGGTATCATTCTCAACCGCTTCCATAAACTCATCCGTGACGCGCACCGAAATATTGGCAAAGCGCACTTTATCCAAATTACGCTTCACCATAATAAATTCTTCAATATCAGGATGATCAACCGGCATGGTGATCATAAGCGCTCCGCGCCTGCCGGCCTGCCCGATGGTGCCGGTTGTTACCGACATAACATCCATAAAAGACACCGAGCCGGTAGAAACAATGGCTGAATTATTAACAGGCGCGCCTTTTGGTCTTAAAACACCGATGTCACCGCCGACACCGCCTCCATAACTATAAGTGCGCGCGGCTTCTTTGCACCAATCAAAAATACTCTCAATGGAGTCTGTCTTCATTGGGATTACATAACAATTGAGTAGCGTTGTTTTACGCTCTTGTCCCGCACCAAAGAGAATTCTACCCCCCGGCACAAAACGAAAATCCTCCAAAAGCCAATAAAAATTTTCTTCCCATTCTTTTTGCTTGTCAGAGATATTCTCAGCCGTCGCTATCTCATGCGCCACGCGCCGCCACATCTCGGTTGGAAGAGATTCTACACGATCGCCGCTCATGTCTTTCAGAGCGTATTTTTCTTGATAGACGCGAGCTCGCAACTCATCGCCCTCAAACCATGTTAAGGTTTTTTGGTCAAGTTCTTGTTTGTTCTGTCCCGGTATCATAAGGAAAATAAGATTATTAAAAAATGATGAACACAATATATAGTGGTATCCACAAGGAGTATACCACAAGATGTTGTGTTGTCCAGTGGATAACTCATTCCGAAGGCCGGGCGCCGAAAGCCGGAAACCGTCAAACAACAGAAAACCAAGTATTTTATGCTTGGTTTTTTATTCAGTACCGCCGGCTACTACCGCAAATACTTTACAAAACGTTTGAGCGCTTGTATCTGAGTAGGTGTGAGATGAATTTCCGGTCGTTTTTCCTTGATTTTCTCAAGCGCCTGCTCTACGCTTAGCCCAACAAGTATAAAATATGCCGCCACGAGCGTTGGCGAACGTCCATGACCGTATTTGCAATGCACATACACCTTGGTGCGTGAAAGTACACAGCCTTTCAAAAACTTTGCACCTACTAAAAGCTGCGCTTGCGTTGGCGCTGTCTTATCGCGCGTCGGAAGCCACACATACATAGCGGTTTTATGCGGGCGCTCCTTACGCTGCACACCTTCCAAATCCACATCCGCGTCCACACCAAGTTTGATCAGCTTGCCAAAATGCACGCCACAGCACTGATTCGTACCCAAGAAGATGTAGGATGTTATTTGATTATACTCCATTTTGACGTGATTTTTTGATTGCATAATAGCAAATATAAATTCACTGAACAGTTGTTAAAAACACGAATGTGGAATGACAAAGAATTACAAATCAAGAAAAGAATGGATTCTCGCTTGCGCGGGAATGACATATGTTCCGTGTTATGTGTTATGTGTTTTGTGTTTTGTGATCTTCGGCATTTGATGTGTACGAAAAAAGTTCTCCATATTCCGCGCACTTAACAAACCTTCTTGAGCACCAATCTGTTGCACCACCGACGCAGCATTTGCCGCGCCCCAGTGCAACGCATCCTCAAGTGTATGCCCATTAGCAAGTGCGGCGACAAATCCTGCGGAAAATGCGTCTCCTGCCCCTGTTTGCGCAATTGTTTTCACACGATATATTCCGCAGTGAAGCAACCGCTCACCATCATAAAGCAGCGTTCCTTTGAGTCCATCGGTAAGCACCACTACTTTGGGTCCATATCGCGCAAGTGCCTTACAAAGCAACAGGTCTTTTGGCTTTTTGCCAACAAGTTTTTCGGCTTCTTGTTGATTCAGCACGAGCACTTCAACGCCACTCAGTGTTTTTGCAAGTGTTTTTATACCCATTGCTATTTGTCGGGACCCAGGATTGAGTACAATCTTCGCTTTTTGATATCGGGCTTGCACCAGCACATCGCGATAGAGTGTTTGAAAATTTTTACCAACCGAGGTGAGATATATCCATGCTGTTTTTTGCAGTTTTGGCAAGGTATATGCTCTTTCCTCATGGAAGGAAAAAATCGTTCGCTCGCCTTTATAGTTGAGAATGGTTGCCGCATTCGTTCTGCTGTTTCTTTGATGTATTATCAATCTTTCCGCCACCCCTCTTGTCACGAGTTGTTCGTGTGCAAGCTTTCCAATATAACCGCTACCCAAAACCGTATAAATAGCCGTCTTAAGTCCTAGCTGTACCGAACCGACAGCCACATTTGCCGCATTACCTCCTGTCGACTGCTTGCAGTAATCTATGGGAACTTTGTCGCCAAACGGAACGCAAAGTTGGTATGCATTATTTTTGTTGACGCGCTCGGCACTTCCACGCGGAATCCGCATAAACGTATCAAGCGTGGTATCGCCAATGGTTATAATATCGTACATAGTTCTCGCAGCTTAGAACTTGGAACCCATAACACAGAAAAGGTTATGAGTTATGAGTTATGAGTTTTATGCTTCATGTTTATAGCTTTCAGCGCTTGCTGTACAATTTCTCCTCTTGTTAATTTGTACTTTTTCATCAATTCTTCCGATTTTCCCGACTCTCCAAAACTATCCTTCACACCTACTCGCTTTATAGGGACAGGAGTGCTCTCACTCACCGCTTCCGCAACGGCACTCCCCAAACCGCCGGCAATTTGATGTTCTTCTACGATGACGATAGCTCCGGTTTCACGCGCGGCACGAGTGAGAGTAGCTGCATCTAGCGGCTTAATGGTGTGGCAATTGAGTACGCGCGCCTCTATCTTATAACGCTGTGAAAGCAATTCCGCGGCATAGAGCGCTTCATAAAGTATGGGTCCTGCGGCAATAAGTGTGATATCTCTTCCTTTTCTATAGGTATCTATCTTTCCAAGTATAAAAGGTGTTTTTAATGTCGTAAAGACAGGCGTATCACTGCGCGTTAATCGCAGATATGCAGGACCTTTGTGCGCCGCTAGAGCGAGTGTGGCATATTTGGCCTGTTCTTTATCGCACGGCACTACCACGGTCATATTGGGCAGCACGCGTGTGAGCGCGATATCTTCCAATGCTTGATGTGTCGCGCCGTCCGGCCCTACTGAAAGTCCTGCATGTGACCCAACGATCTTCACATTAGCATTCTGATAACATACCGACACGCGTATTTGACCCCAGTTTCTTCCCGGGGAAAAAGCGGCATAGCTCGCCATAAAAGGAATTTTACCGGTAAGAGCGAGTCCTGCCGCTACTCCTGCCATATTTTGCTCAGCCACCCCGCATTCAATAAAACGTTCAGGATATGCTTTTGCAAACGCATCCATTTTGGTAGATTCGGTCAGATCGCCGCACAATCCTACAATATTTTTGTTCTTTTTCGCAGCTTCAACCAAACCCTCGCCAAAACCAGAGCGTGTTGCGGCTGTTGCAATATCCTTTGCTAAAATGTTTTTTACGAGATATGACATATTCTCTCTTTACAATATCATTATTCGTCTTAATAATCAAAACGGAGTAAAATAATTGACTCCCCTTCATACACAATATACAATCGTTCCGCTATTACCGGAGGGAAGTTGGCAACATTATAGAATGGCTTTGACATAATGATATAAGCTGATTCAGTAAGAGGTTGATCATACGCCATTGATTCTATCTTTTTCCCGCCGCTGTAATACCGAAGGCTCTAGACTAGCAAACAATCTGGTATACTACCATTTGTATGCTAAAGAGA
>CAZZDA010000032.1:0-11926 GCA_964652585.1 uncultured Gammaproteobacteria bacterium | reverse complement strand
AAAAACAACCACCAGTACCAACAGTGGTACTTATAGAGCCATTGAAACCAGCGATGACGCATTGCCAGTAGTGCAAATTTACCTCCGATGCAACGGCAGGAGAAAAACAGCAACACAATACTCACCACATTGATGATGCCGGTTATGAAAATGATCTTTAAATACATGCCTATTCTTGTGTTGTAAGCTCCCCTATCTCAAAGTTCGCCAAGAATCCATATGCCTTCTCTGAATGATCCGTTCCCGAACCCATAGGACGTGTTTTGTAGAGTTCAGTCGCGTCTTTACCGCATCCTTCTAAAATTGTATCGCCTCCACCGTGATTGCCTGAGGCAATAAATGCCGTTACGTCATACACTTGACCGTCAATAGCAAACCAACAATCTTCAGGTGTCGTGTGCCGCGCAATATCTGCAAGCGCGTAGGTTTGTATCATGACTTCTCCAGGCTGATCTGTTTCGAAAGCCTCGGTAGGAACTCCTTCTTCTTCAGTAGGTTGTTCCTCTGCCGGTATAGGTAGCGGTTGTTCTGTGGTAACTTGCGAGGTGTTATGAAGACATCCTGTTAAAAATAGTGCGGAAGCAAATAACATACCTCCAAACATATAGTGTTTTTTCATATATACATGTTAATAAATATAATTAAGAATGATTCTCAACTGGAATTATACACCTCTCTACATATTTGTGTCAAATAAAAATCCCGCGAGTAAGCAGGATTTTTTATTGCGAAGTGGTGGTGGGCCGGGAGGGATTCGAACCCCCGTAGTCCGAAGACGCGAGATTTACAGTCTCGAGCATTTGACCGCTCTGCCACCGACCCTGGAGCCGTCGTCGGGGTTCGAACCCGAGACCTCATCCTTACCATGGATGCGCTCTACCAACTGAGCTACAACGGCTTATTGCTTCCTAATGTCTCAATCTTCTCTTTGAGCTCGGGAAGTTTCTGATTTTCAGGATTTACCTTCTCTAATGTCCTATATCCATTTAATGCCGTTTTGTAATCCTTCTCCAGTATACTGATTTCAATCAGCTCGTCAAGGTAGTGCGGGTTGTTTGGTTCAAGTGTAACCAGTTTTTTTAAATACCGTACACATTCTTGTGTTTCGTTCAGTTTGCGACAGACATCTGCTAAATCAGCCAGCGCGCGAACTTGATATCGCTCTGTATCTACTACTTCTTCAAAATCTTTCTTTGCTTCCGCAAAATTACCCAGCTTCTTCTGTACTTCCCCTAAATGAAAATACGCGCCCGGATCCTCGCCTTCCGTAAGTTTTAAGAGATGTTCATAGGTTTCCTTCGCATGAGCATATTCCTTCTTTTCTTCATATATCTCCCCAAGCTCACGGTACACTTCCTTTAAACTACGATCAATACCAAGCACTTCAATATACGCATCTTCCGCTTTATCCAGCTCACCTTCTTTTCTATACGCCCTTCCTTTGTCCAGCAGCTGTTGCACTTTGCTGTGTATAATATCTTTTGATTTCGGTTCAAGCTTTTCTTTTGACCGTTTATGCCGACGCACACGTTCTACATGCACTATTTTTTCATAGAGCGCATAAAAAGATCTTTTAATCCTGTGCCATAAGGGGCGAGCTACACGCATAACACCATGTAGTTGTACATCGAATCCGCGCTCCAATCGATCTTTTAAAATACGTTTCTTTACTTTTCGTTGCTGTTCCTGCGGCATACGATCAACATCAAGTGAGATAATTTCCGGAAATTTCCGTACAATAACCGCACCTAAAAGTACAAATCCGATGATCATGATGAGAAAGGGAAGTATATCGTAGGGCATAAGAAGAGGTAGTTCGTAGTAGGTAGTGGGTAGCATGGATTCCCGCTTCCGCGGGAATGACAGACAACAAAAAACGTTAAACGTGCTGTTCTACTGCTTGAATTATTGCGGAGAATGAATCAGATGAAAGACTTGCACCGCCTATGAGAACACCGCCAACACTTGATTGTTCAACAAATGATACGACATTGTGTTCGTCAACGCTACCGCCATACAGTACAGTAACTTTTGACTTACTGGCAACATCCTGATATATATCAACTGTGATCTGTTGAATAACCTCGCTGGTATATTCCGCCTCTTGCGGCTCTACCGCTTGCCCTGATCCGATAACCCATACCGGCTCATAGGCAATGAGTAATTTTGAAACTGATCGTAGGTCAATGCCTTTGAGCGCACTTCTCACTTGTTCGGTAATGACATGATCTTTGAGTCCATTTTGCCTCTCCTCAAATCGCTCACCCACGCAGAGGATAGGTATAAGCCGCGCTTCAATAGCGGCGCGCAGTTTTTTTTGTACCATTTCACCCGTCTCTCCCAACATATTTCTTCTTTCAGAATGTCCAATAATAACATACGAACACCCTACGTCTCTCAGCATTTCTCCTGAAACTTCTCCCGTATACGATCCTTTTTGTTCCCAAAAAATGTCTTGCGCTCCCATAGTAAGAGAAGTATCTGCCAGCACTTTTTGCACCGCGGGCAAAGCGGGATATGAAGGGCAGAGAATAGCTTCGCTCTTACGAGCGCTCAGTACATGACTATCACGAGCCACGTCTTTTGCAAGCGCCACGCTTTCTTGTACTGACAAATTCATTTTCCAATTGGCAATAATTTCTTTTTTCATACTATAGTTTTAAATAAGCCCAGAGTGACCCCTGTTACTATAATACCTGAGAGAGAAAGTCCTCCTAGCATGAGTAGAACCGCTCTTTTCGGCGGAATATTAAAAAGAAATGCTGCCACAGAACCGGTCCACACACCGGTAACCGGCAAAGGTACTGCCACAAAAAGGAGAAGTGCAATCTCTCCCCATCGCTCATATTTTGCGGTAAATTTAGTTCTGGTTCTCATAAATAACCAAGAAAAGAAACGATCGCACAGAGGATACCGTCGTATGAGATACGCAGATACTGGTTCAAGAAATTTCATAAGTAATACTGCCGGAACAATATTACCAAGAACTGAAAAAATAAACGCGGACACCACAGACATATTGTATACGGTCAGCGCAAGAGGCAATGCCGCTCGGAGTTCCGTTACCGGCAACATGGCAAGTAGAAATACAGTGAGTTCGGGAGGAAGAAAAGACATACTAAGGGTAAGTAGTGAGAAGCAGGGGTACAAAAATAAACCCTATTGCTGTGTGTAGTATACGCTATTTACTCTCATGCTTCAATGTATCATATTCCAATGCCGCCCAGAGCAAGCTCTTCACCTCTTGTGCTCGCGATTCCCGTGACGCGCTATCAAGTACTACCGCGATAAGCGGTTCCGGATGCTCTTTGGTTCCCGCCGCTGATACCAAACAATATCCCGCCTCATCTAGATAGCCTGTTTTTCCTCCTAAAAATTCATAAGGATCATCTTTCAAAAAACTTGTGGTCAGCCAATTTGTGGCAGAGAGCCGCTGTTCTCTACCCGTATTCGCCACATGAACCGTTATTTCCGATTGTTTGAGTATGGAAATAATTTCAGGATGTGTAAGCACTTCTTTGTAGAGCATGCCAATATCACGTACTGAAGCGACGTTTGCCGGATCAAGTCCCGTTGGCTCTGCAAAACGCGCACTGTTCATACCAATACGCTGTGCTACTTCATTCATACGCTCTACAAAAACATTTCTATTCGTCTCAACCGATCGAACCAATACTTGTATTGCGGAATTGTCTGATGCTACGAGCGATGCGGCAAGCCACTGGCGCAGCGTTAGTTCCTCACCTTCACCAAAATAGACGCGCCCACCCTCTATCTTATCCTCCTCGGTAAATGCAACAAGCGCTTCAAGTTCAGGGTCATATTCAAGAATCGTTAATGCCGTTACGAGCTTCGTAATACTGGCAAGTGGGCGTACCTCGTCAATATTTTTTGCCAAGTGCCACTCCCCTGTTGCGGTGTCATACATACCATGTGCCGCCGCTGTTGTTTCCACATCAATAACCCGCACAATTGGCGCGGGAGCACTATTCTTTTGTGCCGGTACTTCAAGAGTCTGTACCCATGTATTCCAAAAGATACTTAACAATGGAAGAAGAAATTCAAACATACAAGATCATAGAACATAAAACATGGAGCATGGAACAAAAATACAAACCTACATCAATATTTTGTCATTCCCGCCCCGTATCAAGTACGGGGCGGGAATCTACGCTATAACTGACTGGATTCCCGCCTTCGCGGGAATGACACAATGTTACACTAAGTGTGGAAAGTCAGTAAGTCATTCTGCTGTGCCAGCGGGCGGAGAAGAGTCTACCTGTACGCTATGTAATTCTTCGTAGTCGGGCAGCTCGCTTACCTGCGAAACGCCTAAGTAGCGCAAAAATTCGGTAGTGATGCGATATTGCAGCGCTTCTTCGCCTTTTTCCTCCTCTATCAACCCGCGTATGAGCAAATTGCGTATAATGAGACTGCAGTTGACTCCGCGAATTTCTTCAATTGCCGCTTTGGTTATGGGTCCGCGATAGGCAATAACCGTAAGCGTCTCAAGAGACGGTCGCGTCAATTCCCCTGTCATGTCATCTTTCAGCAGTTTTCGTACAAGAGACGCGTTCTTCGGCGCACTGACCAATTGTACCTGGGTGCCGGTTTCTAGCAGTGCAATACCGCTCTCTTTAGCACTATATTTTTCTTTGAGCGTACCAAGTACTTCTGCTACTTCTTTTTTGGTGCTGCTGGTAAGTTTCACCAGCTGCGCAAGCGAGAGTGGTTTTGCAGAGGTAAAGAGCAAGCTTTCTATGTGGGATATGAGCATATATTATGATAATTTTGCAATGGTTATTGAACAAAAATTACCTTGTTGCCGTACGTGTACCGTGCGTTGCTTTACCAACTCTAAAAGCGCCAAGAAACTTACTACCACCTCCAATGTATCTTTTTTGTCTTTGAGTATCTTATCAAAGCCGACACTTGCTTCACGGGCAATACGGTTTTTAATTTCCGCTATTTTTTCGTGAATATGTATCGTTCGCGTCACAACGCTTTGTGACAGTTTCTGTTGCACGGGACGATCTTCAAGTATTTCTTTGTAAACCTGTGAAAGAAAAGATGCTGTTACGGTCTTTGGCGGCGCAAAACGTATTTCCAATGTTTTTTTTGTTGGCTGGCGTACGTATGAAAACTTTTTCCTTGCAATACGTTTCTGCAGTTTTTTTGCCGCCTCGTAATAAAGCTGGTACATCTTCAACTGCGATTCCAGATCAATATCGTCTTCTTCCCATGTTAAATACGGTAGTAATGCTTGCGACTTTAAATGCAAAAGGCGCGCGGCAACTAATAAAAAGTCCGCTAAAAGTTCCGGATATTCTTCACCGACCCGCTCAAGCTTTTCAAGATATTTTTCGGTAACCTCCGCAAGTGCTATCTTGGTAATATCAAAACTATCCTTCTCAATAAGCTGCAAAAGGAGATCTAACGGACCTTCAAAGGGTTGAAAGTCAATGGTATATGTTTGTAGCATGGATTTTATTTCTTTTTCTTCGGTAAGGTGATTCCCAGTTCTTTTACTGTTTTTGGATCGGGTTCCGATGGCGCGCCGAGCATAGTATCTTCCGCTCTGCTGTTTTTTGGAAATGCTATGACATCACGTACTGAACTCGCGTCTTGGAAAAGCATGACCAGCCGATCAATGCCAAGCGCGGTTCCGCCATGCGGCGGTACGCCATATTGATACGCTTCCAGCATATGCCCAAAACGCGCTTCAGCGCTTTCCGAGGTAATGCCCAGCGTTTGAAAAATTTGTTCTTGTAATTTTTTGTCGTGAATACGCATACCGCCGCCTCCAAGCTCTACGCCATTTAAGATAATGTCAGATTGCTGGGAAATGACTTTTAACGGTTCTTTTTCTATAAGTTCTCTATCTTCATCACGTGGCTGGGTAAACGGATGGTGTACTGAAGCAAGCTCCCCTGATTCCTCACCTACAACAAACAGAGGAAAATCAGTTACCCATACGTATGCTAAAAGGTTTGGATCACGCAAATTCAGCTTATCCGCACATGCTAAGCGCACAGCTCCCAAACTCTCTGCCGCCACCAGCTCAGTATCCGCACCGAAGAAAATGATGTCACCCTCTTTTGCTTGTGTTGCTTCCAGCAAACTTTTTTGTTCCTTGTCTGAGAGAAATTTGAGTATTGGCGAGCGCAATTCTTTTTCAACTACAATATAGGCAAGACCTTTTGCTCCTTGTACTTTTGCCACTTCAGTCAATTCGTCAATTTCTTTTCGTGAAAATTTGGCTCCTCCTTCCACTTTAAGCGCACGCACCACCCCTTCTTTTTTTATCACATCTGAAAATACAGAAAAGTCCGACGAAGCAACCACATCACTCACCTCAACTATTTCCAGTCCAAAGCGCAGGTCCGGTTTATCCGATCCATACTTCAACATCGCCTCGTGCCACGTAAGCCGTGTAAATGGTGTTGCCGTTAGTTTTTTCTTTGGCAAAAATTGGCTACTTATGCTGATAAGCAAATCTTCTATCAACTGCCTGATGTCTTCTTCCTCGCAAAAACTCATTTCAATATCAAGCTGGGTAAATTCCGGTTGGCGATCCGCGCGCAGATCTTCATCACGAAAACACCGCGCTATTTGAAAATACTTATCCACCCCTCCTACCATTGCAAGCTGCTTTAATTGTTGCGGGCTTTGCGGTAACACATATACCTCTCCCTCGTGCAAGCGCGAAGGCACCAAATATTCCCGCGAGCCTTCCGGCGTACCCTTAATGAGAATGGGAGTTTCTATCTCTAAAAAATCTCTCTCGCAAAAATAATCTCGTATTGCTTTCACGATATCGTGGCGCCTTTGCAAATTTTCTCGCATTATGGGCTGACGCAAGTCAAGATAGCGATATTTGAGACGCAAATCTTCATTGACAGTCTGCTGCATTTCTTTTTCAGCCTCTATTTCAAAGGGAGGTGTCTTTGCTTTGCTCAAGATCGTAACCGCATTTCCTTCTACTTCAATTTCACCTGTAGCCAATTTTATATTGACCATTTCTTTTGGACGAGCTACAACCACGCCGTCTATTTTTACCACGTCTTCCGGACGCAGCGTGTCAGCCAACTCCCAAGCACTCTTATTCTTTTCCGGGTCAAACGTGCATTGGGTAAGTCCATACCGATCCCGCAAGTCAATAAAAATAAGACCGCCGTGGTCACGACGCCGATGCACCCATCCGGTGAGCGCTATCTTCTTTTTTTCGTGCTTTTTTGAGAGTTCTCCGCAGGTATGTGTTCGTATCATAGAGTGTATGATAGCTAATTTAGGATGTTTTTGCAAGAACAAGCGCTATTTAACATTATAAAGAATGTTGAAACTCACGACATCGGATGTCGTGAGTTTTGGTAAAAAAGAAAAAAGCGGCTATCCGAAGATGCCGCTTGCAAAGTGCTTTTTTGCGCTTATTGAGTGGTTGTGCCTGCCACACGCGCTTCTTCCAGCCACTTTTCTCCGTGGCCGATATCAGTGTTGACTGACTCACCTCCCCAGCATTGCTTACACCTGCGAAGAGCCGGGACTATAGTGGGATCAGCCGCGTACATTGGAAGTTTTCTGCGTACCAGCGAAGTAACCGGCGCACCAAGCTTTTTTGACGTCACAATACCCCTATTGAACATATAGACAACACCAAGAACTTCTCCGCCTTGTGCGCGTATCGCATTGACCACACGCCACGCGTTACCGCCCACACTCGAACTTCCGACATCTTCCGCAACCAAGCAACGCTGTAAATTGACACGACCGGTCAAGTAAAAGTCCGTGCGAGGCACATGAGGGTTGTTTTTCATTGCCTGTACGTACTCAACGCCATAGCCAAGTTTTTTTTCCAGTTCGAGTCGTACATCATCACCAAGCACAAGCGTCCCACTGTCAATGCCGACAATAGCGTCAAGATGCTGATCAAAGCGGGGTCGTAGCTTAAGCTTCTCCACAATACGTCGTGCCATAAGAGAAGCAATATATGCACGATGCCGATCATCATTCAAGATCACCCTCTTATCAAAGTAGTGAGGAGCATGAACATGCCCGATACCTTGCTTTGGCGCAAGCGCAAAATGTCCTTGCTTCAAAGCACCAATATCATACATCCACTGCTCAAGTTTCGTGACCCTTGACGTTGCCATGTCATATTCCTTTCTGTTAAAGATCGTTTATCATTGGCTCCATACTATACCGAAAAGATGTGGAAGTGTAAAGAGGGCGCTCCAAATGATGTATGAGATAGCGCAGGACGATAGCTATCACTTGCTTTTGTGTTTCATAATCACCGATATCAAGTTCTTGCTGTTTCTGAGAGAGATCTTTAAGCATTGTAAGAGAAGCAGGGGTTATGGTGTATCGATTGTTCGGTGGAGCAGCACGTACACACTCTACGCAGAGATACCCTCCTTGAGCGCAGTCAAAAAACGAGGGGGACGCTTGTTGCTCGCTTTGTTTGCATACCATACAAAATTCAAGTTCCGGTTTATAACCTAAAAGTATGAGCAAACGCCACGCAAACGTTGTAGCAATTTTTCCCTCTCGTGTTTGCCACCAATGCGTCAGTGCACTTTCATGAACTTGCGAAATGTGATCGATCTCCTTAAGTGCTTCTACGAGCAAAGTATACATGCGCTCGTCTTTTTCTTCCGGTTTTATGAGACGGCTCGTTATCTCGCCAATAAACGATGTGCATACAAAGCTGCTAAAATTCTTGCGCAAATGTAGCAATGGATCTCTTACGACAGATCCTGCTACATGGTCAAATACACACCCTCTTGCCAGCATAACTTGAACAACGCTAAAAGGCTCTGTATGACCGGCAAGCTTGCTTGAAAGTTTTCTTGCTCCCCGTACAACAGCATCTACTTTGCCGCTTTCTTTTGTATAGAGTACAACACGCCGATCGGTTTCTCTAAAAGACTGTCGTTGCAGCACGACCGCGTCAGTAACGATATAGGAAGACATACATTCTTATAACCTAAAACTTGGAGTTTGCAACTCTGTTTTAACGGCGTCTAAATAGTTTTGCAGAATAACCATAGCGGCTATCGCGTCACGATCTTGACCTGCCGCACCACGCTCTGCTATGAGCGCATCAGCCGCTTTGCTTGTCAGACGCTCATCAAATACCGCAACCGGTATCGCAATTTCTTCTTTCAGCTTCTGTACAAATACTTGTGTATCTTCAGTGATCGCGCGCGATTGACCCTCCCGTGTTGTGGGCTTACCTACTACCACAGTTTCAACCTCCTCTTTTTTAATATATTCATTGAGTGCAAAAAAAACTTCCGCTATCTTTGTATAGGTTATAACCGTCAGAGGAAATGCCATACACGTAACATCATCTCCAATTGCCACGCCTATCCTTTTTGTGCCATAATCAATTCCAAGATATTTCATACGTTTTACTTCGTGAGAATCTCCCCGCCTTTTTTTCCAACAGTGATCGTATGTTCAAAATGGGCAGCAATACTTTTATCCGCTGTAATGATGGTCCAATTATCTTCTAAAACTTTAATCATATGCTTTCCGAGCGTCACCATGGGTTCAATAGCCAATACCATCCCTTTTTTTAGTGGAATATCGGCATAATTCTTGTCAACAAAGTTAGGTACGCGCGGCTCTTCATGCACCTCATATCCTACACCGTGCCCTACCAGATCACGCACAATACCATAGCCATGGTGCTTGATCGCGTTTTCAATCGCACGCGAAATATCTCCGATACTCGCACCTATCTTTGCCGCTTTAATGCCTTGCATCAATGCTTCTTGTGTTACCGTAAGCAATTTTTGCAACTTGGGCGACACCGTACCAACAGGAACCGTACGTGCCATGTCGGTGTAGAGCGGTGCAATATTTTTTTTGCCTATAGGCCAGCACATACCCACATCAATACCGATAATATCTCCCTTTTTCATGATCTTTGGCGGAATCGCTGGTCCATGTACAATAACCTCATTCAGCGACGTACACAGGGCTGTGGGAAACGGTATTTCATCCGGCAGATTTTTATATCCCTTAAACGATGGTTCTCCGCCGGCTTTTTTTATTTCTCTCACTGCAATATCTTCAAGATCTTTTGTGGTCGCACCAGGTTTTACTGCATCTACCACCATATCTAAAACAGCGGCAAGACGCTTGCCGCCATCCCTGATTACTTGTATTTCTTCCTTCGTTTTATAGGTAATCATACTTTACAGCTGAAATATTGTGAAAATATCTTCCCTCACCTTCTGTATAGACTGCTCACCGTTAACGCGCGTCATAATACCTCGTTTTTTATATCGCTCTATAAGCAATTCTGTATTGGTATGATAAATTTCCAAACGCCTCTTGATAGCATCCGGCTCGTCATCGTCTCGCATAAAAATCGGTTGTCCGCATTTGTCGCAGATTCCTTCTTTTTTCGGCGGATTGTGCCGCACATGATAGCTCGTACCGCACGCACATACGCGCCTGCCGCCAATACGCTTGACCGCTTCTGTGTCAGAGATCCATATTTCAAAAACATGGGTTAATTCTTTTTCCAAGACTCCCAGAATACTGTCCAATGCATCAGCTTGCACTTTGTTTCGTGGATAGCCATCCAAAATAAATCCTTGCACGCAATCCATCTCACCAAGACGTTTTGCCATTATTTCATTGGTCACTTTAGAAGGCGCAAGCTCTCCCCTATCAGTATAGGAAGCTGCCAGTTTCCCCATATCCGTCTCCTCTTCTTTTTCACGACGAAATATTTCTCCCGGTGAAAGTCGTGGAATAGTAAATGCTTCCGCAATATATTCAGCTTGCGTTCCTTTTCCGGATCCTTGCGGACCAAAAAGAATAAGATTATACATAGGCATCAGAACCAGTTAAATAATTTTGCAATAAATACAATATAGAGAAGAGTTAAGATCGCGCCTTCAGAAGGTAATATTTTGTGATCTTGCAGTATCACCCAATACATGATCGTCACGAAGACGGCAAATGGTATGACAAAAGCAATCAGTGCCGATGGAATCACGAGCGACCCTAGTATACCGCTTGCACCAACAACCGCAAACGTATTGAATATATTAGAGCCTATAATATCTCCCGCTAACAGATCAAACTTTCCTTTGCGTGCGGCACTTATCGCCACAAATATTTCAGGAAATGAGGTGCCAAGCGCAATAATACTTGTGGCTAAAACGGCGGTACCAATACGCAAATGTTCTGCTATGGCAATAACGGACAATACGGTATAACGAGAAGAAAGAAAAATAATTATGAGACTGGCTACAAGTGCCAGCCAATAATACGCTACATACTTTTTATGTATTTTTACTTCATCAACCTCTACTTGGCTATTGGTTTTGTGTACGCCATATGCATAAAAAAGATACACGACATACCCTGCAAGAAAAATGAGCGATTCGGCAAAAACAATCTTTCCATCCATTGCGGTAAAATACAGCAAACCCATACCGGCAATCAAAATCGTATAGTCACCAAAGAAAATATTCCACTCTGCCTTAAATATTTTCTGAGTTACCAGCATGGTAAATCCAAGACCAAGTAAGATATTAGCGACATTGCTGCCCAATACATTTCCCAGCACAATATCGGAATGCTGCTGTGCAACTGCCATTATGGAGGTTGCCAACTCGGGTAGCGACGTGCCAAGCGCTAAAATAACCACACCCACAATAAAAGCGGGCATACGCATGATTCTGCCTATTTTCTCACTATAGTCGGTAAAATAATCGGCGGATTTTACCAAAAAGGCGATGCTGGCAACAAAAACAAAAAGCGCAATTGGGAGAGACATACGTTAAAAAATTACAAATGGCTTGTTTTAGTGTACCAAAATTCTAACAAAAAAACCACCTTCACGGCATTGTTATATAAAGGAAATGGAACAGATACGGTATAATTATGATGCTTTACCCAT
>CAZZDA010000031.1:0-12191 GCA_964652585.1 uncultured Gammaproteobacteria bacterium | reverse complement strand
TTTCAAGTCGCACTGGTCAAACCAGTGGCTTACCCTTTGGGGGTGTGAGTTATTGGTTATTCTGCAACGCTCCTTCCGTATACACATTGCGCGAGTTCCATAAGAGCCATCCTGAACTTTCGGCGTCATATGCTGCTTGTATCTCTTTTTGTATCATATCAGCCGTATACACCGCACCCATATTAAAATCTTGTATCCAAGGGCGCAGTTGGCGCGCAAGAATAGCGCGATCTTGTGCCATAATGCCAGTCGTGCTTGCCACCTGCATATCATACTTCTCTAAAAGATCCACTCCTTTTTTCATACTACCATAAATTATCTCATACGGGTAGAGAGCGGGATTGTCATACCCCCAAAAACCATCCGGATAATGTGATGGGTAAACCATGGGTGCAATGTAATCAATGTATGGCATCGCATCTTGAAGGCGCTGACCAATTATCATGCCGTCTTCACGCAAAAGCACCATTCCAAAAAAATCAACTGACGTAATTGCGCCGAGAGGTTTGAGATCTTCGTGAATCTCTTTGAAAAAACTTTCTAAAACTTCATAGCGTGTTTGCTCGCTTGAATTCCAATGCGGATACACAGCAGCTGACACCGGACCATCCGATATAAAGCGAATATAATCAAAATTTATTTCGTCAAAACCAAGTTCATATGCCTCGCGTGCAAGTGCAAGATTATACTCTCGTACGCGAGAAGAAGCCGGATCAAGCCACGCATTTCCCGCATGATCACGCCAAAGACTGCCATCAGCAAACTGCACCGCCTCTTCCGGTAACGCTTTCGCTAATGTTGAATCTTGAAAAATAGGAAGTCGTGCAATAACATATACTCCCTTTTCATGAAGTTCTTGTACGCGCTTTGCAAAATCGGTCACACGTATATACGATGTCTGCAAATCCGCAACATCTGCAACAGCGCTTTCATACGCCACGCGCCCCGTAAAATCCTTTAAATCGATTACGACGCTGTTGATTTCCGTACGTTCCACAAGTGCGATCAAATTTTTCCGGATACTCTCATTACCAAAATTTCCGGCAGAGATATAGATGCCCTTTACTACTTCCGGCGTTTCTCTATGCATCGGTTCTTTTTTTACCAGGAGTGTGTCCTGCCGATCAAATGGAGCTATTATCTTACCAAATATTCCTTGTTGTTTCTGTATATCCTCTGCTTGAAAAGTGCCAAGAAATACAGAGCTTGCTACAAAGATCACAAGAACAAAAATGAGCGCAAGAGCGCTCACGAACAAAATAAAACTATAATGACCTTTGTTATTTTGAAAAAAATGACGTTTCATATATTGATCTGTAAGAAAGCGAGTTGTAGTACTTGTGAGAGCCGTCTCGCAAGCCGAGCGGGCATGGTTTGTCCCATTTTACGGGACAAGAGCGAGGCGAGAGAGAGCGCAAACGCTTCGCTGGAGCGTTTGACGCGTGCTCTTACAAGTACGTACAGCGAGCAAAAACGTCAACAACGCTTAGAGTATCTTACGCACTACCGCAATAATTTCATAAAGTTATCACGCACCTCTTCAAATACCGGTTGATATGCTTCGTCTATAGCTTCACCAGGTGGCAGTACTTCGCGCAATGGATTTATTTTTGTGCCATGTTTTACCATTTCATAATGCAGATGCGGCCCTGTTGAATAGCCGGTAGATCCGACATAGCCGATCACCTGTCCTTGCTCCACCTTTTGACCTCGTTTCACCGCATATCCTGATAAGTGTGCATAGTTTGTGGTATAGGTACTGTTGTGTCGAACGCTTATTTTATTGCCATACGACCCGCTCCAACCGGCAAGTATCACCGCACCATCACCAACAGACCGCACCGGCGTTCCCGTATTCGCGGCGTAATCAATTGCTTTGTGCGATGAAGTATATTGATTAAATCCCGGAACATAGCGCGCTCCTGTCGTAAACCCGGATGAGATGTACTTAAACGCCACCGGCGTTTTTAAGAATATTTTCTGCACCGAATTCCCTTCTGCGTCATAGTATCCTTCATGTTCATCATCCGGGGCGAAATAGAACGCATAATGCTCTTCGCCATTATTTACAAATTTTCCTGCTAAGATACTGCCCGGCATGACATACTCGCCATCGCGATATCTCTCTTCATAGGTAAATGTAAAACTATCATCTTTTTGTACCTCATACGCAAAATCAACCGTCCACTGAAACACATCCGCCAATCCAATGATCGCGCGCTCATCAATCCCTTGCTCTAATGCCGCCGCGTAGAGCGAAGAGGTGATCGTGCCTGTTACCGTTTTTATTCGTACATCGTATGCAATCGGTCTCAGTACAGCCGTCCATACATCATTTTTTTCTTCAATAAGCAATTCTTCTTCGCTATTGATCTCATACACAAGATAGAGCAAATCTCCGCTTGTTGTGTCAAAGGTAAACGCCAGCGGCTTACCAATACGAATAGTCGTTAAATCGTATAACTCTTCCGCGGCCTGAAGTAATTCCATAGCAAGAGCTCCGCCAATTCCAACCTCTTCAGCAATACTACCAAAGGTCATACCCTCTTCAACAACAATGACTTCCGTACGCTCCGTATCCGCGGCTTGCGCTTCTGAAACAAAAGCAACCGCCTCATCGCGCGGTTGTATATCGGTAGTATCCCGATCTTCCAGCAGCCACAGAACACCGACAAGTATCGGTACTATGGTCAAAAGCAGTAGGTAATACTTTCGCATAACACCGCTATCGTATCATAGATCAAGCAAGCAAGCAAGTTGTTATACATCGTCTATTTTAGCGGCTATATGCAATGTACGCAGCAACATATGCGCTTCTTTATCTGTTAAATATCGCCATTTCCCGGGTAGTAAATTTTCATTCTTCAAGTGCAAAATGCGCACGCGCTGCAGTTTCTTGACGGCATAACCTAACTCTTCACACATACGGCGAATTTGCCTGTTTCTCCCTTCGGTAAGCACGAGAGAAAAAGCATGTTTTGCAATTTTTTTCGCGGACGCGGGCAAAGTTTTTCTTTCTTCCAACACAATTCCCTTGCACATTTTTTCCAAAAATTCTTTTGTTACTTCCTTATCAACCGTAGCCACATACTCCTTTTCATGTCCATATCTTCCTTTCAGCATTCTATTGACCACGCGCCCGTCATTGGTAAGTAAGAGCAATCCGGAAGTCGCAACATCCAGTCGCCCCACCGGAAATACTCTTTCCGGAATACGTATGTGGTCATAAATAGTTTGCGTGCTTTCTTTGGAAGCTGTGGTAATAAAACCTACAGGCTTGTTATAGAGAATATATATTTTTCTCCGCACCGGCTTTACTACTTTATTGCCCACCTTGACCACATCTCTTTTTTGCATGACATCGCCAAGCTTTGCAAGTTTATTGCCGATCTTGACCTTGCCACTTTGTATAAGCTTGTCCGCCTCCCTGCGAGAACAATGTCCGGATTCTGCTATATATTTGTTAATACGTATGGTTTTTCTGTTCATATACTATAACTCTACACTATCTACTCTCCTCCGCCAAGTCTTCGCCTGTCTGATGGTAGGTAAGGGTGAAAATAAAAAACCGCCCTGCCAACACAAGACGGCAAACGAGCAAATTACGCACGAGAACCATAGGTGATCCAGAACTCGCCCCGGACAAACGATGAACGTCCGTGAATTTCTTCAAGAGCGGGTTTGATACCTTCTGAATAACTCCTATTCAAGTGGTGACTTTCAACTCCACCTATGCCTCTACCTACGATACCAGAAATACGACGCGCCTCTTGCCACATACTACCTTCACCTACGCCTGTAAGTGGCATATCCTCATTAAGAGGACGGCCCCAAAGTGCATTCATATATGCTCGAGTCATACGGATTTGTCCGCCTTTTTCCTCCAAAAGATCCGGTCGTACTTCACCTGCGCAATCGCACGGTTCAGCTTTCAGCTTTTCCTGCCAAGTTTTTTCTTCGGGCATGGTATTATTCCTTTCTATAGCTTACTGGTTGTGAATGATCATTTATGTTCATATCCTACCCTAATACCTATGTAAAAGCAAATATTGTTTTTCACTGCCAGCAATGCTAGAATAGTAAAGACTTTGCTTTCTCTCTATTCCCATGTTCAACCCTTTTACTCAAAAAAAGTCTATACAAACTATTGAGCACCTCATCATCGGCGGAGGTGTTGCGGGAACGACCGCGGCGGAAACCATCCGTGCCAACGATCCCGAATGCAGTATTGCCATCATCTCTGATGAGCCGTACCCTCTCTACTCCCGTATCATGCTCTCCAAGCCGGGCTTTTTTTTGGGAAAGATTCCCTTTAATAAAATTTTTATTAAAAAAGATACATGGTACAAAGATAATAACGTAACGCTTCTCACCGGAAAAAAAGCAACAAAACTTCATACCAAGAAGAAAGTGGTTATGCTTGACGATAACACGAAACTGCACTACAAGAAACTTCTCTTGGCAACCGGAGGGTATGCGCGAAAGTGGCCTGTACAAGGAGCTGAAAAAAAAGGTGTTACCTACCTGCGCACACTTGATCACGCGAAAGAAATAATGGAAGGGGTAAAATCCGCAAAACACGCAATCGCTATTGGCAGCGGTTTTATTAGTTTTGAAATGTGCGATATGCTTCGCCGCGCGGGACTTGAAGTGACTATCGTCATGCTGGAGCCTTATTTTTGGTACCCGGTTTTGGACGAAACTTCCGGACGCATGATAGAAAAAGTCCTGCGAGACAATGGCGTGAAGATACTTCGCAAAGCAGAGGTTGAAGAGGTTATTGGCGATGACATGGTATCAAGCGTAACACTCAAAGACGGTAAGAAAATTTCTTGCGAGCTGATTGTTGCCGGCATTGGCGTTGTATATGATCTTGATTGGCTGAAACGCTCACACATTAAGACAAATCGTGGTATACTTACTAATGAGCATTTAGAAACCAGCGCGCCAGATGTATGGGCTGCTGGCGATGTCACCGAATTTAACGATCTTATTTTAGAAGAGCAAATCCAGCAAGTCAGTTGGACCAACTCACATATGCAGGGCAAAACTGCAGGACTTAATATGGTTGGCACGCACGAACCTTTCAAGCTCGTCTCTTCCTATACCAGTCACGGCTTCGGCATGGTTATAGGCTTTGTCGGCGATATTCGCACCACACCCGCTCGCGAGATTATTACCCGAGGATCTGCGGAAGTGGGTTCCTATGGACGAATTATTTTGAAAAACAACCGTATTATCGGCGCAACACTCATCAATCACATGCAAGACGCGGGACCGCTCGCCAAACTTGTTGAACAGCAAACAAATGTCATAGCTCACAAACGAGAACTGGCAGATCCAAATTTTCAACTGACTAATCTTACAGCAAACACATAAAATATATGCCACAAACTAAAGATTCAAAAAAAACACCTCAAGAAAAAATAAAGATCGGTTGGTTTTCTTTTTCTTGCTGCGAAGATTCAACCGTACTTATGACCGAGCTCATGAATCAGCACTGGCAAGAGTGGAAAAAGATCTTTGACTTTCGGCACGCACGCGTTTTAAAGTCGCACAATATTTTTGACGAATTTGACATCGCATTCGTAGAGGGTGCAATTGCTTCTCCTGAGCACAAGAAAAAACTCAAAGAAATACGTGAGCGATCAAAAAAACTGGTCGCTATAGGCGCGTGTGCCGTTGCGGGAATGCCTTCCGGACAACGTAATCGTTTCTCTGAGGGTCAAAAGCAAGAAATTGAATTTCTCTTAGCACGCTTTGGTGCACTTCCTGAAGTACTGCGCCTATCAGATGTGGTAAAGGTGGATATAGAAGTTCCCGGCTGTCCCATGAATCCAGATGATTTTTTGAAAAAAGTCACCATGCTTGTTGAAGAGTTTCAGCAAGCTCATAATTCCTAACACATATTGTTGTATGCACACCGTAGATATCAACATGGAAGAACTCACCAAAGTAGAAGGTGCCGCCGCACTTAATTTGAAAGTGCGTAAAGGGAAAGTACAAAAAGTGGAATTCGCCATCACCGAATACAAGCGTTTTTATACCGAGGCTATACAAGGAAAATCCATTATCGCCGTACCACAGCTTTTGGCGCGTATTTGCGGCACCTGCTCAAACGCTCATCTGATCTGTAGCATTGAAGCGTGCGAACGCGCGCTGGATATCACCCCAACCGAACAAACGCTCCTCTTGCGCAAGCTCACCATGTACGGACTCAATATTCGCGACCACGCATTGCATCTCTATCTCTTTGTCATGCCAGATCTTTATGGTAAAGACGCGTTTTTGGATTTTGATGAAGATGATCCCGAACAACATCAGCAGCTGCATGACGGTTTTCAAATTAAAGAAGCGGGCAATCTTTTAGCGCTACTTGTTTCCGGCAGATCGGTCCACGCACTCTACCCCACCATTGGCGGCTTTACCAAATATCCCGACTCGGAAGAAACGAAAAAAGTCATCCAAAAACTGAAAGCCGCGCGTCCGGCAGTTCTGCGGCTTATTGATACTTTTGAAAAAGCGCCATTCCATTTTGACCGACAAACACATTTTATGGCACTGGTTCCCAAAGACAATAACTTCGGCTTTTTGGACGGCTGCATCACCACGGGCAAAGGCGTGTGTATTGAAGAAAAGGATTATCGCAATCATTTGGAACACGTGGTACTCCCTTATTCGCAAGCATCCGGCTATCGTCACAAACAAGAACCGTATATGGTTGGTTCGCTCGCTCGCATTAATCTCAACAAAGACAAATTATACGAGAAGACACAGCGCACGCTAGGTAGTGTGCTTGAACTTTTCCCTTCTACTGACATCTATCACAACAACCTCGCGCAAGCTATTGAAATACTCCATTGCTTAGACCATGCAGTACACATTCTTGAAAATACCGAGATCACACCTGAGCCCATCATCAAAAAATCGCCGAGAGATGCGGCGGGTATCGGCGTTATTGAAGCTCCTCGCGGAACGCTCTACCATAAAGTGGTCCTTGGCAGCGACGGCAAAGTAAAAGAAGGAGAGATCGTAGTACCTACCGGACAAAATCAGCTGAATATGGAAGAAGATATCGGACGCCTTGTTGAAAGCTTACTACCTGATACGACCAAAGAAATTATTCAGCATGAAATTGAAAAGCTCATTCGCGCATACGACCCCTGCATGAGCTGTGCCTCACACTTTCTCAAGATAGCATGGGACGAAGAAGAGCGATAACCTTTCCTACCACTTCACTTTCAGACATCATCGGTGGAACGCCGATGATGTTTATTTTTTTGAGCTTACCTAATTTTTGCAGCAAGCGTAAATTCGCATATGCGTCAAAATCATGCATAGATACGCGAGGCGGCGGTTGAAACTTTTTAAGGTCGGAAAATATACGCACATCTTTAATACCCACAACCGTATCAAGAACTATCATGTTTTCCGGAATATCCCACTCTTCATGCGGATCTCTCACTACAAAACCAACATTCGGAAAACGTTTTTTCAGTTTCGGTAAAATTCTCATCGGCAAATTATCTTCTTGAAGATCTAGGTTGCCAAAGACGAATACTTGGAGCTTGGGGCTCGGGGCTTGGAACATCATATTGCAAAGCATAGCAAAGGATAAGAAATAAAAAAAGCCCTGCAAGATTTTCACAAGCAGAGCAAAATGTACCATTTAACAATCGCAATCATCGCATACAAAAGGCTCGTCCGACACGTCTCGAATCATTCTATCAAACGCGGTGCATCCATCTGCGTCAGGAAGTGCAAACATGAAGCCAAATTCAAATGCGTACCGTTGGAAACGATTAAGATCGTCGAGGCGATAGCAAAAAGAGCTTGGCGAATGTGGCGTTATGTTGCCATGTGCGTTCCACCACGCAATTGGAAACCGGTTTGCAACCCGCACACAATCATTTCTTGAACATCCCATAATAACCGAGTGCGGCACAAATCCTATACATGTTTCGAGTAGAATTCCCTGTATTTCTTCCGGTACGCTTTCGGTTGGACGAAGTGTCACCGCTTCATTGGGTATAATGGATTTACGACACCACGGACATTTTCGTACCATTTTTTGCAAACAAGGAATGCAATAGTCCGTCAAAGGAGGTAGAGGAACGGACTTCAAAAAATCTTCGTCAGCACCTTGTAAAGCAACATCCATTTCTTCATCAAGTGTCGTATGTAGCGCCAACGCTACCGGATGATCTTTATCATCCCAATGCAACATACCTGCAAGCGGCGTTTTGTGCCCGCATCGTGCTCTCACTTCTCGCAACATATGATGCCTTGCCCTGTCATTCAGAAATTTCAACCACACGATACAAACCACCAAAACTGCAATACCTACGAGAACCAAAGAAAATATCCATCCGGCGTCTCCTGAAAACAACTGCTCTATTGCTGGCATGTTCAACCCCTTTCTCTTGCAAGAGCTATATTAAAAAGAACCTGCTTAACCCTACCCTACAAAAAAGGTGGTGTCAATTTTTATTTTTAGAAAGTTCGTATAACAGTATAGCCGCGGCACTCGCCACATTGAGTGATTCTATTTTTCCGCTCATAGGAATGGCAACCGATGCGTCTGCCAGCTTTTGTATATCCGCATCAACGCCATGCGCTTCATTCCCAAGTACAAGACAGAGTTTCTTCCGCTTCTTGATCGTTTGTATATCACTTATTCCTTGCATCTCTGTCACAATAATAGGCATTTCTTTTTTTAGTGTATTGAGCGCCTCTCTCTTTTTGTCAAAACAAATCCGTACTTTAAAAAATGCATCTTTTGCCGCATGAAGCGTTTTAGGATTCGTAACATCGGCACACCCTTCATCAACCACTATATTGAAAAATCCAAAAGCAACAGCAGAACGAATGATCGTTCCCACGTTTCCCGGATCAGTAATACCATTCAAATATACAATAGATTCTGCGAAATCAAGCTCCTGTTCTTGTTGTGCATATACCGCTGCAATACCCGAGGGTGTCTCAAGATTTGAGAATGATCTATTTACCGCATCGATCATCAGAAACTGCCGCGATTCCACGACATGCTTTTCCAACACGCGCATAAGTTCTTCGTGTTTGTTCTGAAACTCATTTGTCAAAAACAATTTTTCACAAACGCATCCGGCACGAGCAGCATCTGCAATCATAGTTGCGTTTTCCACAAAAAATCTTCCATACTTTTCCCGGTGCTTTTTTTGCTTGAGCTTTCTCAAAAATTTTATCTGCTCATTGTCTTTGCTTGTAATATGATGCATAGATAGATGAGATATAATATTCTCCTTAGTGTAGTGTAGTGTAGTGTAGAACAATACAACACATAGTACCACAATTTCTCTTGTATATCATATATGTTTTTGCTACACTTTACATGCCTTGTTAGCATCTTGAAAGACTCTTGATAAAGTCTCTTGAATAGATGCGAGGGTCGAAGCAAGAATTGAATATACCACACTATACGTACAATCATTATGTCAAAGAAGTTATATGTGGGCAACCTTCCTTACGAGGTCACTGACGACAAGCTTCAAGAGATCTTCAGTGCGGCAGGAACCGTTGAATCAGCAAAAGTGATTATGGATAAATTTTCAGGTCGCAGCAAAGGATTCGGTTTCGTTGAAATGTCCACCGAAGAAGAAGCTCAACAAGCCATGTCAACACTTCACGAGAGCAACGTAGATGAGAGGACAATTGTCGTCAACGAAGCACGGCCCATGGCAACATAAGAGAAATTTTTAGGGAATTCCTATATTCTACATACAACAAACCCGCCATATTGGCGGGTTTTATACTTTCTACAAAAATATTCACTATCAGTCCTTTAGCGAAACATGCTATACTAAGATAAAGTATATCATTATTTTTTAATAGCTATGTTTATGGATCTCTCACTTTTTCTCGCGCAAGTAATAGGGCTCTACTTTATAGTCATAGGAGCCTCGCTCCTACTCAATTACAAAGTGCTTCGCAAGGTGATGGATGATTTTATTACGGACACGCGTTTTATGTTTCTTGGCGGATCTATGATTCTCGTCTTGGGACTTCTCCTTGTGGCAAGCCATAATGTGTGGGAAGGCAGCTGGCGCGTCATAATCACCATTATAGGATGGTTGACGCTTTTCAAAGGTGCTGCTTACCTCCTCTTACCGAAAGATATGTTTAAGCAGTGGGTTAAGATACTCAATAAAAAGAAGTGTTATAAGTCAGGCGGTGTTGTGGTGATTATTCTTGGCCTCTACCTTGCGGCAAAAGGATTTGGTATTTTATAAATCTGCAACAAGGTACATACTAAAAACTCCTCCCTTAAGGGAGGAGTTTTTTCTTACACTGCTTACAGGATAAAGACTAATTTTTTAAAAAGAAAAGACCCTCGTCGATAAAGACCGAGGGTCGGTGAAAAGAACAGTGTGAGATATACCCTTCCGTTGCTTACGTGGCGGAAGTGTGATTGTCTTCTTGCGTAGCGGGAAAAACGCGCGCAAGAGCTACCCTCAGCAGCCATCCAAGAAATGCCGGAAGTGCAATGATACCAACTATGTAGAGCGTTTTGTCTTGAAAAGTGGTCCCGAGATGGAGAAATATCGCAACGCCCACAGGAAGTAGCATCGTCGACAGAAAAGCAAGTAACCCAGCTCCTTCACTATCTCCGGCGTGCTTTTGGACATACGTGCTCACAAATATCGACGAAACAATCCAGAAAGCAAACGCTACTATTGTCACCGGATACTCTACGAAATTGTTCTCCGAAAAATGACTGGCTATTCCGTATAACGCCGAAACACATGCAATAAATCCGTACAGCATTCCGGCAGTATTTCTTACGCTTTTGTTGCTGTCCAAAGCTACTGCGGTTAGCAGAACAAATAGAAATGGCAGCATCACTATCGCTGCAAAAAATACCCCTGTCCAATGAGTAATATACTGCGCCGACGCTTCCACAAAATTCCACTTCCCGTCATCGTCATTCCATGACAGCTGATGTCCGTCTACCTTATTCGATATCTGAACGGGCAACCACCAAAGCACAATGTGCGCTGAATGCAGTACATTACTTCGTTCAATGAAGCGCTGTTCCAGCTCGCCTTCATATAGCCGCGTCACCATCTTGTCTGACAGCATTACACCTTCAGGAAGCGGCGGAATGTGATCATCAAAATGATGGAGTGCAACGCCATATCCTCCGTCAGGAAGTGAGACGATTTCACGAACAGCCGCATCAGCCGTTGCGAACACAAAACAGAGCATGTACAGTCCAATGATAAGCATGGTGCGCATGGTCATCTCCTTAGAAGTGTAGAGGCTTGATCAAGAAAGTATGTTCGACATTACTCATCACACTGGATACAGCGCTGTATAATGATCCTTTCCAAATTCATGAATCAGACATCTGAAATTGTAGTAATCGTCCCACCTGCCGTTGTGGAAGTGGAGACAACGAACACAGACCTCATTGTCTGTATTAACGTATGTAGTGCCAAAGAAATGCACTTGGATATCTCTCCACTTTTTCGGAATAAGTCCCGGATGAGCAAGTAGATAGTCCAGTACATTGGCATTGAGCACAAGATATTCAGATCGCAATCCGAGCAACTCTTGCCAAAGACCTTCTCCGGTGATGCTTTTTTCCCATAGCTCTACTTTTTGCCCTTCGCTCACATGGAGGGAAATTCGATCCTTATCCCACTCAATCGCCCCTCCCTTGATGTGGTCTGCAACCGTCCAGTTTTTGGGAACAAATGGGTCGGCATCACAGTCGATGACATGCTTGACTCTAACGATCTCGGCATGCTCATCCATCACATCCACAATCTCACCAAGTCCGGAGAAGTGTCGCAATCTGAACACTTCTTCGTATGTGTACCCGGCACTTTCCAGTGCATCCCCCCAACTCGTTCAGTAGATAAATTGGTAGTTTCGACATTTTTTCTTCCTTCATCTGTGATACGTAAAGAGAGGTATTTACTCGTCAGACTCCCTTTCTTTTATTGCGCTCTCTGGGAGTTGCAATAACAACATTCTCTACATTTTACAATCGTTCTTCATTGTGTTTTCTCCTTTGGCGAATTGTTTGTGCTCAACGATAGTGCTAAACGCAGAGTACGCACCACCCTCTTCCATATATCTTCTATACATTGTCACACTAGTGTCCGGTTAAAAATCCAATAAAGACAGTTGTTTCTGAGTCTGCTCTT
>CAZZDA010000030.1:0-12272 GCA_964652585.1 uncultured Gammaproteobacteria bacterium | reverse complement strand
AAGATAGATGCCGCTCAGCCATGTAGTTGCAATAACTTTATCAAAACATATAAAGTCGCATGAACGCGGCGAAAGAATGATGAATATTAGAGCAATGGGCAAATATATTTTCGCGAACTTTTTCCACAAATTATATGTACGTTCTAGTGAAAATAACAGAAACAAAAATACCAAACTTAGTGTAGCCGATCCTACAACAAGTGGCTGCCCTATTGTAATAAGAGGATGTACACAATTAAATCGTGCTTCTTGATCGCAAATACCTATAGATACCGGAAAAGAAAATACAAATCCAACAATCAATCCTATAATCGACAACAGGAGAAATTTTTTAATCGTCTTTGTGTGATCCATGGGTATAGTATAACAATTGTTCACGTACCTGTCTAACAATGTCTAATAAATATATTGCATCTTCTTTGATAATATCTTGCTTTTCATCGTCTTTTTCATGTTCATGGTCGTCTTCTTTTTCTTTATCATCATCATTTTCATACTCTTTTTCGTCTTCATCATCTTCGTGTGCATCGTCATGTTTTCCTATCATTTTTTCCAAGTCTTCCATGAAATCATCTGTTTTATCCAAAGCGCTTTCATATTTTTCTTTTTTCAGCTTTTTCTCTACCTTCTGTATTTTTTTGATAAGTTTCTTTTTTGCTTTTTCCTCCGCGTCAAGCGACTGTATCACCTGTTTAAGTATGGCAAGAGACATTTTTACATCGGGTTCAGAGTTTTGTATAAGTGTGAAATCGGTAATGCCATCGCCGTTAATATCCAAAACCATATCGGTTGAGCTTGCTATTGTTGAGAGCGTCAGTGTTGCCGTGGTACTTGCAGTCACGGGAATAGTGACATAAGTAGTGGTTGCTATTTCCACGTCGTTTAATACTTCTTGAATCTCAAAAGTAAAAACTCCCGTACGCTGTCCTTTGAGCTCAATAGTATAGTTATCTCTCGTATCAAGTCCCACGTACTTATGCTCGCCGATTTGTAAGTAGTAGCTGTTCGGTATCTGCTCTTCCACACCCTGTAAGTCAGAATTCGGGTCAGTATTTTCAACCAGTCCCGTTTGATTGCCATAGCTGTCAGTAACATCAATAGAAACCGGCGAATGGATGGCAAGACGAAGACGAGACTTATTTTCAACAGGCTTTGTAGTAGTAATATGACTTGGAAGAGTATTGGTGTCAATATTTTCTTCAACAATATTTTTAATTAGATCTTGCAGGGGTTTAACTTCTAAAATACTCGCGTGGCTACGTTTACCAAAAAATATTTCTGCATTATGATCAAATAAATTCACATAAAACGTCTCCGCATCCATATACGTCGCGCTGGGGGAGACGACGGTTTTGTCGCCGTCGGAAGTCATAAGCAGCTTCCTATCCAAGTGGCTTAAATCCCTGTCCCACGGTTTTGCGGAATATTCTATGCCGCGCACCGTGTCCAATCCCCACCCTGCAATTTGGGTAATTTCAATATGCGCGGGAGGCATCCACGCGTCCAAGTCGTTATGCACCTCAATCGCGCGATCAAAAAAGTTCACGCCCAAAACATTCGGGGTGTCGGTGTCATTTGCCACGGGTTCGGTTCGCGTGCCGCGCGCGCCAACGGAAAAGTCATACAAATCGCCAAAAGTTGAAATACCATCCCCATACTCAACCACAAAACCGGAAATATAACTTACTGACGGGTCAAAAACTATCATGGGCTGCTCTGTGACATTCACCACGTGAAAATACTCACGCGATGGAGTAAGATTGTACGCGCTCTGCATGTTCTCTCCCATCTCCCGTGCATTTTTCTTGTTCAGCAGCACGCCAATATGTTTCGGCAGATCCTGCCCGTCGCCGTGCAGAAGTGAGGCAACAGCCTTTGGCGTGCCAAGTTGGGGTGACGCCACCAAAATTAACTTATCAATCAATTCCGCTTTCCCTTGTGCTTCCAACTCGCGCAAAAGTGTTTTCGCCAATAATCCGCCGTGGCTATGCGCGATTATTGTTACCTTGCCGCTAGCGGAATCCGCCGCAAGCCGCTCCAGCTCTTCCACAATGTTCATAGTTGTGGTTGCAGCGCCATCGCCTACCACAACGCCATCACGTAAAATATCCTCATAATCCATGCGCCAATCGTAGGGAAACGCCTTCCATTCATTGATCACATTATCATCCACCAGCTTGTCCATTGACAGCATGAACTTCAGATAAATATTAAAACCGTTCGCCTCGTCAATCACCTCACGCGTATAAATATCCGGATCAATACTTATTCCATTCTTGTCCATAAACAGCTTTTCCGCATCTCCGTTGTGATTCGGCTCCCAAAGCGTGTTTTCAAATTCCGTGCCGTATGATTCCTGCTTTTTGTACAGACGGCTCGCCTGCAGTCCGGGCAAAAACGCCACGCTGGAATGTCCGTTCTTCGGCACGGGCAATACATCTGCCGTAACCCACGGAAAAGCGTCAACACCAACGGAAAACTCATGAGACATATCACACACTACATTCGCGTCTGCGTCAAAGCATCCTTCCGCGTGCTCGTCGTAGTCGCTCCAGTGATTGCCGCCAACAGGGAGAGGGAGGGCGTAAATATTTGAGAATTGAAAGTGAGTTCCTATGCTATGTACTTGTATCCCATTGGAAAAGTCATTTTGTACAAACATATTGCCGCCGCTTCCACGAGAAAACTGCACACCAACTTCATTTGCAAAAATATTACCCGTAAAAGTATTGTCAGCCACATCATAGAGACTCGTGCCATACCGATTGTCTGTTATCGTGTTTTGTTTCATCGTATTGCCGTTGGATCCGGTATTCAACTGTATGCCAATATAGCCATTGGTTATGGATGATTCTTGAACAATATTGTTTTTTGCGTGGTCAAAAAGAAATCCCCGAAACGAATTAGCGTCAGCAGTGATATTGGTAAAAGTATTATTGTTTGAATAATACGCCATAACGGCATAATCATTACGGCTTAACACGGTATCTCTTACCTGCACATTTGCGGATTTCCACAAAAACACCCCGACATTATTATCAGTAATTTCAGCATCTCGCAACACCACATTCTCGCAAAATATACAATAAAAAATTCCAACCTGATCTTCCGCACCGTACTCCATATCACGCGCACGTACGAGATATACTATCGATTTGCCGTTAAGAGTGTTGCTGGCGTCAATATCTTGATCATAGTATTCGTCCAATTGTTGTTGTAAATACAAACTCATTTCCGTATTGCCGCTTATTGCGTTATTACGCAATGTAGTGTTTTTTGCAAAATCAAACCGCACGCCATACATACTATTGTTCGCAATCGCGTTATCCTTAACGATCAGCTCATTACCTCTGGCAATGATTATGCCGCTTTGATTGGAACGAATGACATTGTTTGCCAGCATGCTATTTTTCACGTATCGAGTGTTTATCCCAATTGAAAAATTTTCAATCGTCAGGTTAGCGATAACAACATCCGTCAAATACTCCGCGTAATTTCCTTGTACATATACGCCAATCCCCGTCCCGTTTCCACGTATTGTATGTCCATTACCATCAAGCGTGATATCATTATTTTTTATTTGTATTGATTCTCCAACGTCTGTCGTAAGCGTACAGGTTTTGACCGCAACATCCCAATCACCAATCAATATACAATCTCCGCCTGTTGCGTCATCACGTAAAATTTTAGTGCTCTTGCGAGGCTGGATGAATAAAAGGTGCCGCGTACTTATGTCCTGCGCAAACTCGTATGAACCAGCGCCATCAGTGGTAAATGACACTCCATTTTCATAACCGTCAGTGTAGAGATAATAGGTAGTAGTTGAAGCAAGTCTAGAGAAAGTAAGTTGTGTGGTTGTAGCGGTTGTGATCGCAGACTCAAGTTCAAGTATCAGCATTTCCGGCATAGATTCAAGCCGCGCGGTAATACGTTCGCTGCTTTCAAGTGTTACGTCAAGATAGCTGCTTTCTGTTACTACAAAGCGATTCCCCGTACCCTCAACAATACTTTCTCCTGTAATGATCGTTATATCAGTGTCTGACGTTATTTCTTCTCCAACTCCTACTTCCCCAAAAACAAAAATAGGATGCACAAAAAACACGCCCGCAATTATAGCGACCACTAACATATGCAACAAAAAGAAAAAGCGCTGTGCGTTTTGAGAAGTAATCACCTGCCCAAGTAATGCTAAATTTGTATAATAAAGACTTTTACAGTGTAGCTCTGCTTATCCCGCCTGTCAAGAAAGTGACTTGTATATCATCACTTCAACACTTTCTTGATCGCCGTGACAATCTCGTCGGGCGTAAAATTTGCTTTCACCAAAAATTCTTCCGCGCCCAGTGCCATCGCTTTTGTGACATCCTCTCTTTGTCCCAAATTACTCAACACGATCACGGGAATCGCAGCCGTACGAGGATCTTTTTTCACCTTTTCCAAAACGCTAAAGCCGCTCTCTCCGGGAAGAATAATATCCAAGAGCATGATATCAGGAATATTTTTTTTCAAAACTTCATACGCGTTCTTTGCATCTATAACACTTTCTACTTGAAACCCTTCGCCTAGAAGTTTTTGCGATATCAGCTCACGCAAGAATTGATCATCTTCCACAACAAGAATAGAGGTGTTACTTTTTGATTTGTTGCCGGTTGTTGCAGTCTTTTCCGTATTATTTTCTAATGACAAAACTTTGCCTTCACTTGCGAGCACTTTTTCCACTTTTTCCAGCACCTCGCTCGGCTCAAATATCGCTTTTATCAAAAAATCTTTAGCACCTAATTCACGGGCGCGGTCTATTTCCACCGGCTGTCCGGAGTTGGAGATAATGATCACCGGAATATCTTTGATAGCTGCATCAGATTTTTTTTCTTCCAGTACTTGCATGCCGTCTTTGCGCGGCATAAGAATATCCAACAACACCAAATCGGGCGGTGTTTCGCGCATAAACTCAAGTCCTTCAACGCCGTCTACCGCGCCATGTGCTTTATAGCCTGATTTTTTCAACTTCTCCACCAACACTTCGCGGAGTGTGACATCATCCTCTATAACAAGGACATAATATGGTTTCATATTAATAATCGGTTAGTGTATTTTCTTTTGGAATGCGGCGCGCTTGTAAAGGAAGTGTGAATGTAAAAGTTGTACCCTTACCTCCTTCGGAGTCCACGCTCACCGTACCACCATGCCGTTTAATAATATTTTTCACAATAAAAAGCCCAAGCCCCGAACCGGATGTCTGCATATGGATAACATTGGTTGCGCGAAAAAATTTTGTAAAGAGTCGGTCAAGTTGGTTCTCGGGAATTCCCACCCCTTCATCTTGTATAGCCACCTCGGCTGAGGTACCGCTCTTGCGAATACACACGGTAATACGTTTTCCCGATAGCGTGTATTTAATGGCATTGTCAATAAGGTTCTGGAGCGCTAAAGTAATTTTGTCATGGTCAAACACAAAGTGCGGCAACGCTTCTTTCGGCCGCTGCAAAATAAGACTCACGTCTTTTTCTTTTGCGGCGAGCGAGGAGTTGCTTACCACTTCTTCCGCAGTTTTCACCAAATCATTTTTTGAGAAAGCATAGCCAAAACGCCCGTCTTCAATACGCGCGACGTTGAGCAAGTCATTGACCAGTGCGATCATTTTTTCATTCGTACTGTACCCACGATCCAAAAGTTTTCTTTGTTCTTTGTTAAGCGCGCCCATATCCCCCTCCATCACCATGCTCATCGCCCACTTGACCGCCGAGAGCGGCGTACGCAGCTGATGCGCGGCAATGGAAATAAACTCGCTCTTGCTGCGCGCAATAACCTTCTCTCGCGTGACATCACGCAACACTTTAATAAATCCTTCCTTCTTCGTGGTTGGATCGCTTGCCGCCACCGGCGCAGTTATCACCTGTAATTCACGGTCAATAGGATGTTCAATGGTGATCTCTGTCACCGTCACTCCTTCTTGCATGAACCCGGCTGTTTTATGATCAATGGTATGTGCTTTTGCAGCAAGCGTAGGATAGGTTACTGCCACAAGCGATCGCCATCGTTTTTTACGGCTGTCTTTGGGCGCCACCTTATGACCTATCACCTGCTTTCTCCCAATGCCAAGAATATTCTCCGCGGCACGATTCATACGCACTACCGTAAAATCATGTCTATACTCAATAAGACCGCTGGTAAGATTTTCAATAATGGTTTCTGTATGGATCTTTGACTGCTGAATTTCTTTTGTCTGAAGATCCACCTTCCGTTCCAGCTCTTTGGAATATTTTTCCGTCAAACGCCTTTTTTCCCGCTCCGCTTTTCTGACAGCGGCAAGACGCTTACGCTCTGCTTCTTTTCGCGTTTTATCAATTTCCTCTAAGTCATCAATCATGAGATTGAGTCCAACGAGCAGTTCGGTGAATTCATCCTCCCGCGTAGGCATCTTCACGCGCTGTGAAAAACTGCCTGTTGCCGTTCTTTGCAGCAACGGCGTCAGCTTTGCCAGTTTTTTTGCCGTATTGCGCTTATAGCTTTTGAGCTCTTTTTCCGTGGTAATATCACGAAAGACCAATGCTCCACTGTTTCTGCCATTAATTATTAAGTCCTTTGCGGAAACAAAAACAGGAAAGACTCTTTTACTCTGTGCTTCAAAGTATATCGTCTTTCCCTTTGGTGTAGTAAATACGGTGTTTTTTTTCAAAACAGTTGCTGCGATGCGCTGCGATGGCGTGAGCAGTTTTTTTCCACTATATATCTTAAACGCACGATCAAGCTCTTTCCCTACAAGCTCTTCACTCGTATAATCCAAGAGGAGTGACGCATGAGGATTGACCAAAGTAATTTTTCCCTTGCTATTAAATAAAATAAGACCTTCTGCGATAAAAGAGAGAAGTACATCAAGTCCGTTATGTTTGAGAGAGGGCATGAATCTGTTTGTCGGTTATGCGTCGGTTATTGCTGCGCGGCATTTTTTTGCGAGCTCCAAAGGAATTTCAGGAAGATTATGCTCTTTTGCCGCATGTTCTGCCGCTTGCTGCATAACCTCGTCATCAGTTGCAGCTTCAAATACCACATCGCAATCAACACCAACATCTTTACAGGTAAGTTTTTTCATATGTATATACTTTTATATGATAAACAATATTCGACCTTTGTATGTTATTGATCAAGCCAGGTAAGTGCTTCTTTTCTTGTCGAGAAGAATTTAATACTCTTTTTGCCTGCCGCAGCGATCACAAATGATGCCAACGTCCTTACAAACACATTCCCACCGAATATTGCCGCCTTTTTAATACGAGGATTTTTTAGAAATTTCACCCATATTTTTCGCGCCGCCGCGGAGAACTGTGTTGATTTTTGAATATCGATCAATATAAGAGATATCTTCTTTTTATCAATGCACTGCGTTCCAGCATTGTGCAGCCAAAGTGCTTCCTGCTCGTCTACAGGTACATTGATCATGTAGTGAATAATACTTCCTTCACAATTAAATCCATTGCCTTTTGGGCTTTTTATGCTGTTTGAGGTCATAGATACTAGTTACAGTATACACAAAGAATGACTTGTTCGCAAAGATACTACACTCCTTCTACCACGTCACGTACCGCTTCCCGATATTGACAGTAATCACAATCACTATGTGCTTGTGGAAGTGTATCAGCAATAAGACACGCATGCGCGCGCGGCAACACCTCTTCTATCCAGTTATCATCTCCCGTATACGGAATGACGGTTATATCAAACTCAAGCTTTCCATCAAACGCTTCTTCATCGGTTTTGCCATTGCAGTACACAAAGTAACCCGTATCTGACACCGTAAAATTATCCGGTTGATGGCGCAACAGCCATTGATACACCTCCATCTGCCGCTTGTAGCCGATCTGCCACTCGGCGTCCAGCGTCACCTGCCCGTCTTTGCTGGTTGCTTTATAGTCAACTACCAGAAGCTCGCCTTGCGGATTCACCCAGACATCGTCAACCGCACCAAAGACGAGAAAATTTATTGGCTTATGCAAGTACTGTACACCGGTAAAATTTTCACGCCACTCATTCATCTTTTTATGTTGAAACGGCACCGCATCAATATCATACGCTTTCATGAGCGGGTGAGCGGTCTTGCCTACCCGATGAATGTCAAATTCTTTTTTGAGTAAAGCGTCTACTGCTGAGTTGAGCGCAAACGGATAACCCGGAGGCCTTCCCACGCCCAAGCGCCGATCAAGATAAAAACATTTAGGGCACGATAAAAAGAGATCTATTTTAGATCTACTCAATTTGAAAGGTTTTGTTTCTTGCGGATTGAAAAGGTTGCGCGTTCGTTTTGGATTATAGTATTGGCTCATAGAGACATGAAAATTTAGTTTTGTAATACTTGCCGCCACATGCCAATTCGTAACTCTTGCGCACGCTGTTCTGCTTCTTCCAATGTCTTGTGATAGCGCGTATCCGGATAATACGCTCTTGCGCGTGCCCACCCTTCACCAACAAGCTTTTTATTAATGAATACTCCGTCAATATAGACATAGCGGAGGAGTCGCGTATACTTATCTGTATCACTCTCATCTTTTTCAATTTGTATCGTCTTTTCTTTCAGCAATGCTTCAAGAGCCTCTGTTGCTTCCGCAAAATATCGATCGCCCCTTTCCGGTGCATCAACTCCGATAAGCCGTACACGTCTTCCGTCTACAAGATCAAAGGTATCACCGTCAATCACGCGCTCAACAATTACATCTTCTCTTATTTTGTCTGAAAGAAAATCGTGCTGCGTAGCTGAGACTGACACCGATTCAACCTCTTGATGACGTTGCGACGCTGTACCTACAGAAGATTTCGTGACAGCATCAAGTGTGAATATCAAAAGCAATAGTATGAGAAAAGCAGCAACAAACGCAATGCTCGCTTGTTTACGCAGTATTTTTAGCAGCAATTTCCGTATGTACCGTTTAGTTACATAGGTAAGTGCTTGTATAATTTCTTTGCGACGTATCATACTATATATTTCTTCTTACAAAGTACAGTATAGAAAATTATAAACGATTGGTCAAAAACTTCCAACTCAAAAATCCTCAAGTATATTTGAGGATTTTTTTTAGAAATATTGCGTTGGTCGGGGTGCCGGGACTCGAACCCGGGGCCTCCTGGTCCCAAACCAGGCGCGCTAGCCCCCGCCAGAGGCGGGTCCGCCTTTGGCGGAAACTGTTCATACAGGACAGTATACATTCACCTTTTCTGTCGGGGATGCGAGACTCGAACTCGCGGCCTCCTGGTCCCAAACCAGGCGCGCTAGCCAACTGCGCCAATCCCCGACAGAAAAGGTGATCATTGGATGTAAAAAGCTTTTTAAACTAATCTCAATCCCTGACGCATTCACAACATTACCACAAGTTTAAAAACAAAACAACACCTATGCATATGGTGCTGTTTTGTAAAAATTTTGCGTGGTGCCGAGGGGCAGGATTGAACTGCCGACGCAAGGATTTTCAGTCCTTCGCTCTACCACTGAGCTACCTCGGCGTGGTGGGTGTGGATGGACTCGAACCATCGACCTCAGCTTTATCAGAGCTGCGCTCTAACCACCTGAGCTACACACCCTCGAACGTCCACACTATAGCAAGAAGTATACCGAAGGTCAACAAGAAAAAAGAGCGAGAAAATGCTATACTATGCACATCACCGCCATATACCATGAAAGAACGCTCACTCTTACTCCTCAAGATAAACAATGTCATTTTTCTCCTGCTGATCGCTTGGGTTGTTTTTGATTATGCCACGAACGGCATTACGTATCAGCTTTTGCACAACAACACCTCCGCACTCGGCGCCCAACTCCAAACAGAGTACTTCGCGCTTGTAAGCCTTGTCTTTATATTTATTGTTGTTATTGAAGTAGTTATTGGCATTATCCCCGGACCATTGCTTTATCCCTTGGGCGGCATTCTTTTTCACCCGCTTTTGGGCGCTGCTTACATTTTAATAGGTAACGCACTAGGATCTACTATCGCCTACTTTGAAGGTATGTTCTTGCGAAAAAAAGTTTCGCGTAAAAAACCATCACGTTTTGCCGAATATCTGCGCCATAAAGGCAGTTGGGGCGTATTCCTGTTACGACTCAATCCTTTGACCTCGCTTGATCTGCTCTCGTATGCCGCAGGAGCATTACATCTGCGCTTTTCTTTTTTTCTTATAGCAACCGTTGCCGGTATTACACCAACGGTTATCGCACTTACTTATTTTGGTGAACAGGCAATTGCACATTTTGATCAACTCACTACTATCCTTCTTGCCACCATAGTCCTTTATGCAATAATAATGGCATTGCATTATTACAGTACACATACCAAACACCGCTTTTGGAAAAGATAAGGAAAGAAAATCCTCGGCAACAGCCGAGGATTTTTAAGTTTTTTTTTATTATGTGCTACGTGTTATGCGTTTCGTGATTTACGTGCACATCCATCTGCGGGAAGGGAATTTCTATACCCTCACGTTGGAGGAGGTTGTAGATTTTTGTCGTCGCTTCATTCACCGCGTTCAAGCGCTGGGTATAGTCACCAATATAAAAATACGCTTTGAAGTTGAGTGAAGATTCTCCCATTTCCAAAAATCGCACGAGTGGTCCCGGTTTTTCCAAAAAGCCATGCAGTGTTTTTAACTCCTCCAATACTTTGCCGCGCACTTTTTCAACATCCGTACCATAAGCAACGCCGAATGGAACGACAATACGAATAGTTGGATCCGGCTGACCGTAGTTGAGAATAGCAGAATTGGTCATTAAACTATTTGGCACAATAACGATCTGGTGATCAAAAGTTTCTATCTTAGTAGAACGCAAACCAACATCCACCACCTTACCTTTCGTCGTATCATTATCAACTGATACGACATCTCCTACACGCAAGGAACGATCCACCACAAGCGACACGCCGCCAAACACGTCCGCAAGCGTTTTTTGTAAGGCAAAAGCAACCGCAATGCCCGCAATTCCTAAACTTGCCAAAAATGGTCCTATCTCAATTCCCCACACATCCAAAATAAACAACACACCAACTATTGAAAAAAGGATACGGGAAAAACGGTGAAATATCTTAATGAGCTGGGTATCAACATGAAGATCAAATTCCTTGTACCATGTCTGCTGCCATTGCGTGAAGAGTAAATTCACCACGCGAATAGCAATAAGCGTTATAAAAAGAATAACAAATGTTTTCAGGACATTTTCTATTTGATGCACTAAGCCGTTTTGCCAATTGAGCCGTTCCATTCCCAAACGAAGACCGACCACCAGCACAATAAAGTAGAGCGGTTTTTTGATTGCGCGGATAATTTGATCATCAAAATCCGTTTCTGTTTTTCGCGCCCAGCGCCAGAAGATCTTTTCAAAAATAATAATAACTATTTGTGATAGTAAAAAAAACCCGAACCAAACGATAATTGCTTGCAGCCAAGGATGAAGAGAATTGAACATATATTACTGTGCGTTATGTGCTATGTAAGAGAGTATAGCAGTTTTTTAATTTGTTGACAAATGTTTGCAAATATAGTATCATACATATAAGTTTTGTACATTTTTTCAACTAACTTAAGCGGAGGATGTGCCATGATTACCATCGCTGTGTGCACAATGTGTGATTGTTCCGCACCTGTGTTTCAGGATCCAACGCTCATCGGAGATGAGTTGGACAATTCTGAAGGGCACGAGCTGTACGGCTACCACCGCCGCAAGGATGGCAGTGAGTGTTCGGGTGTCGGACGTCGTGTGACACCCGGCACTACTCACTATTTTTTTGACCCATCCGCAGGAAAAGTATTGTCCGCAGATGAGAGTGAGGCAGATATCGCCCCGCCCCATCTCTTATTCCAGGTGAACGAAACCGCCGATGTTACTATTCGGCGGTAGCACCTCAGCATCTTTCGTTCATCCTTTCCCCCGGCGTTGTCTAGCTGCGCCGGGGCTATTTTTTACAACAAAACCACACTATACCAGTGTGGTTTTGTTTCGTATTTTCACAATTGAAAGGTGACAGAATCACTACGCGCCAAATCTGAAGAAAATATATTGCATAGATTAGTATGCATTTTTTTGCCATCATCACGAATGCAATAATGACCCTACCACTCTTTTACGTAACAACATGTACGCGAAAGAGCATGCTTGGTAGATCGACTCTATGTGGAGTACGGTTGTTATATATAAGAAGCCAAGCTTCTCGTGAGGTATAACAATCGTCTCCAACACCTAACTCCTAGAAAGGAGGTGATCCATCCACAGCTTCCGCTACGGATGCCTTGTTACGACT